>NZ_JBWKKP010000025.1:0-125078 GCF_056431485.1 Streptomyces sp. NPDC045899
TGTGGGGGGGCCCCTTTGGGGCTCGCCCCTGGTTGCCTTTTGCCTTGTGCGGGGCGGTGCCGGGTCCCACGACGCCTCCCTGGTTACGGTTCCCCCCGGGGGCGCTGTCGGTGAACGGGTCAGCCGATGTCGTCCAGGGCGTCCCGGACCACATCGGGCTTGTTGGTGATGATGCCGTCCACCCCCATCCGCGCCACCGCGACCGCCGACGGACCGTCGTTCACGGTCCAGGTGAAGACCTCCATCGGACGTCCGTGGGCGCCGCGCACCGCGTGGACCGCGGCCACGTACCCGGCGTCGATGGTCCGGTAGCTGGGGTTGATCTGGTCGGCGAACTCCGCGTACTGCGGGAGGTCGCCGACGGCCGGAGTGCCCAGATAGCCGGTGGTGATGTCCGAACGCAGCCCGTGCACCGTCCGCATGGAGGTCGCGTTGAAGCTCTGGATGACCAGCCGCTTCCGGTGCTTGCCGTCGAGCCAGCCCTCCCGCCGCAGCTCCCGCAGGGTCTGGCGCTCGATACCGGGATAGAGCTCCGGGGCCTTCAGCTCCATCAGGAGCTTCTGGTGATTGTCCGAAACCCGGTCCATGTACTCCTCGAGGGTGGGCACGCCCTCCCCCGCGAACTCGGGGGCGAACCAGCTCCCGGCGTCCAGCTTCTCGATCTCGTCGAGGGTGAAGTCGGAGATCTTCCAGGGCGCGCGGTCCGGGAAGAGCTGCTCGACGTCGGTGGTCCGGTCGAGCGTGGTGTCGTGCATGATGACCAGCTCGCCGTCCCTGGTGCGCTGGACGTCGTTCTCCACCCAGTCGATGCCCAGCTCATCGGCGGCGTCCACGGCCGCGAGGGTGTTCTCGGGGGCGTAGGCGGAGGCGCCCCGGTGCGCCACGGTGACCGTGTGGTGGTGCTGCTGCTGACCGGCGGCTCCGGCCGCGGTCATGGGGAGGAGGAAGAGCGCGGACATACCCAGGAGCGCGCCGGTTAACGCGGCGGCGGGACGGATGTGCATACGGACTCCTCGCGTCGGCTGACTCGCGAATCGCTTGCGAACGGCCAGAGGGTCCCAGATGCGCCGTACCCGGGGATAGGTATCGGATGGGGGAAACGGTCCGCGCTGTCCGGATCAGCCGCGCTGGCGTTCGAACGTGACGAGCAGCCCCTCCACGGCGCCCGGCCCGACCCGGCCCTTCACGTCCGCGCTCGTTATGGCCTTCACCCGCCAGCCGTCGGCCGCGTACTTGTTGAGCAGGTCCTCGACCTTGTCGGCGGACATCTTGCCGCCGATCAGACCTTCACGGATCTGGACCACCTTGTACTCGTACATGATCGGTTCCCTTCGTCCCGGAGTCGTCAGGGGCCACCGGGAAGCCATGGGGGCCGCCCGGTGGCCCGTCCGGGCCAGGCTACGGGGTGCCCGCGGCATCCGACCGGCCCGCCGTTGTCAGTGGTGAGTCGTACCGTGGGGGACATGCGGCCCGTAACCCAGATCGAACGCAAGGTGGCGCCCTTCGAGGTCGTCAGCCCGTACCAGCCCAACGGCGACCAGCCCACGGCCATCGCCGACCTCGACCGGCGCATCCGGGCCGGTGAGAAGGATGTCGTGCTCCTCGGCGCGACCGGCACCGGAAAGTCCGCCACCACCGCGTGGATGATCGAGAAGCTCCAGCGGCCCACGCTGGTCATGGCGCCGAACAAGACGCTGGCCGCCCAGCTCGCCAATGAGTTCCGCGAGCTCCTGCCGAACAACGCGGTGGAGTACTTCGTCTCGTACTACGACTACTACCAGCCCGAGGCGTACGTTCCGCAGTCGGACACCTACATCGAGAAGGACTCCTCGATCAACGAGGAGGTGGAGCGGCTGCGCCACTCCGCCACCAATTCGCTGCTCACCCGGCGCGATGTGGTGGTCGTCGCCTCCGTCTCCTGCATCTACGGCCTGGGTACGCCGCAGGAGTACGTGGACCGCATGGTGCCGCTCAAGGTCGGTGAGGAGATCGACCGCGACCAGCTGCTGCGCCGGTTCGTGGACATCCAGTACACGCGCAATGACGTGGCGTTCACCCGGGGCACCTTCCGGGTCCGCGGCGACACCATCGAGATCTTCCCGGTCTACGAGGAGCTCGCGGTCCGCATCGAGATGTTCGGTGACGAGATCGAGGCGCTGTCCACCCTCCACCCGCTCACCGGCGAGGTCATCAGCGACGACCAGGAGCTCTACGTCTTCCCCGCCACCCACTACGTGGCCGGCCCCGAGCGCATGGAGCGGGCGATCTCCGGGATCGAGACCGAGCTCGAGACG
Source organism: Streptomyces sp. NPDC045899 (assembly GCF_056431485.1). Classification (NCBI taxonomy): domain Bacteria; kingdom Bacillati; phylum Actinomycetota; class Actinomycetes; order Kitasatosporales; family Streptomycetaceae; genus Streptomyces; species Streptomyces sp. NPDC045899. The sequence goes on from NZ_JBWKKP010000025.1 coordinate 2,295, forward strand.
ACGCTCGCCCGGATGGAGAAGCAGGGCAAGCTGCTGGAGGCCCAGCGGCTGCGGATGCGCACCACCTACGACATCGAGATGATGCGCCAGATCGGCACCTGCTCCGGTATCGAGAACTACTCGCTGCATATCGACGGCCGTGAGTCCGGGTCCCCGCCGCACACCCTGCTCGACTACTTCCCGGAGGACTTCCTCCTGGTCATCGACGAGTCCCATGTCACCGTGCCGCAGATCGGCGCGATGTACGAGGGCGACGCCTCCCGTAAGCGCACCCTGATCGAGCACGGCTTCCGGCTGCCCTCCGCTCTGGACAACCGCCCGCTGAAGTGGGAGGAGTTCCTGGGCCGGGTGGGGCAGACGGTCTATCTCTCCGCCACCCCCGGCCCCTATGAGCTCTCCCGCTCCGACGGGTTCGTGGAGCAGATCATCCGGCCGACCGGTCTCGTCGACCCCGAGGTGGTCGTCAAGCCCACCGAGGGACAGATCGACGACCTGATCCACGAGATCCGCACCCGCACCGAGAAGGACGAGCGCGTCCTCGTCACCACCCTCACCAAGAAGATGGCCGAGGACCTCACCGACTACATGCTCGAACTGGGCATCCAGGTGCGGTACCTGCACAGTGATGTGGACACCCTGCGCCGGGTGGAGCTGCTGCGCGAGCTGCGCGCGGGCGAGTACGACGTCCTGGTCGGCATCAACCTGCTGCGCGAGGGCCTGGACCTGCCCGAGGTGTCGCTGGTCGCCATCCTCGACGCCGACAAGGAGGGCTTCCTGCGCTCCGGCACCTCGCTGATCCAGACCATCGGCCGCGCGGCGCGCAATGTCTCCGGCCAGGTCCATATGTACGCCGACAAGGTCACCCCCGCGATGGAGAAGGCCATCGACGAGACCAACCGCCGCCGTGAGAAGCAGATCGCGTACAACACCGAGCGCGGCATCGACCCGCAGCCGCTGCGCAAGCGGATCGGCGACATCGTGGCCACCCTCGCCCGCGAGGAGATCGACACCAAGGAGCTGCTGGGCACCGGCTACCGCCAGTCGGACCAGGGCAAGGGCAAGGCGCCGGTGCCCGCCCTGGGCCAGCAGAAGGCGGGCAGGAAGGGCGGCAGGGCGGCCGCGGGCCAGGACGGGGCGCTGACCGACCGCCCGGCCGCCGAACTGGCCGAGCTGATCGAGGAGATGACCGACCGCATGCGGGCCGCGGCGGCGGAGCTCCAGTTCGAGGTGGCGGCCCGGCTGCGGGACGAGGTCGGGGAGTTGAAGAAGGAGCTGCGGCAGATGAAGGAGGCCGGGCTCTCCTGACCCGTCCGGTCCCCGGGGCACACCGGACGTCCGGTGTGCCCCGGCCGTGCTCCCGCTGTGTTGCAAGAACGACACAAAAGCCGCTCGCCCGGCTGGAGTACCGGCCCCAGTGCATAGGGTTTTCGCAGGGCCGCACAGATGGGCGGACCAGGGCCGCGCCATGCGCCGGCCACGGGGATTTCGAGAGATGAGAGTAGGGACGGCACGTGACGGTCAACATGTCCAAGGGTCAGGCCATCAGCCTGCAGAAGGCCGACGGGGGCACTCTGACCGCGGTGCGGATGGGGCTGGGCTGGCAGGCGGCGCCCCGCCGTGGGCTGTTCGGATCACGTACCCGGGAGATCGACCTCGACGCCTCGGCGGTGCTCTTCGCCGACCAGCAGCCCACCGATGTGGTGTTCTTCCGTCACCTGGTGAGCGATGACGGCTCGGTGCGCCACACCGGTGACAACCTGGTCGGCGGTGCCGGCCAGGGCGGCGACGACGAGGCCATCCTGGTCGACCTCCAGCGGGTTCCGGTGCACATCAATCAGATCATCTTCACGGTGAACTCCTTCACCGGACAGACCTTCACCGAGGTGCAGAACGCGTTCTGCCGTCTGGTGGACGAGACCAACGGCCAGGAACTGGCCCGCTACACCCTCACCGGTGGCGGTCAGTACACCGCGCAGATCATGGCGAAGGTGCAGCGCGTGGGCAACGGCTGGGAGATGAAGGCCGTGGGCGAGCCCGCCAACGGCCGCACCTTCCAGGACCTGATGCCGCACATCCTGCCGCACCTGTAGGACGCCACTGTCCGTCGGCCCGGTGGCGCATCCGCCCGCCGGGCCGATGTGTTCGGGGCCGCGGCACCGCACCGGGCACCACCGCACCACCCACACCGCACCACACCATCCGTACGCGCCGTACGCGCGACGCGTACGGCGGAACACGACGAGGGGACGCAGCGATGACGGCCGAGCTGGTGCGGGGGCAGAACCACCCTCTGCCCCAGACCCGTTTGGAGATCCGGATCTCGGCGGGCCAACCGATCGTGGCCGGGGCGACACTCGGCGATGAGCAGGGCACGGTGCGCGGGGCGGAGTGGGTCGCGCACCCCGCCTCGCCCCAACTGCCCGGTATCGAGGTGTCGAAGCAGGCCGCGGCGGACCACCGGCTCGCCGTCGACCTCGGCGCGCTGGCCGAGAGCGTCCACCGGGTCACCGTGCTGCTCGCACTGCCGACCGGTGTCGGCGGCCCGGTCAGGTTCGGCGCGCTGGCCGCCCCGTTCACGGCCGTCACCGGGCTGGACGGTGCCGAGGTGGCCAGCTACACCGTCACCGGTCTGGACGCGGAGTCCGCGGTGGTCGCGCTGGAGCTGTACCGCCGCCAGGGCGTCTGGAAGGTGCGCGCGGTCGGCCAGGGGTACGCGGGCGGGCTCGCCGCGATGCTCCAGGACCAGGGGCTGCCGCGGGCCGCCGAACTCGCCGCGGAGATCAACGAGGCGGTGGCCCGGGGCATGGCCCGCTCGGTCGCCCAGCCGCCGCCCCGCCCCGGGGACGACGGACGGGTCCGGACCGCCACCGCGGGCGGCAGCTCCGACCCCGGCCCGGTGCCCGCGCCACCGCAGAGCCCGGCGCCGGCGCAGCCGCCCGCCGGGTCCGGCTCCGGTGGCCCGGTCGACTACCAGCACCCCGGCCGCCGTACGGCCACCCCGCCCACCCCGCCTCCGGCCGTACCGCCGGCCGCGCCCGGTCAGCCCGCCCAGCCGGTCGCGGGCGACGCCTCCGGCTGGACGATGGACGAGCGGCTCTACAACCAGGTCTGGGGGATGTTCGAGGACCTGGCCCGCACCGCCGCGGCATACCGCAGCGCCGTGGACTTCGCGGACTCCCGGATGGAACAGGAGCTGGACCGGGTGCTCTCCGATCCGCGCTCCCGGATCGGCACCGCCGCCGACACCGCCCGCACGGACGCCAGGGCCAAGCACACCGCCCTGGTGGACCAGGCCCGTGCCGCACTCGACCGCGACCTGGCGCAGCTCGCCGCCGAGGCCGAGGTGGTCGAGCCCGCGCTGCCACCCGCCTACGCCCGCTGGGACGGCCCGGTCTGGCACGGCTACCAGGCGCCGATGGAGATCCCGATGGCGCTGCGTCTGGGCGATCTGCACCTCCCCGAGCGCACCGATCTGCGGATCCCCATGCTGGTGCGGCTGCCGCTGGAGCGCGGGCTGTGGATCGACGCCGGGCGCAGCGGCTCGGTGGAGGGGGCGATGCTGGACTCCGGGAGTCTGCGCACGCTGGCCTCGGACACCGCGGTGGCCATCGCCGCCCGGCTGCTGGCCGTCTATCCGGTGGGGGAGTTCCAGCTCCAGGTGATCGACCCGGCCGGATCGGCCTCGGCCTCGTACGCTCCGCTGCTGGAGTCGGGCGCGCTGCGGCCCCCGATGGCCGGGGCCCAGGGTGTGACCGCGACGCTCGCCGCACTCACCCGCCGGGTGGACCTGGTGCAGATGGCGGTGCGCAGCGGCGCCGCGGACGCGCTGCCGCCGGATCTGGACACCGCCGAGCAGCTGTTGATCGTGCACGACTTCCCGCACGGCTTCGACGACCGGGCGGTGACCCAGCTGCGCTATCTGGCGGACGAGGGGCCCTCGGTGGGCGTGCACCTGATGATGGTGGCCGACCGGGAGGACGCCCGGGAGTACGGACCGGTGCTGGACCCGCTGTGGCGGTCGCTGCTGCGGCTCACCCCGGTCGCCGACGACCACCTCGCCGACCCCTGGGTGGGGCACGCCTGGACCTATGAGCCCTCGCTGGTCCCGGCGGGCAGCCGGGTGCTGTGGCAGGTGATGGGACAGGTGGCCCGCGCCAGGGAGGCGTACGGCCGCTGACGCGGCGCGCTCCGCGACGACATTCCGCGGGAACACCCGCGGTGATCCGGTGATCCGGTCACCGCGGGTGTTCTCCGCGTTGCGCAAGGACTTGGTAAACCCGCCTGACCTGGCATTTTGCCTTTTTCTTTACTCTTCCATGGGTATTCCTGTACTCTCGTTCCAGCGGAGGGGAGTACTCCCGAGCGGTGTTCCCGTCACCACGGATCGTGACCGGTCTCCCATGAGACCGGAGCCAGGATCCCGGGGCACCGGCCCGGTGCGTCAGCACGGGCGGAGGAGACCTCCGGCAGCGACACGCTGAAATTGCCGCACACATGCCGGAGGAACTCTGTGGATGTCTCCCTGACCGTGTGGGCCCTGACCATCGCCGGTCTCAGTGCCCTCATCGCCGTCGACTTCTTCATCGGCGGCCGCAAGCCGCACGAGGTCTCCCTCAAGGAGGCCGGGATCTGGACCACCGTCTGGATCGTCCTCGCCGCGCTCTTCGGCGTCGGCCTGTTCCTCTTCGCGGGCGGCCAGCCGTCCGGGGAGTTCTTCGCGGGCTTCATCACCGAGAAGTCGCTGAGCGTCGACAACCTCTTCGTCTTCGTCCTGATCATGGCGAAGTTCGCGGTGCCCACGATCTACCAGCAGCGTGTGCTGATGGTCGGCGTGCTGATCGCGCTGGTGCTGCGGGCGGTCTTCATCGCCGGTGGCGCGGCGATCATCGCCAGCTTCTCCTGGGTCTTCTACCTCTTCGGCGCGTTCCTCATCTGGACAGCCTGGAAGCTCATCCAGGAGGCGCGGTCCGGTGACGAGGACGAGGAGTTCGAGGAGAACCGCCTGCTCAAGGCGGTGGAGCGGCGCGTCCCGTCCACCGACAAGTACCACGGCACCAAGCTGTTCATCCGGGAGAACGGCAAGCGGCTGATGACCCCGATGCTGATCGTGATGCTGGCGATCGGTACGACGGACGTCCTGTTCGCGCTGGACTCGATCCCCGCGATCTTCGGTCTCACCCAGGACCCGTACATCGTCTTCACCGCCAACGCCTTCGCCCTGATGGGTCTGCGCCAGCTGTACTTCCTCATCGGCGGACTGCTCAAGAAGCTGGTCCACCTCTCGTACGGCCTGTCGGTCATCCTCGGCTTCATCGGCGTGAAGCTGGTGCTGCACGCGATGCACGAGTCGGGGGTGCATGTCCCCGAGATCAGCATCCCGGTCTCGCTCGGCGTCATCTGCGCGGTGCTCGCGGTCACCACGGTCACCAGCCTCTACGCCTCGAAGAAGCAGGCCGCGGCGGAAGCCGGAGCCACCCCCGCGGCCGACGACCAGAAGCGGGAGAAGGACAGCGTGGACGTCTGACCCACGCGGGGGCGCGCCCCGTCCCGCGCGCCCCCCGTCCAGCTCCCCTCACCAGGCGCGCAACTCCGACGCACCCGGTGCGGGCGCCCCGCCCGGCGCCCACTCCGACGCACCCGGTGCGCGCGCCCGGGACAGGCGCCCCCTCCATCAGGCGGGCGCCTCTCCTGTCTCCAGGGGCCGCGCGGCCGACCGCTCCGCCACGGGGTGGTCGGCCGTCGGCCGTGTCTCGGGCAGCAGCAGGAAGCAGCCCAGGCTGAGCAGGGCCACCGCGGTCAGATAGCCGGCCACGCCCCACGGCGGGCCGTCGTCATGCGACACCGCCGTGGCCACCACCGGGGTGAGCGCGCCGCCCAGCACACCGCCCAGGTTGTAGCCCACCGAGGCACCGGTGCAGCGCACCCGCGCCTCGTACAGCTCCGGCAGATACGCCGCGATCACGGCGAACACGGTGATGAAGCCGAGCAGCGCCACCGCGAAGCCCAGGAACATCAGCGGCGGCTCCCCGGTGCGCAGCAGCGCGATCATCGGGAACATCCAGACCACCGTGGCCGCACAGCCCGCCAGACACATCGGCCGCCGTCCGAGACGGTCCGCCAGATGGGCCGCCAGCGGGGTCAGGGCGCCCATCACCGCCACCGCCGCCATGACACAGCCCAGCATCACCGTGCGGTCCACTCCGAGCCGCTCCGTGCCGTACGCCAGGGACCAGGTGGTGACGGCGTAGAACACCGCGTACCCGACCGCGAGGCCGCCCGCGGTGAGCAGCACCAGCCGCCAGTGGCCGCGCACCACCTCGGCCAGCGGCGCGGTGGCCCGCTCACCCTGCTCGGCCAGTTCCCGGAAGCGCGGGGTCTCGACCAGCCGGGTCCGCAGCAGCAGCCCGGCGCCCGCCAGCACCCCCGCCGCCCAGAACGGCACCCGCCACCCCCAGGAGCGGAACTCCGCGTCGCTCAGCCCCGCCGACAGCGCCAGCATGATGCCGTTGGCCAGCAGGAACCCGATGGACGGGCCGATCTGCGGAAAGCCCGCCCACAGCCCGCGCCGCCGGGCGGGTGCGTGCTCGGCGGTCAGCAGCACCGCACCGCCCCATTCACCGCCGACCCCGAGGCCCTGGAGGAAGCGCAGGAACAGCAGCAGGGCGGGGGCGGCGATCCCGATCGAGTCATAGGTGGGCACGAAGCCCACCGCGACCGTGGCCACACCGGTCAGCAGCAGTGAGGCGACCAGCACCGGCCGCCGCCCGTGGCGGTCCCCGAGCGGTCCGAAGAGCAGGGAGCCGAGCGGCCGCGCGACGAAGCCGACGGCGAAGGTCGAGAAGGCGGCCAGGGTCCCGGCGAGCGGCGAGAAGGTGGGGAAGAACAGCGGACCGAGGACGAGGGCCGCGGCGGTGCCGTAGGCGAAGAAGTCATAGAACTCGATCGCGGTACCGGCCAGGGACGCGGCCGCGAGTCGGGCCATGGACGGGGAGCGGTCAGTGCGCACACCGGGCCAACCGCCGTCGTCCGCGGCCGGTTACGGGGCGGACGACGGCGCACGGAGGGGCCGGGGGCGACGACGGCGCGCGGCGGGGTGCTACCAGCTGCGCTCGCGCCACTCGCCCAGCTGCGGGCGCTCGGCGCCGAGCGTGGTGTCGTCGCCGTGGCCGGGGTAGACCCAGGTCTCGTCCGGCAGCCGGTCGAAGAGCTTGGTCTCGACATCGTGGAGGAGGCTCTCGAACGCCTTCGGATCCTTCCAGGTGTTGCCGACCCCGCCCGGGAAGAGGCAGTCGCCGGTGAACACATGGGGGTGGCCGTGCGGGTCGTCGTAGACCAGCGCGATGCTGCCCGGGGTGTGGCCGACCAGATGGCGGGCGGTCAGCTCGACCCGGCCGACGCGCAGCGTGTCACCGTCCTCCACCAGGACGTCGGTGGCGACCGGGATGCCCTCCGCGTCGTGGCGGCCCGCGTACGTACGGGCGCCGGTGGCCTCCTGCACCTCGCGCAGCGCGCCCCAGTGGTCCTGGTGGCGGTGGGTGGTGACCACGGAGGCGATCCCGCTGTCGCCGATGAGCGAGAGCAGGGTGCCCGGGTCGGCGGCGGCGTCGATCAGCATCTGCTCGTCGGTGGACCGGCAGCGCAGCAGATAGGCGTTGTTGTTCATGGGGCCGACCGCGACCTTCGAGATCATGAGATCGGTCAGTTCGTGCACGTCCGCCGGTCCGCCGACCGTCACCGCTCCGCTGTAGGTCATGGCCTCAGCCTAGTGGCGGGAGCACCGGCGGGGGGCCGTCCGCACAGGAAAGATCAGCCCCGTCCGTACGGCCGGTGAGCCAGCCCAGCAGGGCGGCCGGGGAGCCGCTGACGGTCACCGGGATCTCGCCCGGCGCCGGGTCCCGGCCGGTCCGCCGCCCGGCGCCCGCGCCCGGGACGGTCAGGAGCAGCGGGGGAATACCGGGGTGCCCCGCGAACCTTGAAGAGATGAGGACGTCGAGCTGGCGCTCGACGAACCCGGCCGGCAGGTCCGCCACGGTGCGGCCGACGGCGAGGTCGACATGGTGCAGCTCGACCTCGGCGAGGCGGCGCAGCGGCAGCCGGGCGGCCGGTTCGCGCACACCGCCGCGCAGGGTGACCTCGCGGGACCGGAGCTCCTCCGGGAGCGCCGCCACCGCGGTGTCGAAGCGGGCGGCCGTGGTGCGCAGGTCCGCCAGATGGACCGGGAGCGGACGGGCGGCGTCCCGTGCGATCTCGGCGTCCCGGGCCTCCTCGCCGCGGTACATCGGGATGTCCTCGCCGGTCAGTGCTCCGGTGACCAGGTTCACCAGGGCGTCGGCGTTACGGGCCAGGTGCGCCAGCACATGGCCGCGGGTCCAGCCCGGAAGGGCGGAGGGCCCGGCGAGGGCGGCGTCGTCCAGCCGGGCGACGGCCGTCAGCAACCGGTCCGTCGCCTCGGTGACGTCGGCGGCGTCGCGTGCGTAGTCGCTCATGGCCCGACCGTAGTGTCCGCCACACGATCGGGTGAACCCGGCTCACTACACCGGCAAATCGAATGTGCGTGCTATAGGCTCGGTGTGCTGCATCCTTAAGACACCGCCGTGGTGCCCCCATACTCTTGGTCTGGGGGCTTCGCTCCGCTCCGTACCCGCCCGACGCGGGGAGCCCTGGGAGCGGGCCCGGCGCACCCGTCTCTCTCAAGAAAGGTGCCGACCGGCGTGGCCGACCGTCTCATCGTCCGTGGCGCTCGCGAGCACAACCTCAAGAACGTCTCGCTCGACCTCCCGCGTGATTCCCTCATCGTCTTCACCGGACTCTCCGGGTCGGGCAAGTCGTCCCTCGCGTTCGACACGATCTTCGCCGAGGGGCAGCGCCGTTACGTCGAGTCGCTCTCCTCCTACGCCCGCCAGTTCCTGGGCCAGATGGACAAGCCCGATGTGGACTGCATCGAGGGTCTTTCCCCGGCGGTCTCCATCGACCAGAAGTCCACCTCGCGCAATCCGCGCTCCACGGTCGGCACCATCACCGAGGTCTATGACTACCTCCGGCTGCTGTTCGCCCGGATCGGCAAGCCGCACTGCCCCGAGTGCTCCCGCCCGATCGCCCGGCAGTCGCCGCAGGCGATCGTGGACCGCGTGCTGGAGCTGCCCGAGGGCAGCCGCTTCCAGGTGCTCTCCCCGCTGGTGCGCGAGCGCAAGGGCGAGTTCGCCGACCTCTTCTCCGACCTCCAGTCCAAGGGGTACAGCCGGGCCCGGGTGGACGGCACCACCGTCCAGCTCACCGACCCGCCCAAGCTGAAGAAGCAGGAGAAGCACACCGTCGAGGTGGTCATCGACCGCCTCACCGTCAAGGACAGCGCCAAGCGGCGGCTCACCGACTCGGTGGAGACCGCGCTCGGGCTCTCCGGCGGCATGGTCATCCTCGACTTCGTGGATCTCGACGAGGACGATCCGCAGCGCGAGCGGATGTTCTCGGAGCACCTCTACTGCCCGTATGACGACCTGTCCTTCGAAGAGCTGGAGCCGCGCTCCTTCTCCTTCAACTCACCGTTCGGCGCCTGCCCGGAGTGCACCGGTATCGGCACCCGGATGGAGGTCGACCCCGAGCTGATCGTCCCGGACGAGGAGAAGTCGCTCGACGAGGGCGCCATCCACCCCTGGTCCCACGGTCACACCAAGGACTACTTCGGACGGCTGGTCGGCGCGCTCGCCGACGCGCTGGGTTTCCGCACCGACATCCCCTGGGCCGGGCTGCCGCAGCGGGCCAGGAAGGCGCTGCTCAACGGGCACAAGACGCAGATCGAGGTGCGCTACCGCAATCGCTACGGCCGTCAGCGCGCCTACACCACCGCCTTCGAGGGGGCGGTGCCCTTCGTCAAGCGGCGCCACTCGGAGGCGGAGAGCGACTCCAGCCGGGAGCGCTTCGAGGGCTATATGCGCGAGGTGCCCTGTCCGACCTGTGAGGGCACCCGGCTGAAGCCGATCGTCCTCGCGGTCACCGTGCAGGGGCGGTCCATCGCGGAGGTCTCCGCGATGTCGATCAGCGACTGCGCCGAGTTCCTGCGGGACATGAAGCTGACCGCCCGTGAGAAGACCATCGCCGAGCGGGTCCTCAAGGAGGTCAACGAGCGGCTGCGGTTCCTGGTCGACGTCGGTCTGGACTACCTCTCGCTCAACCGCGCGGCGGGCACCCTCTCCGGCGGTGAGGCCCAGCGCATCCGGCTGGCCACCCAGATCGGCTCCGGTCTGGTCGGTGTGCTCTATGTGCTGGACGAGCCGTCGATCGGTCTCCACCAGCGCGACAACCACCGGCTGATCGAGACGCTGGTGCGGCTGCGAGACCTGGGCAACACGCTGATCGTGGTGGAGCACGACGAGGACACCATCAAGACCTCGGACTGGGTGGTGGACATCGGCCCCGGTGCCGGTGAGCACGGCGGCAAGGTGGTCCACAGCGGACCGCTGAGCGAGCTGCTGGTCAACGAGGAGTCGATGACCGGGCACTATCTGTCCGGCAAGAAGGCCATCCCGCTGCCCACGACGCGGCGGCCGATGGACCCCAAGCGGCGGCTGACCGTCCACGGTGCCCGGGAGAACAACCTCCAGGACATTGATGTGTCCTTCCCGCTCGGGGTGCTCACCGCGGTCACCGGTGTCTCGGGCTCGGGTAAGTCCACCCTGGTCAACGACATCCTCTACACCCATCTGGCGCGTGAGCTGAACGGTGCGCGGGCGGTCCCCGGGCGTCACACCCGGGTCGCCGGTGATGACCTGGTGGACAAGGTGGTGCACGTCGACCAGTCGCCGATCGGCCGCACCCCGCGGTCCAACCCGGCCACCTACACCGGTGTCTTCGACCATGTGCGCAAGCTGTTCGCCGAGACGATGGAGGCGAAGGTGCGCGGCTATCTGCCGGGCCGCTTCTCCTTCAACGTCAAGGGCGGCCGCTGCGAGAACTGCTCCGGTGACGGCACCATCAAGATCGAGATGAACTTCCTGCCGGATGTGTATGTGCCGTGCGAGGTCTGCCACGGCGCGCGCTACAACCGGGAGACCCTGGAGGTGCACTACAAGGGCAAGTCCATCGCCGAGGTGCTGGACATGCCGATCGAGGAGGCACTCGACTTCTTCGAGGCGGTGCCCACCATCAGCCGCCATCTGCGCACGCTCAACGAGGTGGGGCTGGGTTACGTCCGGCTCGGGCAGCCCGCGCCCACCCTCTCCGGCGGTGAGGCCCAGCGGGTCAAGCTGGCCAGCGAGCTCCAGAAGCGGTCCACCGGGCGCACGGTCTACGTCCTGGACGAGCCGACCACCGGTCTGCACTTCGAGGACATCAGCAAGCTGATCAGCGTGCTCTCCGGACTGGTCGACAAGGGCAACACGGTGATCGTCATCGAGCACAACCTCGATGTGATCAAGACGGCCGACTGGGTCGTGGACATGGGTCCCGAGGGCGGCAGCGGCGGTGGTCTGGTGATCGCCGAGGGCACCCCGGAGAACGTGGCCTCCGTCCCGGCCAGCCACACCGGGAAGTTCCTGCGGGACATGCTGGGCGACCGGGTGAGTGACGCGGCGGTGCCCGCGGCGCGCAACGGCGGTCAGAACAGCGGTGCCGCGAGGAAGACCGTGGCGAAGAAGGCGCCCGCCAAGGCGGCGGCCAAGAAGACCGCGGCCAAGAAGACCGCCACGGCCAAGACCGCCGCCAAGAAGACCCCGGCCAAGAAGGCCCCCGCCAAGAAGGCGGCGGGCAAGTAGGCGGGCAGGCACCCGTACAGACCCGTGGCCCGGGCCGCCGTAGGGAACGGCGGTCCGGGCCACGGGCGTTGAGTCCACCGGAGCCTCGGCGGGACGGCTCCCGGGCGTCAGCCCAGCTCGGCGGCGTACGGCGGTTCTGCCCCCGCGCGCGAGCAGGTGAGCGCGGCGGCCCGGGCCGCGAAGCCCAGCACATCCCGCCAGACCGTCTCGTCCAGCGCGGCCAGCGCGGACGCCGACAGCGCGTCATGCGCGGCGAGCCGGTGCAGCAGTGCGGCGTTCACGGTGTCGCCCGCGCCGATGGTGTCCACGATCTCCACCCGCTCACCCGGCACCGCACAGCCACCGCCGTCCCGGAGCCGCACACTCATCCCGTCCCCGCCCCGGGTGAGCACCACCGCGGCCGGACCCGCCGCCAGCCATGCGGCTATGGCCTGGTCCAGATCGTCGGAGCCCGCCAGCCAGACCGCGTCCTCGACCGACAGCTTCAGCAGCCCGACATACGGCAGCCAGTCACGGAAGCGGGCCCGGTAGGCGTCCGGGTCCGCGATCAGTCCGGTGCGGATGTTGGGGTCCAGCGCGGTGAACACCCCGCGCCCCGCCTCACGCCGCAGCAGCGCCTCATACGCGCCCGCGCCCGGCTCCAGCACCAGTGAACAGGTGCCCAGCGACAAGGCGGTGACCCCGTCGGGCAGCGCCCCGGGCAGCTCGAACAGCCGGTCCGCGGTGCCCTCCACATAGAAGCCGTAGCCCGCCGAACCATCCGGGCCGATCGAGGCGACCGCGAGGGTGGTGGGCTCCGGGCCGCGCTGCACCAGCGCGGTGTCCACCCCGTCCGCCCGCAGCCCGGCCAGCAGCGCCTCGCCGAAGCCGTCGGTGGACACCCGTGAGCAGAACGCGGTGGGCGAGCCCAGCCGCGCCAGCGCCATCGCGGTGTTGTACGGGCCGCCACCGCGCCGGGGCAGCAGCGCGGGCAGCTCACCGCCGGGCGGTGTCGTACCCCCCGCCGCGCCACCGGGCGCACCACCGGGCACGAGGTCGATCAGGGCTTCTCCGGCGACGACGATCACGGGTCGGATCCTTTCCTGGTGCGGACCGGGGTTCTCAGGCGGCACAGCCGCAGGAGGTGCGATGGACGAAGGAACAGGGCAGCCGGACGGTCCGGGGCGCCCGGTCGGGGTCCGCCAGCCGGTCGAGCAGCAGCTCCAGCGCGGTACTGCCGATCTCCCGGCTGGGCTGGGCGATGGCGGTCAGCCCGGGGGAGAACACATCGGCCCAGGTGAAGTCGTCGAAGCAGACGAGCGCGAGGTCGTCCGGGACCGCCAGCCCCGCCGACCGCAGGGCGCGCAGCGCGCCGATGGTCATGGTGTTGTTCGCGGTGATGACCGCGGTGGGCGGCCGGGGGAGGGCGAGCAGCCGGTGGGTGGCCTCCTCGGCACCCCCGGCCTCGGAGTGGCCACCGGCCAGCAGTTCGGTGGCGAACGGCAGCCCGCGCGCGTCCAGCCCGGCCCGGTACCCGGCGATCCGCTCGGCGCTGGTGCTCAGCCCCGGCTCCCCGGCGACCAGCCCGATCCGGGTGTGGCCGAGGTCGGCGAGATGGTGCACCAACTGCTCGACAGGGGCGGCGTTCTCGGCGCACACCTGGTCATGGCCGTCGCCCACCAGCCGGTCGAGGAAGACCGCGGGCACCTCGTGTCTGCGCAGATAGTCCACCAGCGCCGACGGTTCGGCGGACGGTGCCACGATCACACCGTCCACCCTCCGCTCGTGGAGCAGTTGGACCACCGTGCGCTCATGCGCGGGGTCGTCATGCGGATCGGCGATCAGCAGGCTGTAGCCGTGCGCGAGGGCACGGGCCTCGACGCCCTGGAGGATCTCGGTGAAGTACGGATTGCTGATCGCCGAGACGGCCAGTCCGATCGACCGGGTGCGCGCGGTGACCAGGGAGCGCGCGAGGGTGTTCGGGGTGTAGCCGAGAGCGTCGATGGCGTCCAGCACCGCCTGACGGGTGTCCGGGCGCACCGGCCGGGTCGCGTTCAGCACATGCGAGACGGTCGCCACGGACACGCCCGCACGCCGGGCCACATCCGCCATGGTCGTCATCCGCCGTCCCTCTCTCCGCTCCCGGTCCCAGCCGCCCTGCCGGGGGAACGTACACCACGGCAGGGTACGGCGTAAACGTTTGCGCAAGCGTTTGCGTCCTGCCTGCCGCCACGGACGACCGCGCTGCGTGGCCGAGGGATCTGTACCGGTATCGTCGTGGTGCCACGACCCTCACCAGGAGCCCGCCATGAGCAGCCAGCCCGCATCCCGACGAACCGTGCTGTGCGGAGCCGCGCTGGCCGGTGCCGCGGGCCTCGGGGTCACCGCCTGCTCCGCGGGCGGCGGCGGTACGAAGGCCCCCGTCACCCCCACCGCCCCCGTCGACCTCGGCGCGGCCGACGCCGTCCCGGCCGGCGGCAGCAAGCTCTACCGCGAGGACCGGCTGGTGGTCGCGCGGGACGCGGACGGTGCGTACACGGCGTTCAGCGCGGTGTGCACGCACGCCGGATGCGTCGTGGACGCGGTCGAGGGCAACAAGATCAGCTGTTCCTGCCACGGCAGTGAGTTCGACGCCAGGACCGGCAAGGTCCTCCAGGGTCCGGCCACCCAGCCGCTGCCCTCCGTCCCGGTCAGGGCCAAGGGCGGAAAGCTGGTCGCGGGCCCGGACGCCTGAGTTCCACCGGCCGTACGCCCCGCGCTCGGGGTACGCCCCCGAGGCCGTGGCCGGTGCCCCCGGACCCACCGCCCGAGAGCGCCGGAACTGTCACTCCCCGCAAGTAGGGTGGTGACCATGGCCGACCCGAGCAGCTACCGCCCCAAGCCGGGACAGATCCCCGACTCGCCGGGGGTCTACAAGTTCCGCGATGAGCACGGCCGGGTGATCTACGTCGGAAAGGCGAAGAGCCTGCGCCAGCGGCTCTCCTCGTACTTCCAGGACCTCGCCAACCTCCATCCGCGCACCCGCTCCATGGTGACCACGGCCGCGGCGGTGGAGTGGACGGTGGTCTCCACCGAGGTCGAGGCGCTCCAGCTCGAGTATTCGTGGATCAAGGAGTTCGATCCCCGCTTCAACGTCAAATACCGTGACGACAAGAGCTATCCGTCCCTCGCGGTCACGCTCAACGAGGAGTTCCCCCGGGTCCAGGTCATGCGCGGGCCCAAGAAGAAGGGCGTGCGCTATTTCGGTCCGTACGCCCACGCCTGGGCCATCCGCGAGACCGTCGATCTGATGCTGCGGGTGTTCCCCGTCCGGACCTGCTCCGCAGGGGTGTTCAAGCGGTCGGCCCAGATCGGCCGCCCCTGTCTGCTGGGTTACATCGGCAAGTGCTCGGCCCCCTGCGTCGGCCGGGTCACCGCCGATGAGCACCGTGAACTGGCCGAGGAGTTCTGCGACTTCATGGCCGGGCGCACCGGCGCCTATCTGCGCCGCCTGGAGCAGCGGATGCACGAGGCGGCCGAGGACATGGAGTACGAGAAGGCCGCCCGGCTGCGGGACGACATAGGGGCGCTCAAGCGGGCCATGGAGAAGAACGCGGTGGTGCTCGCCGACGCCACCGACGCCGATCTGATAGCGGTGGCCGAGGACGAGCTGGAGGCGGCCGTCCAGATCTTCCATGTGCGCGGCGGCCGGGTGCGCGGTCAGCGCGGCTGGGTCACCGACAAGGTCGAGGCCGTGGACACCGCGGACCTCGTCGAGCACGCCCTGCAGCAGCTCTACGGCGAGGAGCGGGGTGACGCGGTGCCCAAGGAGGTGCTGGTGCCCGCGGTGCCGGACCCCGCCGAGCCGGTCGCCCAGTGGCTCAGCGAGCGCAGGGGCTCCCGGGTCGATCTGCGCATCCCGCAGCGCGGCGACAAGAAGGACCTGATGACCACCGTGCAGCGGAACGCCCAGCAGGCGCTGGCGCTGCACAAGACCAAGCGGGCCTCCGATCTGACCACCCGTTCGCGGGCGCTGGAGGAGATCGCGGGCGCCCTGGACCTGGACTCCGCGCCGCTGCGCATCGAATGCTTCGACATCTCCCACCTCCAGGGCGATGACGTGGTCGCGTCCATGGTGGTCTTCGAGGACGGACTCGCCCGGAAGAGTGAGTACCGCCGCTTCCAGATCAAGAGCTTCGCCGGACAGGACGACGTGCGCTCGATGCACGAGGTGGTCGGCCGCCGCTTCCGCCGCTACCTCCAGGAGAAGCAGCGCACGGGGGAGTGGGAGGGGGAGCCCCGCGAGGAGCCCGCCGCGGGGGAGCCCCCCGCCGACGGCCTCGCCGCCGGGGAGCCCCTGGCCGGCGGCCCGGCTCCCGAGGCCCCCGCCCTCGCCCCGGAGGACGCCGGGGAGTCCTCCGGCCCCCTCGACGACAGCGGCCGCCCCAAGCGGTTCGCCTACCCCCCGCAGCTCGTCGTGGTCGACGGCGGTCAGCCCCAGGTCGCCGCCGCCCAGCGGGCCCTGTCGGAGCTGGGCATCGACGATGTGGCCGTCTGCGGTCTCGCCAAGCGGCTGGAGGAGGTCTGGGTGCCGGGCGAGGACGACCCGGTGGTCCTGCCCCGCAGCAGCGAGGGGCTCTATCTGCTCCAGCGGATCCGTGACGAGGCCCACCGCTTCGCCATCACCTACCAGCGCAGCAAACGGGCCAAGTCCCTGCGGGCCGGTCCGCTGGACGCCGTACCGGGGCTCGGCGAGAGCCGCAAGCAGGCCCTGCTGAAGCACTTCGGGTCCCTCAAACGGCTGCGCGCCGCCACCATCGATCAGATCTGCGAGGTGCCCGGCGTGGGCCGCAAGACGGCGGAGACGGTCGCCGCCGCCCTCACCCGGGCGGCCCCGGCCGCCCCGGCGGTGAACACCGCCACAGGAGAGATCATTGAGGACGAGGCCGCGAACGCGGCGCCGTCAGCGAATCGGGGGACGGGATCATGACAGAGCGCGAGAGCATGACAGAGCACGAGAACCACGGAGACGGAGCGCAGGTGAAGACGGGCACGACGGGAGAGGGCGGCGCCGAGGCGACGGCCATCCCCGAGCTGGTGATCATCTCTGGAATGTCCGGTGCGGGCCGCAGCACCGCCGCCAAGTGTCTGGAGGACCTCGGCTGGTTCGTCGTGGACAACCTGCCGCCCGCCCTCATCCCGACCATGGTGGACCTCGGCGCCCGCTCCCAGGGCAATGTGGCCCGGATCGCCGTGGTGGTGGACGTCCGCGGCCGCCGCTTCTTCGACAACCTCCGGGAGTCCCTCGCGGACCTGGCCGCCAAGAACGTCAAGCGGCGTGTGCTGTTCCTGGAGGCGTCCGACGAGGCGCTGGTGCGCCGGTTCGAATCGGTGCGCCGTCCGCACCCCCTCCAGGGGGACGGCCGGATCGTGGACGGTATCGCCGCCGAGCGCGATCTGCTGCGTGAGCTGCGCGGGGACGCCGATCTGGTGATCGACACCTCCAGTCTCAACGTGCACGAGCTGCGCGCCAAGATGGACGCCCAGTTCGCGGGCGAGGAGGAGCCCGAGCTGCGGGCCACCGTGATGTCCTTCGGCTACAAGTACGGGCTGCCGGTCGACGCCGACCTGGTGGTGGACTGCCGCTTCCTGCCCAATCCGCACTGGGTCCCCGAGCTGCGCCCCTTCACCGGACTCAACGAGGAGGTCTCCGGCTATGTGTTCAACCAGCCGGGCGCCAAGGAGTTCCTCGACCGCTACGCCGAGCTGCTCCAGCTCATCGCCGCGGGCTACCGCCGCGAGGGCAAGCGCTATGTGACCATCGCCATCGGCTGCACCGGCGGCAAGCACCGCAGTGTGGCGATGTCCGAGCGGCTCGCCCCCCGGCTGGCCGCCGAGGGCGTCGAGACCGTGATCGTCCACCGTGACATGGGGCGCGAGTGACGATCCGAACCAAGCGGCTGCGACGGCTGGTCGGCGCCCGTACGACCCGGGGCGCCCAGCCCAAGGTCGTGGCGCTCGGCGGCGGGATGGGCCTGTCCGCGTCGCTCGCCGCGCTGCGCCGGATCACCGGGGACCTCACCGCGGTCGTCACCGTCGCCGACGACGGGGGCTCCAGCGGACGGCTCCGCGATGAGCTCGGCGTGCTGCCGCCCGGCGATCTGCGCAAGGCGCTGGCCGCGCTCTGCGGCGACGACGACTGGGGCCAGACCTGGGCCCGGGTGATCCAGCACCGCTTCATCAGCGAGGGCGAGCTGCATGACCACGCGGTCGGCAATCTGCTGATCGTCGCCCTCTGGGAGCAGCTCGGCGACCATGTGAAGGCGCTGGACCTGGTGGGCAAGCTGCTGGGCGCGCACGGCCGGGTGCTGCCGATGTCGGCCGTGCCGCTGGAGCTCCAGGCGTATGTGCGCGGCCATGATCCGGCGCGCCCGGAGGAGGTCTCCACGGTCGCGGGGCAGGCGACCGTGGCGCTCACCCCGGGCGAGGTCCAGTCGGTGCACCTGGTGCCGCACGACCCGCCCGCCGTGCCCGAGGCCGTCGAGGCGGTCATGGACGCCGACTGGGTGGTCCTGGGGCCCGGATCCTGGTTCTCCTCGGTCATCCCCCATCTGCTGGTACCGGACCTGCTCCAGGCGCTCACCGACACCAAGGCGCGCCGGGTGCTCTCGCTGAACCTCGCCCCCCAGCCGGGCGAAACCGATGGCTTCTCCCCGCAGCGTCATTTGGAGGTTTTGGCCCGACACGCCCCTAAACTCGCCTTCGACGTGGTGCTGGCCGACGAGGCCGCCGTTCCCGACCAGAGCAGTCTGTGCGACGCCGCGAAGCGGCTGGGCGGCACGGTCGAGCTTGCGCCGGTGGCCGCGACCGACGGTGCCCCGAAGCATGACCCGGAGCTTCTGGCGGCCGCGTACGACCGTATTTTTCGGATGCATGGAAGGATCGGCCCATGGCGATGACGGCAGCGGTGAAGGATGAAATCTCCCGGCTCCCCGTCACCCGGACCTGCTGCCGGAAAGCGGAGGTCTCCGCGATCCTGCGGTTCGCGGGCGGTCTGCACCTGGTCAGCGGGCGCATCGTGATCGAGGCGGAGCTGGACACGGGCATCGCCGCCCGCCGGGTCCGCAAGGACATCCTGGAGATCTTCGGCCACTCCTCCGATCTGGTGGTGATGGCCCCGGGGGGCTTGCGCCGCGGCAGCCGGTACGTGGTGCGGGTGGTGGCGGGCGGTGACCAGCTGGCCCGGCAGACCGGACTGGTCGACGGCCGCGGCCGGCCGATCCGCGGGCTGCCGCCGCAGGTCGTCTCCGGTGCCACCTGTGACGCCGAGGCCGCCTGGCGCGGGGCCTTCCTCGCCCACGGCTCGCTCACCGAACCGGGCCGCTCCTCCTCCCTGGAGGTGACCTGCCCCGGTCCGGAGGCCGCGCTGGCCCTGGTCGGCGCCGCCCGCCGGCTCCAGATCGCCGCGAAGGCCCGCGAGGTCCGCGGAGTGGACCGGGTCGTCGTCCGGGACGGTGACGCCATCGGCGCGCTGTTGACGCGGCTGGGGGCCCATGAGTCGGTGCTCGCCTGGGAGGAGCGGCGGATGCGCCGCGAGGTCCGGGCCACCGCCAACCGGCTGGCCAACTTCGACGACGCCAATCTGCGCCGCTCCGCCCGGGCCGCCGTCGCCGCCGGGGCCCGGGTGCAGCGCGCCCTGGAGATCCTCGGCGAGGAGGTGCCCGAGCACCTCGCCGCCGCCGGCCGGCTGCGTATGGAGCACAAGCAGGCGTCGCTGGAGGAGCTGGGCGCCCTCGCCGATCCGCCGCTGACCAAGGACGCGGTCGCGGGCCGTATCCGCAGGCTGCTGGCCATGGCCGACAAGCGCGCCCAGGACCTGGGCATCCCCGGCACCGAGTCGAGCCTGACCGATGAGATGGCCGAGGGCATGGTCGGCTGACGGAGGCTCAGCCCCCGTCACCCGGCCGTCATGACGGCCGCCCCCGGACCCTGAGCGGGCCCGGGGGAACGCTTCACCACCCCGTCGTCGAACCTTCATCCCCACTGTTGACATGGCCATGGGCCGACATCAGTCTTAGCGCCTGCGCAACCCATATGCGTCGGACGACAGCCAGGGGGGCTCATGCACAGACGCAAGGCGAGACCGATCAGATCGCTCGTCGCGGTGGCTTCATTGCTCCTGGGGGGACTTGCCGCGGCACCCGCCGCGCAGGCACGGCCCACCGCGGACGCCCCGGCCGACGGACTCTCCGTCTGGACGGCCGAGGTGAGCAAGGACCAGATCCCGCTGCTGCTGCGCTCCGGCGCGGACGGGCATGAACTCGGGCGCCAGGTCCCGGAGAAGGGCCGCGGGACGGTCGAGCTCTACCTCACCGGGAAACAGGCCGCGCAACTGCGCGGCAAGGGTGTGCGGCTCACCGAGAAGAAGGTGTCCGCCCAGGCCCGCGACCGTCTCAAGGCCGCGGGCGACGGGGTGTTCCGCCCCTACAGCGGCGCGGGCGGTCTGAAACAGGAGATCGTCGAGACCGGGCAGGCCCATCGCGGTCTCACCAAGGTCGTCAGCATCGGCAAGACCACCCAGGGCAAGGACATCCTCGCGCTCAAACTCACCAAGGGCGCGGCCACGTCCCGGGACGGCAGCAAGCCCTCGGTGCTGTACATGTCGAACCAGCACGCCCGGGAGTGGATCACGCCGGAGATGACCCGGCGGCTGATGCACTACTACCTCGACAACTACGGCAAGGACGACCGGGTCACCCGGATCGTGGACCGTACCGAACTGTGGTTCGTGCTCACCGCCAACCCGGACGGCTACGACTTCACCCACCAGAGCCCGGCCAACCGTCAGTGGCGCAAGAACCTGCACGACAACAACGGGGACGGGAAGATCACCCCCGGCGACGGTGTCGACCTCAACCGCAACTTCTCCTACAAGTGGGGCTACGACAACGAGGGTTCCTCGCCCGACCCCGCCGACGAGACCTTCCGCGGTTCCAGTCCCGCCTCCGAGCCCGAGACCAAGGCGCTGGACTCCTTCCAGAAGCGCATCGGCTTCGACTACGGCATCAACTACCACTCCGCCGCCGAACTGCTGCTCTACGGCGTCGGCTGGCAGGTCGCCACCCCGACCCCCGACGACGTCCTCTACAAGGCGCTCGCCGGAACCCCGGAGAACTCGGCGATCCCCGGCTACCACCCCCAGGTCTCCTCCGAGCTGTACACCACCAACGGTGAGGCCGACGGACACGCGGCCAACGTCAACGGGATGATGATGTTCACCCCGGAGATGTCGACCTGT
The DNA here is from genome assembly GCF_056431485.1 of Streptomyces sp. NPDC045899. NCBI lineage: Bacteria > Bacillati > Actinomycetota > Actinomycetes > Kitasatosporales > Streptomycetaceae > Streptomyces > Streptomyces sp. NPDC045899. The sequence continues at coordinate 23,298 of NZ_JBWKKP010000025.1, forward strand.
CAGACGGCGTCCGGTGTGGACCCCGCCGACCCCTGGAAGCCCGGCGACTGCGCCTCCGTCTTCACCTTCCCGGACGACGAGAAGCTGATCCAGCAGGAGTTCGCCAAGAACGTCCCGTTCGCGCTCTCCGTCGCCGAGACCGCCGCCCACCCCGACCGGCCCTCCTCGTCCGTGGGCCTGGACGCGCCCGACTTCACCCCGGACGCCTTCACCACCTCCTATGCGCGCGGCGGCGACCAGGACGTCTCGGTCACCGTCCGCAAGAGCGTCCGCGACAAGCGGCTCCGCTACCGCGTGGACGGCGGCCGCACCCACACCGCGTCGCTCAAGCCCTGGAAGGGCGGTGAGACCTACGGTGGCGATGACAACATCATGTTCGACCAGTACCGCGCCACCGTGGAGGGCGCGGACACCGGTGAGAAGGTCGAGGTCTGGTTCACCGGCCGGACGAGGAGCGGCGAGCGGACCGCGAGCGAGCCGTTCACCTACACCGTCGCCCCCCGCCCCCGCGCCGACACCCTGGTGATCGCCGAAGAGGGCGGCAGCGACCCGGCGCGTCACACCGCCGCGTACACCAAGGCGCTCGCGGACAACGGCCGCAAGGCCGCCGTCTGGGACGTCGCCGCCAAGGGCGCGCCGTCGGCGCTCGGTGTGCTCGACCACTTCCGCACGGTGCTCTGGTACACCGGTGCCCAGCGCCCCGGCGGCCAGACCCTGCTGGCCGTACGCGACTTCCTCAACGAGGGCGGCAAGCTGATCACCACCGGTGAGCGCGCCGGCGGCAGCTCCGAGGTGGGCCCGGCCGACACCGACGACTTCAGTCAGTACTACCTGGGCGCCGACAGCCGCATCACCCTCAAGTCGCCCGGTGCGTACCAGGGCGGCGGCGCGCTCAAGGGCACCGCGGCCACCCTGACCGACGCCCCCGGCAATCCGCTGGACACCGCGGGCGGGTACACCGTCACCTCCGATGTGCTGCCGCCGAAGGACTTCCCGCGGTTCCGCAGCGCGGGCGGGGGTGAATACCCCGGTGCGCGCTCCCCGTACCAGCCGTACGAGGGGGAGTGGATGGCGGCGGCGGGCCACCACGACAACTCCTGGAAGCGGCTCACCCGCACCGTCGATCTGACCGGGGTGGGTGCGGCCGACAAGCCGGGGCTGACCTTCCGGCTCAGCCATGACACCGAGCCCGGCTACGACCATGTGATCGTCGAGGCGCACACCGCGGGCCAGGACGACTGGACCACGCTGCCCGACGCGGCCGGCGGCAGCTCCACCAAGGTGCCCACCGAGTGCGAGGCGGGCTTCCTGCTCAACCTCCACCCGTTCCTCAAGCACTATCTGACCCCCGGTGACAACGGGTGCCGGGCCACCGGCACCACCGGCGCCTGGAACAGCTTCACCGGCTCCTCCGAGGGCTGGTGGCCGGTCTCGCTCGACCTGAGCGGCTACGCGGGCAAGAAGGTCGAACTGGCGGTCTCCTACGTCACCGATCCGGGCACCGGCGGACGAAGCGCCTTCATCGACGGCACCGCGCTGGTCATCGGAGGCGCCACTCAGGACACCGAGGGGTTCGAGACGGCGCTCGGGCCCTGGTCCGCGGCCGGACCGCCGGACGGCAGCCCGGCCAGCCCGGCGGAGTGGACCCGGTCGCAGGAGCTCTTCCACACCTCCGCGGCGGTCACCACCAGGGACACCGTGCTGCTCGGCTTCGGCCTCGAGCACGTGTCCGGCGCGGCCCAGCGGGCGAAGCTCATCGGTGGCGCACTCCGCGCCCTGCGCCGTTGACAGACCGTGACGAATCGTGACTGAATCGGCGGCCCATACCACTTTTCGGTGGTCATGGGCCGCCGATGCCAATGTCACGTACGTCTCGTGATAGCGGTAGGGTCGGAGGCGGTCGGGGACAACCACACAAGCTCGCCGGGAAGCCCGGCAAACCTGACGAGGAGATCGGTTCGTGACGATCCGCGTAGGCATCAACGGCTTCGGTCGCATCGGCCGCAACTACTTCCGCGCACTTCTCGAGCAGGGCGCGGACATCGAAATCGTCGGTGTCAACGACCTGACCGACAACGCCACCCTGGTCCACTTGCTGAAGTACGACACCATCCTCGGGCGGCTGAAGCACGAGGTCAGCCACACCGAGGACACCATCACGGTGGGCAGCCAGACGTTCAAGACCATGGCCGAGCGTGACCCGGCCGCCCTCCCGTGGGGAGAGCTCGGTGCCGACATCGTCGTCGAGTCCACCGGCATCTTCACCAAGCGCGAGGACGCCGCCAAGCACCTCACCGCCGGCGCCAAGAAGGTTCTGATCTCCGCGCCCGCCAAGGGCGAGGACATCACCATCGTGATGGGCGTCAACCAGGACAAGTACGATCCCGCCAAGGACGACGTCATCTCCAACGCCTCGTGCACCACCAACTGTGTGGCGCCGATGGCCAAGGTCCTCGACGAGAACTTCGGCATCGTCAAGGGCATGATGACCACGGTCCACGCCTACACCAACGACCAGCGCATCCTGGACTTCCCGCACAAGGACCTGCGCCGCGCCCGCGCCGCCGCGGAGAACATCATTCCGACCTCCACCGGTGCCGCCAAGGCCACCGCGCTGGTCCTGCCGCAGCTCAAGGGCAAGCTGGACGGCATCGCGATGCGTGTCCCGGTCCCGACCGGCTCGGTCACCGACCTCGTCCTGGAGCTCGACCGCGAGGTCACCAAGGACGAGATCAACACCGCCTTCCAGAAGGCCGCCGAGGGACAGCTCAAGGGCGTCCTGGAGTACACCGAGGACCCGATCGTCTCCTCGGACATCGTCAACTGGCCGGCCTCGTGCACCTTCGACTCCTCGCTGACCATGGTCCAGGGCAAGCAGGTCAAGGTTGTCGGCTGGTACGACAACGAGTGGGGCTACTCCAACCGCCTGGTCGACCTGACTGTTTTCGTCGGCGGCAAGCTCTGACGCTGTCGCGATGAGCGAGGAAAGGGGCCCGCTACGACGCCGCCGTCGCAGCGGGCCCCTTCCACATGATCAAGGAGCCATTCTGTGAAGACGATTGACGATCTCCAGGTCGCCGGACAGCGGGTGTTCGTCCGCGCCGACCTGAACGTCCCGCTCGACGGCGAGACGATCACCGACGACGGCCGGATCCGGGCCGCCGTCCCGACGATCACCAAGCTCCTGGACCGGGGCGCCAAGGTCATCGTCGCCTCGCACCTCGGCCGCCCCAAGGGCGCGCCCGATCCGCAGTACTCGCTGGCCCCGGTGGCCCGGCGGCTCGGTGAACTGCTCGGCAAGCCGGTCGCCTTCGCGACCGACACCGTGGACGACAGCGCGCGCGCCACCGTCGGAGGGCTCGCCGACGGCCAGGTCGCGCTGCTGGAGAACCTGCGCTTCAACGCCGGTGAGACCAGCAAGGACGACACCGAGCGCGGCGCCTTCGCCGACCGGCTCGCCGAGCTGGCCGATCTCTACGTGGGCGACGGCTTCGGTGCGGTGCACCGCAAGCACGCCTCCGTCTACGACCTCCCGGCGCGGCTGCCGCACGCCGCGGGCGACCTGATCGCCGCCGAGCTGACCGTGCTGAAGAAGCTCACCGAGGACGTCAAGCGGCCGTACGCGGTGGTCCTCGGCGGTGCCAAGGTCTCCGACAAGCTGGGCGTGATCGACCACCTGCTGGAGAAGGCCGACCGCATCCTGATCGGCGGCGGTATGGCGTACACCTTCCTCAAGGCCCAGGGCCACGAGGTCGGCGGCTCGCTGCTCCAGGAGGACCAGGTCCCGGTGGTGCGCGAGTACCTGCGCCGCGCCGAGGAGCGCGGTGTGGAGTTCGTGCTCCCGGTCGACGTCCTGGCCGCCGCCGGGTTCCCCGACCTGAAGACGAAGGCCCCGGCCGACCCCGAGGTGCTGGCCGCCGACGCCATCCCGGCCGACCGGCAGGGCCTGGACATCGGCCCGGAGACCCGCAAGCTCTACGCGGCCAAGCTGGCCGACACCGCCACCGTCTTCTGGAACGGACCGATGGGTGTCTTCGAGCACCCCGACTACGCCGACGGCACCAGGGCCGTCGCCCAGGCCCTGCTCGACAGCCCCGCCTTCACCGTGGTCGGCGGCGGCGACTCGGCAGCGGCCGTCCGCATCCTGGGATTCGACGAATCCGCTTTCGGCCATATCTCGACCGGCGGCGGCGCAAGCCTCGAATACCTCGAGGGCAAGACTCTCCCCGGCCTCGCCGCACTGGAGGACTGAACACCGTGAGTGACCGTATTCCGCTGATGGCGGGCAACTGGAAGATGAACCTCAACCACCTTGAGGCCATCGCCCACGTCCAGAAGCTCGCCTTCGCCCTCGCCGACAAGGACTACGAGGCCGTCGAGGTCGCGGTCCTGCCGCCCTTCACCGACCTCCGCTCGGTGCAGACGCTGGTCGACGGCGACCGGCTGAAGATCAAGTACGGTGCCCAGGACGTGTCCGAGCACGATTCCGGCGCCTACACCGGTGAGATCTCCGGTGCCATGCTCGCCAAGCTGAACTGCGCTTTCGCCGTGGTGGGCCACTCCGAGCGGCGCCAGTACCACGACGAGTCCGACGAGATCTGCAACCGCAAGGTCAAGGCGGCCTTCCGGCACGGTCTCACCCCGATCCTCTGTGTCGGGGAGGGCCTGGAGATCCGCAAGGCGGGCAACCAGGTCGCGCACACCCTCGCGCAGATCGACGGCGGGCTCGCCGACATCCCGGCCGAGCAGGCCGAGACCATCGTGATCGCCTACGAGCCGGTCTGGGCGATCGGCACCGGCGAGGTGGCGACCCCCGAGGACGCCCAGGAGGTCTGCGGGGCCATCCGCGCCCGGCTGGCCGAGCTCTACAGCCAGGAGCTGGCCGACAAGGTCCGGATCCAGTACGGCGGCTCGGTGAAGTCCGGGAACGTCGCCGCGATCATGGCCCAGCCGGATGTGGACGGCGCCCTGGTCGGCGGTGCCGCGCTGGACGCCGAGGAATTCGTCAAGATCGTTCGTTTCCGCGACCAGTGAGTATGCCGTAGCGCACGGGTCGTCGTACCCTGTCGGGGGTCGTGGTGGTGCAATCGCGCCATCCGGCCCCCGACGTCCGTAACTGCCCGAGAGAGTTGGTCCAGCTGTGATCATGGGGTTCTCGATCGCCCTCATCATCTTCAGCCTTTTGATGATGATGCTGGTGCTCATGCACAAGGGGAAGGGCGGCGGCCTGTCCGACATGTTCGGTGGCGGTATGCAGTCCTCGGTGGGCGGCTCCTCGGTCGCCGAGCGCAACCTCGACCGGATCACCATCGTGGTCGGGCTGCTGTGGTTCGTCTGCATTGTCGTCCTCGGTCTCCTGATGAAGCTGGACTGAGGCTCGACCCGAGCTCGACCGGGGCCCGGAGGGGCCTTCGGCCATGGGTCGTCCAGCCGTCGACGGGCATCCGATAACTGACGTTCCGTCCGTCAGCGGGCCGGTGGCGGCTTATCATGAGGGTGGCGTCCTGGGTGGCGGGTGTAACTCCTCTCACTGGACGCGCGTTGGGCCTTACGTAGACTGGGGCGCCGGGCGGCGAATCGGCCATCGATGCTTCGCGGCACCATCACGCAGGGAGTTACGACCGTGGCAAGTGGCAACGCGATCCGTGGAAGTCGGGTCGGAGCGGGGCCGATGGGAGAAGCCGAGCGAGGCGAATCGGCTCCGCGCCTGCGCATCTCCTTCTGGTGCTCGAACGGGCACGAGACTCAGCCGAGCTTCGCCAGCGACGCGCAGGTCCCGGAGACCTGGGACTGCCCGCGGTGCGGCTTCCCCGCAGGCAAGGACCGGGACAACCCGCCGGACCCGCCGCGCACCGAGCCGTACAAGACGCATCTGGCGTACGTACGGGAGCGGCGCAGCGACGCCGACGGCGAGGCCATCCTCGCCGAGGCGCTGGCCAAGCTCCGGGGCGAGATCTAGGCGGCACACCGAACCGAGCAGCGCGTACGACGGCCCGGCCGGGCACCCTCCGAGGGGGTGCGCGGCCGGGCCGTTGTCCATAGGTCCGGATGTCCGGGTCGGAGCCGTTGTCGGTGGCCGGGGCTACGGTCGTGGGGTGCTGATTCACGGGGGTGTGGCCTGGGCGCCGGCCATGGGGGAGGAGCGCCGATGAGCGCGCTGGAGGCCGGGGAGCGCGAGGGGGAGCGGGGCGCCGGGAAACCGGCGGCGCCCGCCTGGCGCGGGGGGTTCGGGCGGCTGTGGACGGCCGCCGTGGTCTCCCGCTTCGGGGACGCGCTGCGCGGGGCCGCGCTGCCGCTGCTGGCGGTCTCCCTGACCGACTCACCGGTGCTGGTGTCCCTGGTGAGCGCCTGCGGTTTCCTGCCCTGGCTGCTGTTCGGGCTGATCGGCGGGGCCATCGCGGACCGGGTCGACCAGCGACGGGCGATGTGGGCGGTGGACGTTGTCCGGGCGGCCCTGATGGCGGGGTTCGCCGTGGCCGTCTGGCAGGGCCACGCCACGATCGGGCTGCTGCTCGCCCTCGGCTTCGCCCTGACCACCCTCCAGACCCTCTTCGACAACGCCGCCACCGCGCTGCTGCCGTCGGTGGTGGGCCAGGAGGCGCTGGGCCGGGCCAACGCCCGGCTGATGACCGGGCAGGAGGTGATGGGCCGGTTCGTGGGCGCCCCGCTGCTCCCGGTGCTGCTGGGGCTCGGCGCCGCGGTGCCGTTCTGGGCGGACGCGGCCACCTATCTGCTGGCCGCCCTCCTGGTCGCCTCGCTCGGCGTGACGGCCCCCGAGCGCGCCCCGCGCCCGGCGGGCCGCACCCTGCGCCAGGACATCGCCGAGGGCATCCGGCTGCTGTGGCGGGACCGGGCGCTGACATCGCTGTGCGGCTGCACCATGCTGGTCAACATCGGTATCGGCGGGCTCATCGCCACCCTGGTGCTGATCGTCACCGGCTGGCTGGGCGCGGGGACCACCGGCTACGCCGTGGTGGTGACCGTCTACGGGATCGGCAGTGTCACCGGCGGGCTGGTGGCCGGGTGGCTCACCGACCGGCTGGGCCGGGTCCGTTCCCTGCTGGTCTGCGGGATGGCGCAGCTCGCCGCCCTGGTCGCGCTGGGCACGGTCCGCAGTCTGCCGGTGGCCGTCGCCGCCATGGGCCTGTTCGGCTTCTCCGGAATGGTCTGGAACGTCACCGAGGTGACGATGATGCAGCAGCGCAGCCCGGCGGAGATGCTGGGCCGGGTGAGCGCCGCGTTCCGCACCCTGACCATCGCCGGGGCCCCGCTCGGTGCCCTGCTCGGCGGGGTGATCGCCGCGGCCTGGGGGCTGAACGCCCCGGCGCTGGCGGCCGCCGCGCTGTTCGCCTGCGGTCTGGTGGCCCTCGTTCCGGGATTGCGCTCCGGCATCAATTAGGTTGGTGGCCAACGGGGGCCAGGCACCGACGAGAAGTGGGCTGATGTCCGAGATGAACGCAGTAGGCCGCAGCAGGCTCGACCAGCTGCCCGAGTGGCAGGCGCTGGTCGCACACCGCAAGGAGCTGGGTGACGCGCAGCTGCGCGAGCTGTTCGCAGGCGACCCCGAGCGGGGGCGCAGGCTCACCCTCCAGGTCGGCGATCTCCATCTGGACTACTCCAAGCACCTGGTCACCGATGAGACGCTGCGGCTGCTGCGCGAACTGGCCCGCGCCACCCAGGTGGCCGAGCTGCGCGACGCGATGTTCCGCGGCCAGAAGATCAACACCACCGAGAACCGGGCGGTGCTGCACACCGCGCTGCGGGCACCCCGCTCCGCCGTCATCTCGGTGGACGGCAAGGATGTCGTCCCGGATGTGCACGCGGTGCTCGCCAAGATGGCCGTCTTCACCGACCGGGTCCGCTCCGGTGACTGGACCGGCCACACCGGCAAGCGCATCAGGAACGTCGTCAACATCGGTATCGGCGGCTCGGATCTGGGCCCGGCCATGGCGTTCGAGGCGCTGCGCGCCTACACCGACCGCTCGCTGACGTTCCGCTTCGTCTCCAACGTGGACGGCGCCGACCTCCATGAGGCGGTGCGTGATCTGGACCCGGCCGAGACGCTGTTCATCGTCGCATCCAAGACGTTCACCACCATCGAGACCATCACCAACGCCACGTCCGCCCGCGCGTGGCTGCTGGACGGTCTGGGCGCCGGTCCCGAGGCCGTCGCCAAGCACTTCGTGGCGCTGTCGACCAACGCGGAGAAGGTCTCCGCGTTCGGTATCGACACGGCCAACATGTTCGAGTTCTGGGACTGGGTCGGCGGGCGCTACTCCTACCCCTCGGCGATCGGCCTCTCCCTGATGATCGCCATCGGCCCGGACCACTTCCGCGAGATGCTCGCCGGATTCCACCTGGTCGACGAGCACTTCACCTCGGCCCCGCCGGAGGAGAACGCACCGCTGCTGATGGGCCTGCTGGGCATCTGGTACGACAACTTCCACGACGCCCAGTCGCATGCCGTCCTGCCCTACAGCCACTACCTGTCCAAGTTCACCGCCTACCTCCAGCAGCTGGACATGGAGTCCAACGGCAAGTCGGTGGACCGCGAGGGCGAGCCGGTCGGCTGGCAGACCGGTCCGGTGGTCTGGGGCACCCCCGGTACCAACGGACAGCACGCCTACTACCAATTGCTCCACCAGGGCACCAAGCTGATCCCCGCCGATCTGATCGGCTTCGCCCGGCCGGTGGAGGACCTGGAGCCCGGTCTGGTCGCCCAGCACGACCTGCTGATGGCCAACCTCTTCGCCCAGGGCCAGGCGCTGGCCTTCGGCAAGACCCCGGAGGAGGTCGCCGCGGAGGGAGTGCCCGCGGAGCTGGTGCCGCACAAGACCTTCCGCGGCAACCGCCCCACCACCACGATCCTGGCCTCCGAGCTGACCCCCTCGGTGCTCGGCCAGCTCGTCGCCCTCTACGAGCACAAGGTGTTCGTCCAGGGCGCCGTGTGGAACATCGACTCCTTCGACCAGTGGGGCGTGGAGCTCGGCAAGGTGCTCGCCAAGCGGGTCGAGCCCGCCCTCACCGAGGGCGCGAAGGTCGATGGGCTCGACACCTCCACCGAGCAGCTCGTCGCCACCTACCGGGCGCTGCGCGGCCGTTGAGCCCCCGGGCCCGCCCCTGAGAGACAGTGATCCCCCGTGCGCCCGGCGCACGGGGGATCGCTGGTGGAAGCGTCGGATGACGCGTGCTACGGCGAGGCCGGGGGATACAGCTCGCGCGGCAGCCCGGCCGCCGCGGCCCGGTCCAGCAGCCACAGCGTGCGGCTGCGGCCGTACGCACCCGCCGCCGGGGCCTGGAGCTCCCCGGCGCCCGAGAGCGCGATGGTGACCGCCTTCGCCTTGTCCTCACCGGCCGCCAGCAGCCACACCTCCCGTGCCGCGCGGATCGCGGGCAGGGTCAGCGTGATCCGGGTGGGCGGCGGCTTGGGCGCGCCACGCACCCCGACCACCGTCCGCTCGGTCTCCCGCACGGCGGGCAGCTCGGGGAAGAGCGAGGCCACATGGGTGTCGGGGCCGACACCCAGCAGCAGGACGTCGAAGGACGGCACCGCGCCGTGGTTCTCCGGCCGCGCGGACCGGCCCAGTTCGCCGGCGTACGCCTCGGCCGCCGCGTCCACATCGCCGCCGTGCGGACCGTCGGACGGGGGCATGGCGTGCACCCGTGCCGGGTCCACCGGCACCGTGTCCAGCAGTGCGTCCCGGGCCTGGGTGACATTGCGGTCCGGATGGCCTTCCGGCAGGAAGCGCTCATCGCCCCACCACAGGTCCAGCCGGGACCAGTCCACCGCGTCGCGCGCGGGGGAGGAGGCGAGCGCGGTCAGCAGGCCGTTGCCGTTGCGGCCGCCGGTGAGGACCACCGACGCGGAGCCGCGGGCGGCCTGGGCGTCCACGATCTTCGTGAGCAGCCGGGCCGCCGCGGCCTGGGCCATCAGCTCCTTGTCGCGGTGGACGACGACCTGCGGAGCCGTCATGCGTCCGCCGCCTTGCCCTCGGTCCTGCCCTCGGCCTTGTGCTTCGGCGGCGCCGGAACCGGACGGGCCTGGCCGTTGCCATTGCCGTCTGCCGGGCCGGGCCTGGCCGCCGACGCATGGGTCGCGGTGGCGGCCTTGCCCAGCTTGCTCACTCCGTACTTCACCGCCGAGGCGTACATCTCGTCCGGGTCCAGTCGGCGCAGCTCCTCGGCGATCAGCTCCGACATCTCCCGCCGCTGGAGCGCCACATGACGGTCCGGCTGCCCCGGCATCGCCAGCTCGGCCAGCGAACCGTTGGCCCGGTCCAGGCAGATCACCCCGTCGGCGGTCTCCAGCCGGACCGCGGTCAGCCCGGGGCCGTCCGAGACCTGGCGGTCCACCGGCACCCGCAGCCGCTCGGCGAGCCACAGCGCGAGCAGTTCACTGCTCGGGTTGTACGCCTCGCCCTCCACGGTCGCGGAGGTGATCGGGGAGTGCTTCTGGTCCAGCGCGGCCGCGAGCACACTGCGCCACGGGGTGATCCGCGTCCAGGCCAGATCGGTGTCGCCCGGTGTGTAGGTCTCGGCCCGCATCCCGAGCGTGGCGACCGGGTCCTCGGTGGCCTGGGCGTCGGTGATCCGGCGCTGTGCGAGCTGGCCGAGCAGGTCCTCGCTGGGGTTCTCCGGGGCGTCCTCGGGCCACCACACCACCACCGGGGCGTCCGGCAGCAGCAGCGGCAGCACCACCGAATGGGCGTGGTTGGCCAGTTCGCCGTGGAGCCGCAGCAACACCGTCTCACCGGTGCCGGTCTCCCCGCCGATCCGCACCTCGGCGTCCAGCCGGGCCATCTTGCGGTCCCGGGGCGAACGCCCCGGGCGCTTGATGACGACCAGGTTGCGCGACGGATGCTCCTTGGACGCCTCGCTGGCCGCCTTGAGGGCGTCGTAGTGATTGCCCTCGTCGGTCACGATGACCAGGGTCAGCACCATGCCCGTGGCGGGGGTGCCGGCGGACCGGCGCGCCTGGACCAGGGCGGAGTTGATCCGGGCGGACGTGGTGTCCGTGAGATCGATGTTCATGGCCGCCGCCAGCTCCGTCCGTCTCGTGCGAGCATCTCGTCCGCGGCCTTCGGACCCCAGGTCCCGGCCGTGTACTGCTCGGGCTTGCCGTGCTTGTCCCAGTACGCCTCGATCGGGTCGAGGATCCGCCAGGACTGCTCCACCTCCTGGTGACGGGGGAAGAGATTGGCGTCGCCGAGCAGCACATCGAGCAGCAGCCGCTCGTACGCCTCGGGGCTGGATTCGGTGAAGGACTCGCCGTAGGCGAAGTCCATCGTCACGTCCCGGATCTCCATGGAGGTGCCGGGCACCTTGGAGCCGAACCTGATGGTGATGCCCTCATCCGGCTGCACCCGGATGACCAGGGCGTTCTGCCCCAGTTCCTGGGTGTCGGTGGTGCCGAACGGGGAGTGCGGGGCGCGCTGGAAGACCACGGCGATCTCGGTGACCCGCCGCCCCAGCCGCTTGCCGGTGCGCAGGTAGAAGGGGACGCCCGCCCAGCGGCGGTTGTCGATCTCCAGCTTGATCGCGGCGAAGGTGTCGGTCTTGGAGTGCGGGTCGATGCCCTCCTCCTCCAGGTAGCCGAGCACCTCCTCGCCGCCCTGCCAGCCGTGCGCGTACTGGCCGCGCACGGTGTGCTTGCCCAGCTCCCGGGGGAGCTTGACGGCCCTGAGCGCCTTGAGCTTCTCGGTGACCAGCGCGTCCGCCTCGAAGGAGGCGGGCTCCTCCATGGCGGTCAGGGCGAGCAGCTGGAGCAGGTGGTTCTGGATGACGTCACGGGCGGAGCCGATGCCGTCGTAGTAGCCCGCGCGGCCGCCGATACCGATGTCCTCGGCCATGGTGATCTGGACGTGGTCCACATAGCTGCGGTTCCAGATCGGCTCGAACATCGTGTTGGCGAAGCGCAGCGCCAGGATGTTCTGGACCGTCTCCTTGCCCAGGTAGTGGTCGATCCGGAAGACGTCGCTGGGCCGGAAGACCTCGTGGACGACCTGGTTGAGCTCCTGTGCGCTCTGCAGGTCGTGCCCGAAGGGCTTCTCGATGACCGCGCGGCGCCAGGAGTCGCCCTGTCCGTTGGACAGCCCGTGCTTCTTGAGCTGCTGCGCCACGGTGGGGAAGAACTTCGGCGGTACGGACAGGTAGAACGCGAAGTTGCCACCGGTACCGCGGGCCTTGTCCAGCTCCTCTATGGTCGACCGCAGCGTCTTGAACGCCTCGTCGTCGGAGAAGTCGCCGGGCACGAAGCGGAAGCCTTCGGCGAGCTGCTGCCAGACCTCCTCGCGGAACGGGGTCCGCGCATGCTCCTTGACGGCGTCATGGACGACCTGCGCGAAGTCCTCGTGCTCCCAGTCGCGGCGGGCGAAGCCGACGAGCGAGAAGCCCGGCGGCAGCAGTCCTCGATTGGCCAGGTCGTACACGGCCGGCATCAGCTTTTTCCGGGACAAATCGCCCGTGACGCCGAAGATGACCAGGCCGGACGGCCCCGCGATACGCGGGAGCCGCCGGTCCCTCGGGTCACGCAGCGGATTGCTGCTGGTGGTCAAGGTGTCACGCCTCCGACGGTGCGAGACGGTTGAGCTCCGTCTCCGTGGACTTCAGCAGGTCGTTCCAGGACGCCTCGAACTTCTCGACGCCCTCGTCCTCCAGGAGCTGTACGACCTCGTCGTACGAGATCCCGATCCCGGCCAGCGCCTCGATGTCGGCCTTGGCCTGCTCGTAGGTGCCGCGCACGGTGTCACCGGTGATCTGACCGTGGTCGGCCACCGCGTCCAGCGTGGCCTCCGGCATGGTGTTCACCGTGCCGGGGGCGACCAGCTCGTCCACGTACAGGGTGTCCTTGTACGCCGGGTCCTTGACGCCGGTCGAGGCCCACAGCGGACGCTGCTTGTTGGCGCTCGCCCGGTCCAGGGCGGCCCAGCGGTCGGAGCTGAAGACCTCCTCGAACGCCTCGTAGGCGAGGCGGGCGTTGGCCAGGGCGGCCTTGCCGCGCAGCGCCTTGGCCTCGTCGGTGCCCAGCTTGTCGATCCGCTTGTCGATCTCGGTGTCCACGCGGGAGACGAAGAAGGACGCGACCGAGTGGATCTTGGACAGGTCGAGACCCGCGGCCTTGGCCTTCTCCAGCCCGGCCAGGAACGCGTCCATGACCGCGCGGTAGCGCTCCAGGGAGAAGATCAGCGTGACATTGACGCTGATGCCGAGACCGATCACCTCGGTGATCGCCGGGAGCCCCGCCCTGGTGGCCGGGATCTTGATGAAGGTGTTGGGCCGGTCCACCAGCCACGCCAGCTGCTTGGCCTCGGCGATGGTGGCCGCCGTGTTGTGCGCCAGCCGCGGGTCGACCTCGATGGAGACCCGGCCGTCCTGGCCACCGGTGGCGTCGTACACCGGGCGCAGGATGTCGGCGGCGTCCCGGACGTCCGCCGTGGTGATCATGCGGACCGCTTCCTCGACGGTGACCTTGCGGGCCGCGAGATCGGCGACCTGCTGCTCGTAGCCGTCGCCGCCGGAGATCGCCTTCTGGAAGATCGACGGGTTGGTGGTGACACCGACGACATGCTGCTGGTCGATCAGTTCGGCCAGGTTGCCGGACGTGATCCGCTTGCGCGAGAGGTCGTCGAGCCAGATCGCGACGCCTTCGTCGGCCAGCCGCTTGAGTGCGTCTGTCATGAGTTATGTCTCCTACTCGTCGCTACTAGTCAAGCCGGTGGCGGGCGTCAGCGCCCGGCGGCGTCGAGGGACTCGTGGGCGGCGGTGACCACGGCCTCGGCGGTCAGACCGAACTCCCGGTAGAGCACCTTGTAGTCGGCGGAGGCGCCGAAGTGCTCCAGGGAGACGATGCGGCCGGCCTCGCCGACGTAGCGGTACCAGGTCAGTCCGATACCGGCTTCCACGGCCACGCGCGCCTTCACCGACGGCGGCAGCACGCTCTCGCGGTACTCCTGGTCCTGCTCCTCGAACCACTCGACCGACGGCATCGACACGACGCGGGCCGGGACCCCGGCGGCCTGGAGCTGCTCACGCGCCTCGACGGCGAGCTGGACCTCGGAACCGGTGGCGATCAGGATGACCTTCGGCTTGCCGCCCTCGGCCTCGAAGAGGACGTAACCACCCTTGGCGGCGCCCTCGTTGGCCTCGTAGGTCGGCACGTTCTGACGGGTCAGCGCGATGCCGTGCGGCGCGGGCTGCTCCGTGTGACGGCGGGTGATCTCGCGCCAGGCGATCGCCGTCTCATTGGCGTCGGCCGGGCGGACGATGTTCAGACCCGGGATCGCGCGCAGCGCGGAGAGGTGCTCGACCGGCTGGTGGGTCGGGCCGTCCTCGCCGAGGCCGATGGAGTCGTGCGTCCACACGTAGGTGACCGGTAGCTTCATCAGCGCGGCGAGCCGGACGGCCGGGCGCATGTAGTCGGAGAACACCAGGAAGGTGCCGCCGTAGACCCGGGTGTTGCCGTGCAGCGCGATGCCGTTCATGGTCGAACCCATGGCGTGCTCGCGGATGCCGAAGTGGATGGTGCGGCCGTAGGGGTCGGCCTCCGGCAGCGGGTTGTCCTTCGGCAGGAAGGACGAAGAGGCGTCGATCGTGGTGTTGTTGGAGCCTGCGAGGTCGGCGGAGCCGCCCCACAGCTCGGGCAGCACCCCGCCGAGCGCCTTGAGCACCTGGCCGGACGCCTTGCGGGTGGCGACGTCCTTGCCCGCCTCGAACACCGGCAGCGTGCTCTCCCAGCCCGCCGGCAGCTCGCCCGCGGTGATCCGGTCGAACTCGGCGGCCCGCTCGGAGTTGTTGTTCCGCCACTCCTGGAGCGTCTTGTCCCAGGCGGCGCGCGCCTCACGGCCGCGGTCGACCAGACCCCGGGTGTGGTTGATGACGTCGGCGTCCACCTGGAAGTGCTGCTCGGGGTCGAAGCCGAGGACGCGCTTGGTGGCGGCGACCTCCTCCGCGCCGAGCGCCGAGCCGTGCGACGCCTCGGTGTTCTGCGCGTTGGGCGCGGGCCAGGCGATGATGGTGCGGGCCGCGATGATCGAGGGGCGCTCGGTCTCGTCCCGCGCCGCCTTCAGCGCCGCGTACAGCTGGTGGATGTCGAAGTCACCGCTGGGTGCCTGCTCGATGCGCTGGACGTGCCAGCCGTACGCCTCGTAGCGCTTCAGCACGTCCTCGGAGAGCGCGGTGGCGGTGTCGCCCTCGATCGAGATGTGGTTGTCGTCGTACAGGGCGACGATGTTGCCCAGCTTCTGGTGACCGGCGAGCGAGGACGCCTCGGCGGAGATGCCCTCCTCCAGGTCGCCGTCGGAGACGATCGACCAGATGGTGTGGTCGAACGGGGAGGCGCCCTCGGGCGCCTCCGGGTCGAACAGCCCGCGCTCGTAGCGGGCGGCCATCGCCATGCCCACCGCGTTGGCGATGCCCTGGCCGAGCGGACCGGTGGTGGTCTCCACGCCGGTGGTGTGGCCGAACTCCGGGTGGCCCGGGGTGAGGCTGCCCCAGGTGCGGAACGCCTTGAGGTCGTCGAGCTCCAGACCGAAGCCCGCCAGGTACAGCTGCACGTAGAGCGTGAGGCTGGTGTGGCCCGGGGACAGTACGAACCGGTCGCGGCCCGCCCATCCGGCGTCGGAGGGGTCGTGCCGCATCAGCTTCTGGAAGAGCAGGTACGCGGCGGGCGCGAGACTCATGGCCGTGCCGGGGTGGCCGTTACCGACCTTCTGCACGGAGTCCATGGCCAGGACGCGGGCTGTGTCAACGGCCCGCTGGTCCAGATCGGTCCATTCGAGGTCTGTGGTAGTCGGCTTGGTGCTCACCCTGAGTCAGGGCTCCTCTCCACACTGTCGCTATCCGGTGACCGAGTGCACACCGGCGTTGTCGAGCCTACCCCTGGAACGGCGGTCATCTTTTCGGGTTCCACCCGACGGTCAGGGAACGAATCGAGGGCCTCGGCGCATTCCCCTCCGCGGTTGCGCGGGGTGATCGGAAGGAGCTGTTCCGGGTGGTGCGCGCCCTGCGCGCCCCGGCGGGCGCGCGCCGCCAACACGACCCGACCCCGGCGGCGAGCGGTACATCCCCTGCGTCTAGAGTGGCGTGGTACGCGCAAGTCTTTACCGGCTCTTCATGTCCGGTGCTTGCTGGTTCTTGCTTCCACCAGGGGTGTGCGTGACGGCCGTCGAATCCCGTCCTGCGGGGGTGCTGGAGACGAGCGATACGGGCTCCGGCCACCGGCCGCTCGGGGCCCGTGTCAAGGCGTTCGTCGCGCTGACCAAGCCGCGCGTCATCGAGCTGCTGCTGATGACCACGGTGCCGGTCATGTTCCTGGCCGCCGGGGGCGTTCCCGACCTCTGGCTGGTGCTGGCGACCTGTGTCGGCGGTTATCTGTCGGCGGGCGGTGCCGCCGCGTTCAACATGTACCTCGACCGCGACATCGACGCGCTCATGGACCGCACCGCCCAGCGTCCGCTGGTGACCGGGATGGTCTCACCGGCCGAGTGCCTGGTGTTCGCCTCGGCGCTCACGGTGGTCTCCACGGCCTGGTTCTGGGTCCTGGTCAACCCGCTGTCCGCGATGCTGTCACTCGGTGCGCTGGTCTTCTACGTCGTCGTCTACACGATGCTGCTCAAGCGGCGCACCTCGCAGAACATCGTCTGGGGCGGGATCGCGGGCTGTATGCCCGTGCTCATCGGCTGGTCCTCGGTGACCGACGACGTCTCCTGGGCCGCGGTCATCCTGTTCCTCGTCATCTTCTTCTGGACGCCGCCGCACTACTGGCCGCTGTCGATGAAGGTCAAGGACGACTACGAGCGGGTCAGCGTGCCGATGCTGCCGGTGATCGCGGGCAACAAGGCGGTCGCCCGGCAGATCGTCCTCTACAGCTGGGCCATGGTCGGTGTCTCCCTGCTGCTGTGGCCGCTGGGCTACACCGGCTGGTTCTACCCGATCGTCGCCGTGGTGCTGGGCGGGTTCTGGCTCCGGGAGGCGTACGGGCTCCAGGCGCGCGCCCGGGCCGGGATCACCGGGGCCAAGCTCAAGGAGATGCGGCTCTTCCACTGGTCCATCACCTATGTGTCGCTGCTCTTCGTCGCCGTCGCCGTGGACCCCTTCCTGCGCTGATTACCGACGGGTAGCATTGCTGGTATGGCAGACAGCACCCAGGCGGAGACGGTGGAGACGGTCGGGAGCGCCCAGCCCGCCAAGCCCTCCAAGGATGAGAAGCGGGCCAAGCGGCTCGCCCACCAGATCACGGCCTTCGCCGCGAGTCACGGCGGCAGCGCCGAGGGCCAGCTCGCCCACATCGGCCGCGGCACCACCCGGATCGCCCTGGTGGGGGCCAACGGGGAGTGGGGTGTACTGGTCGCCCCTTCGCACGAGACCGCCCGCCGTGCCGCCGAGCTCGCCGGGCTCACCCTCGAGGACGAGTTCGACGGCGAGATGGCCGCCAAGGTCCGCACCGGACCCTATGAGTGGACGCGGATGGCGGGTATGCAGATCGGCGGTCCCGCCAACCCCTGAGCCGAGGCCGGTCCCCGCCCGGAACCGAGCCGGGCGGACCGCCGTACCGCGGCCCCGACACCTCGCACCCCTTTCGCCCGTTAAGCCCGTCGATGTCTGAAGGGCGAGGAGGCGGCGGCGATGGACGAGGCGACGGACTCCCCGGGCACCCTGGGCCCGTCGGCCGGCCCGGTCCCGCGCGACGGGCCGGGTCCGGTGGCGGACCCGGCCGCGCTGCCGCCCCTGGTCGACCAGTACAGCCACGGCACGGTCCACGGCGAACTGGGGCTCGGCTCCTTCGAGGCCCATCTGGCCTCCGCCGCCGGATCGGGCGCGGCCCCCGCGGGCACCACCTTCTTCGACAGCTGGACCGGGCTCGCGGTGCGCCGCTGGTGCCCGCCGCTGCTGGGCATGGACCCGCACTGCGCACCGGTCAGCTATCTCGCCCGCCGCCGGGAACTGGGCGCCTACCGGGCCGCCCGGCTGCTGCTGCGGGGCGCGGGCATCGGCACCTTCCTGCTGGAGTCCGGCGCCCCCAGCGACCTCACCTCATCCGGCGAACTGGCCGCCGCGGCCGACGGCCGGGTCCATGAGGTGGTCCGGCTGGAACCGCTGGCCGAGCAGGTGGCCGACACCTCCGGCACGGTCGACGCGTTCACCGGAAACACCGCCGAGGCGCTGTACGCCGCCGCCCAGCACGCCACCGCGTTCGCCCTGGGCATCACCCACGGCGACGAGATCCCCCCGGATCCGCGCGCGGTGCGCCGGGCCGCCGCGCGCAGACTCGCCGGGGGACCGGCCCGGGACCGTTCCCTCGATCCCGCCCTCACCCAGCACCTGCTGTGGAGCGCGGTGGCCACCGGGCTGCCGGTGCAGCTGCACTGCGCCGATCCGCAGCCGCTGCTGGGCTTCCTGCGGGCCACCGCCGGGTTCGGCACCGATCTGGTGCTGCTGCCCGAGCGGCCGTACCACCGGCGGGCGGCCCAGCTCGCCGCGGCCTTCCCGCACGTCTACGCGGACGCCGGGCCGCGGCCGGCGGAGACCCTGGGCGAGGCGCCGTTCGGCAAGCTGCTGTTCTCCACCGGCGCGCGGGCGCTGCCCGAGCTGTATGTGACCGCAGCCCGGCTGTTCGCCCACGCCATGGCGCGGCTGACCGCCGAGTGGACCGACGAGGGGGTGTGCACCCGCGCCGAGGCGCGGCGGATCACCGCTCTGGTCGCGGCCGGTACCGCGCGCCGGGTCTACCGGCTGGAGGCGGCGGGCTCGGCCGGCCCGGCGGCCGGGGCGGACGCGGTCTCCGGCTGAAGCGCCTCGTGCTCCCCGGTGGGGGAGGACACGCCGGCGGCCTCGGGGGATCCGGTGGCACCGCCGCGCTCGCGCAGCGACAGCAGGACCCGCAGCGCCGCGATCCACACCAGGCAGGAGCCGAACATATGGGTGCCGACGACGATCTCGGGCAGATGGGTGAAGTACTGCACATAGCCGATCACGCCCTGGAGCAGCAGGATGACCAGCAGCTCCAGCACCCCGCGGCGCTGGGCGGCCGGGGCCTTCACGGCACGCAGGGTGAACCAGAGCGCGGCGGTGAGGCCCAGCACGATGTAGACGAAGTCCACGTGCAGCTGGGTGATCTCCTGCCAGTCCACCGGGATGCGGTGCACCTTGCGGGCGTCACCGGCGTGCGGACCGGCTCCGGAGACCGCGGTGCCGATGACGATCAGCGCGAGCGTCGACCCCACCAGCAGCCAGGTCAGCTGGCGCACCGGACGGGCCACCAGCTCCTCCGGCTCCCCGTCGCCCTCACGGGCCCGCTGCCAGGTCACCACGGCCACCGTGAGCAGCGCGGTGGCCAGCAGGAAGTGCGAGCTGACGATGTACGGGTTGAGCCCGGTCAGCACGGTCACCCCGCCGACCACGGCATTGCCCATGATGAGCCAGAACTGGGTCCAGCCGAGCCGGGTGAGCGAGGTGCGCACCGGGGTGCGGGCGCGGGCGGCGATGATCAGGAGCCCGACCACCGCGCACAGCACATAGGTCAGCATCCGGTTGCCGAACTCGATGATGCCGTTGATGCCCGCCTCGGCCGTCGGCGTCAGACTGTCGGAGGTGCACTTCGGCCAGGTGTCACAGCCCAGTCCGGACTGGGTCAGCCGGACCGCGCCGCCGGTGACGACGATGACGACGGCCATCACCACGGCGGCCAGCGCGGCGCGTTCCACGAAGCGCGCGGACGGCTGCCAGCGCCGGGCGATCTGCTCGAGGGGGTTCAGCGAAGAGGGCACGAGCCCATCGTAGGCGGCCGCTTGTGCAGCTTTTCACGAGGGTCCCGGACCGGGCGGAACCGGCCTTTCCAGCAGCCCGCGGGGACCGTCCCGGCCCGTCCGGCCGCGCTACTCCCAGCGGAAGAAGCGGCCCGCCGCGCCCAGGCCCAGCACCGACCACACCGCCAGGATCCCCAGCTCCCGCCAGGGCACCGGACCGCCGTTCTGGAGGACGTCCCGCAGCCCGCCCGACAGCGCGGAGATCGGCAGCAGTTCCAGGACGCCCCGGACGGCGTCCGGGAACTTGTCCAGCGAGACGATCACCCCGCCCGCGACGAGCAGCAGCAGGAAGACCAGGTTGGCGGCGGCCAGGGTGGCCTCGGCCTTGAGGGTGCCCGCCATCAGCAGGCCCAGACCGGAGAACGCCGCGGTGCCCAGGATCAGCAGCAGCGCCACCACCAGCGGATTGCCGTGCGGCGACCAGCCCAGACCCAGCGCGATCGCGGTCAGCAGGGCGATCTGGAGGACCTCGGTGACCAGCACCGAGCAGGTCTTGGCGGTCATCAGCCCCCACCGGGGCAGCGGGGAGACCGCGAGCCGCTTCAGCACGCCGTAGCGCCGCTCGAAACCGGTGGCGATGGCCTGTCCGGTGAACGCGGTGGACAGGACGGCCAGCGCCAGCACCCCGGGTGCCAGGAAGTCCACCGTCGCGCCGTCGGTGCCGGTGTCCACGATGTCGACGCTGCTGAACAGCACCAGCACCAGGGACGGGATGACCACGGTCAGCAGCAGCTGCTCACCGTTGCGCAGCAGCATCCGGGTCTCCAGCGCGGCCTGCGCCCGGATCATCCGCAGCAGCGGTGCCGACCCCGGCCGGGGGAGGAAAGTGCCCGTGGCGGTCACGCTCGCAGCTCCTTACCGGTGAGCTCGAGGAAGACGTCCTCGAGGGTGTGCCGCTCGACCGAGATCCGGTCCGGCATCACCCCGTTCTGTGCGCACCACGAGGTGACGGTGGCCAGCAGCTGGGGGTTGACCTTGCCGGTGACGCGGTAGCCGCCGGGGGTCAGCTCGGCGGCCGTGCTGTCGTCGGGCAGCGCCTTGAGCAGCGAGGGCAGGTCGAGCGCGGGGCGGCCGGTGAAGCGCAGGGTGTTCTCGGCACCGCCCCGGCACAGCTCCTCGGGACTGCCGTGGGCGATCACCTTGCCGCCGTCGATGATCGCGACGTGGTCGGCGAGCTGTTCGGCCTCGTCCATGTAGTGGGTGGTCAGCACGACGGTGACCCCGTCCTGGCGCAGCTCGCGGATGAGCTCCCAGGTGGCGCGTCGGGCCTGCGGGTCCAGACCGGCGGTCGGCTCGTCGAGGAAGACCAGTTCGGGGCGGCCGACGACGGCCATGGCCAGGGCGAGCCGCTGCTGCTGACCGCCGGAGAGTCTGCGGTAGGTGGTGCGGCCGCAGGAGCCGAGCCCCAGCCGCTCGACCAGCAGACCGACGTCCACCGGGTGGGCGTGCAGGGAGGCGGTGTGCCGCAGCATCTCTTCTGCGCGCGCGCCGGAATAAACGCCTCCGGACTGGAGCATCACCCCGATCCGCGGCCGCAGCGCCGCCGCGTCCCCCACCGGGTCCAGGCCGAATATGCGCACCGTCCCGGCGTCGGGGCGGCGGTACCCCTCGCAGGTCTCGACGGTGGTGGTCTTGCCGGCCCCGTTGGGTCCGAGGACGGCGCTCACGGTGCCGCGCGCGACGGACAGGTCGAGTCCGTCGACCGCGGTCTTCGAGCCGTACCGTTTGACCAGGCCGACGACGTCGACCGCGGGCTCTTCTCGCATGCCGGGCAGTCTACGAATCCCCGGGGGCGCTGTGGGCGGCAGGGCGGAAGCCGGTCCCGCCGGATCGCCGCGCCATCGCATCGTCGCAGGTGAAGTTAGGTGTGCCTAAGTGATGCACCCCACCAGTGAGGGCCGCGGCCGTCGGTTGTATGTACCGCCGGAATTACGCAACAATGGCGTTGTGAAATACGCGAGCGAGGCTCCGAAGGGAAGCGCGGCCGAGACGGCCGCGCGGTCCGGCGTGCCCGTGTCCGCGCCCGATGAGCAGCACGGCACCCGCAACCGGGTCGCCCGTTCCATCCTCGATCACGGCCCCTCCACCGCGGCCGAGCTCGCGCTGCGGCTGGAGCTGACCCAGGCGGCCGTCCGCCGTCACCTCGACACCCTCGTCGCCGACGGCGTCGTCGAGCCCCGCGAGAAGAGGGTGTACGGGGCGCGGGGGCGCGGCCGCCCGGCCAAGGTCTTCGCCCTGACCGACTGCGGCCGTGACGCCTTCGACCAGGCCTATGACTCGCTGGCCGTCGACGCCCTGCGCTGGATCGAGCAGAGCGCCGGGGGCGGTGAGGCCGGACGGGCCGCCGTCGCGGCGTTCGCCCGCGCCCGGCTGGCCGGCCAGGCCGTGGCGTACCGCAGTGCCGTCGAGGCCGCCGATCCCGGCAGCCGTACCCAGGCCCTCGCGGGCGCGCTGTCCGCGGACGGGTACGCTGCTACGGCGCGCAGCGCGCCGGTCGGCGAACAGCTCTGCCAGCACCACTGCCCGGTCGCCCACGCAGCCGAGCGATATCCGCAGCTGTGCGAGGCGGAGACCGAGGTCTTCTCCCAGCTGCTCGGGACTCATGTGCAGCGTCTGGCCACCATCGCCCATGGCGACGGGGTGTGCACGACGTTCATTCCGAAGACCGACAGATCCCCATCGGCCGCGACGGCCGACCCCAGTACCAGTAAGACCACCACCGCATCTGCCAGCACGGCCGGGAGGAACCCCGTATGACTCTCCCCACGGAGACCGCTCACCCTGAGCTCGAGGGTCTGGGCAACTACGAGTACGGCTGGGCCGACTCCGACGTGGCCGGCGCTTCTGCCAAGCGCGGGCTCTCCGAGGAGGTCGTCCGCGACATCTCGGCGAAGAAGTCCGAGCCGGAGTGGATGCTCAACATGCGCCTGAAGGGCCTGAAGCTCTTCGGCAAGAAGCCCATGCCCACCTGGGGCTCGGACCTGTCGGGCATCGACTTCGACAACATCAAGTACTTCGTGCGTTCCACCGAGCAGCAGGCCGCCTCCTGGGAGGAGCTGCCCGAGGACATCAAGAACACGTACGACAAGCTGGGCATCCCGGAGGCCGAGAAGCAGCGCCTGGTCGCCGGTGTCGCCGCCCAGTACGAGTCCGAGGTCGTCTACCACCAGATCCGTGAGGACCTGGAGGAGCAGGGCGTCATCTTCCTGGACACCGACACCGCGCTCAAGGAGCACCCGGAGCTCTTCAAGGAGTACTTCGGCTCGGTGATCCCGGCGGGCGACAACAAGTTCGCCTCGCTGAACACGGCGGTGTGGTCCGGCGGCTCGTTCATCTACGTGCCCAAGGGCGTCCACGTGGAGATCCCGCTCCAGGCCTACTTCCGGATCAACACCGAGAACATGGGCCAGTTCGAGCGGACGCTGATCATCGTCGACGAGGACGCCTACGTCCACTACGTCGAGGGCTGCACCGCGCCGATCTACAAGTCGGACTCGCTGCACTCCGCGGTCGTCGAGATCATCGTCAAGAAGGGCGCCCGCTGCCGTTACACGACCATCCAGAACTGGTCGAACAACGTCTACAACCTGGTCACCAAGCGCGCCGTCGCCTACGAGGGCGCCACCATGGAGTGGGTCGACGGCAACATCGGCTCCAAGGTGACCATGAAGTACCCCGCCGTCTACCTGATGGGCGAGCACGCCAAGGGCGAGACCCTGTCCATCGCCTTCGCGGGCGAGGGCCAGCACCAGGACGCCGGCGCCAAGATGGTCCACATGGCGCCCCGCACCTCGTCCAACATCGTCTCCAAGTCGGTGGCGCGCGGCGGTGGCCGTACCTCCTACCGCGGTCTGATCGAGATCGGCGAGGGCGCCGAGGGCTCCAAGTCCAATGTGCTCTGTGACGCCCTGCTGGTGGACACCGTCTCGCGGTCGGACACCTACCCCTACGTGGACGTCCGCGAGGACGATGTGTCGATGGGCCATGAGGCGACCGTCTCCAAGGTCAGCGACGACCAGCTCTTCTACCTGATGAGCCGCGGTCTGTCGGAGGACGAGGCCATGGCGATGATCGTCCGCGGCTTCGTCGAGCCGATCGCTCGCGAGCTGCCCATGGAGTACGCGCTGGAGCTCAACCGGCTGATCGAGCTGCAGATGGAGGGCGCGGTCGGCTGACGCCACCGCACCTCCGGCCCCATCGCACCGGGGCATCCCCGTGAAAGCCACCGAAGGCAGAAAGCGAGCAGTACGACAGCCATGGCTGAAACCATTCCCGCCGGATCCACTACGGACGGTGTCATCCAGGTGGGCCAGCCCACCGATGCGCGGGTCAGCGCCCCCGCGTCGTACGACGTGGCCGACTTCCCCGTGCCGCACGGCCGGGAGGAGGAATGGCGGTTCACCCCGCTGGAGCGGCTGCGCGGCCTCCACGACGGCACCGCCGTCGCCGACGGCGGCGTCAAGGTCGAGGTGAGCGCCCCCGAGGGCGTCACCGTCGAGACCGTGGGCCGGGACGACGCGCGCCTGGGCAAGGCCGGCAAGCCGGTGGACCGGGTGGCGGCGCAGGCGTACAGCTCCTTCGAGAAGGCCTCGGTCGTCTCCGTCCCCAAGGAGACGGTGCTCACCGAGCCGGTGCGGATCTCCGTGCACGGCGAGGGCGGCACCGCCTTCGGCCACCAGCTCGTCGAGCTCGGCGCCTTCGCCGAGGCCGTGGTGGTCATCGACCACACCGGTGACGCCACCCTCGCCGCCAACGTCGAGTACGTGCTCGGCGACGGCGCCAAGCTCACCGTGGTCTCCATCCAGGACTGGGCCGACACCGCCGTCCACACCGGGCAGCACACCGCGCTGGTCGGCCGGGACGCCGGCTTCAAGTCCGTGGTCGTCACCTTCGGCGGCGATCTGGTGCGGCTCCACCCGCGGGTGGTCTACGGCGCCCCCGGCGGTGAGGCCGAGCTCTACGGCCTGTACTTCACCGACAACGGGCAGCACCAGGAGCACCGGCTCTTCATCGACCACGACACCCCGCACTGCCGGAGCAACGTGGCCTACAAGGGGGCGCTCCAGGGCAAGGACGCCCACGCGGTCTGGATCGGTGACGTACTGATCCGCGCCGCCGCCGAGGGCACCGAGACCTACGAGCTCAACCGCAACCTGGTCCTCACCGACGGCGCCCGCGTCGACTCGGTGCCCAACCTGGAGATCGAGACCGGCGAGATCGTCGGCGCCGGTCACGCCAGCGCCACCGGCCGCTTCGAGGACGAGCAGCTCTTCTACCTGATGGCGCGCGGCATCCCGGCCGACGAGGCCCGCCGTCTGGTGGTCCGCGGCTTCTTCGCCGAGCTCGTCCAGCAGATCGGCGTCCCCGATCTGGAGGAGCGTCTGATCGCCAAGATCGAGGCAGAGCTGGAGGCGTCCGTAGGATGACCGAGACCTTCGTACGCGCCTGCGCCCTGGCCGAGCTCGAGGACGACACCCCCAAGCGGGTCGAGCTCGACGGCGTTCCGGTCGCGCTGGTCCGCACCGAGGGTGAGGTGTTCGCCGTCAACGACATCTGCTCGCACGCGAACGTCTCGCTGTCCGAGGGCGAGGTCGAGGACTGTCAGATCGAGTGCTGGCTGCACGGCTCCAGCTTCGATCTGCGCACCGGCAAGCCGTCCGGTCTCCCGGCCACGCGCCCCGTCCCCGTATACCCCGTAAAGATCGAAGGGGACGACGTGCTCGTCTCCGTCACCCAGGAGTCCTGAGGCACCCATGGCAACGCTTGAGATTCACGACCTGCACGTCTCCGTCGAGGCCGAGGGCGGCCCCCGGGAGATCCTGCGAGGCGTCGACCTGACCGTGAAGCAGGGCGAGACGCACGCCATCATGGGCCCCAACGGCTCCGGCAAGTCCACCCTGGCCTACTCGCTGGCCGGCCACCCGAAGTACACCATCACCGGCGGCACCGTCACCCTCGACGGTGAGGACGTGCTGGAGATGTCCGTCGACGAGCGCGCCCGCGCCGGTGTCTTCCTGGCCATGCAGTACCCGGTCGAGGTGCCGGGTGTCTCCGTCTCCAACTTCCTGCGGACCTCCGCCACCGCCATCCGCGGTGAGGCCCCCAAGCTGCGCACCTGGGTCAAGGAGGTCAAGGAGGCCATGCAGCGCCTCCAGATCGACCCCTCCTTCGCCGAGCGCAACGTCAACGAGGGCTTCTCCGGCGGTGAGAAGAAGCGCCACGAGATCCTCCAGCTGGAGCTGCTGAAGCCCGCCATCGCGATCCTCGACGAGACCGACTCCGGCCTCGACGTCGACGCGCTGCGCGTGGTCTCCGAGGGCGTCAACCGGGTCCGTGAGGCCGGTGAGGTCGGCACCCTGCTGATCACGCACTACACCCGCATCCTGCGGTACATCAAGCCCGACCACGTCCACGTGTTCGCCGCGGGCCGGATCGCCGAGTCCGGCGGCCCGGAGCTGGCCGACAAGCTGGAGGCCGAGGGCTACGAGGCGTACGTGAAGGGAGGCGCGTCCGAGTGACACAGCTGCCGGGCCTCCTCGACACCGAGGCGATCCGCAAGGACTTCCCCATCCTGGACCGCCCGGTCCACGACGGGAAGAAGCTCGTCTACCTGGACAACGCGGCCACGTCCCAGAAGCCGCGCCAGGTGCTCGACGCGCTCAACACCTACTACGAACGCTCCAACGCCAATGTGCACCGCGGTGTGCATGTGCTGGCCGAGGAGGCCACGGCGCTGTACGAGGGCGCCCGCGACAAGGTCGCCGGCTTCATCAACGCTCCCAGCCGCGATGAGGTGATCTTCACCAAGAACGCGTCGGAGTCGCTGAACCTCGTGGCCAACATGCTCGGCTGGGCCGATGAGCCCTACCGGGTGGACCGCGAGACCGAGATCGTCATCACGGAGATGGAGCACCACTCCAACATCGTCCCGTGGCAGCTGCTCTCGCAGCGCACCGGCGCGAAGCTGAAGTGGTTCGGCCTCACCGACGACGGCCGTCTCGACCTGTCGCAGATCGAGCAGGTCATCACCGAGAAGACCAAGGTCGTCTCGTTCGTGCTGGTCTCCAACATCCTGGGCACGGTCAACCCGGTCGAGGCGATCGTCCGCCGCGCCCAGGACGTGGGCGCCCTGGTCGTCATCGACGCCTCCCAGGCCGCGCCGCACATGGTGCTGGACGTCCAGGCGCTCCAGGCCGACTTCGTGGCCTTCACCGGCCACAAGATGTGCGGTCCGACCGGTATCGGTGTGCTGTGGGGCCGCCAGGAGCTGCTGGAGGACCTGCCCCCGTTCCTCGGTGGCGGCGAGATGATCGAGACCGTCTCGATGCACTCCTCCACCTATGCCCCGGCGCCGCACAAGTTCGAGGCCGGTACGCCCCCGATCGCCCAGGCCGTCGGCCTCGGCGCGGCCGTGGACTATCTGGCCTCGGTCGGCATGGAGGACATCGCCCGCCATGAGCACGCCCTGACCCACTACGCGGTCGGCAGGCTCCTGGAGGTGCCGGACCTGCGCATCATCGGCCCCACCACGGCCGAGGAGCGCGGTGCCACGATCTCCTTCACGCTCGGTGACATCCACCCGCACGATGTGGGCCAGGTCCTCGACGAACAGGGCATCGCGGTCCGCGTCGGCCACCACTGCGCCCGACCCGTCTGCCTGCGGTACGGAATTCCCGCGACCACACGGGCGTCGTTCTATCTGTACTCCACCCCCGCCGAGGTCGACGCCTTGGTGGAGGGCCTGGAGCACGTACGGAACTTCTTCGGGTAGGGGCGACCGCGTGAAACTGGATTCGATGTACCAGGACGTCATTCTGGACCACTACAAGAACCCCCATGGACGGGGCCTCAGGGACGGCGACGCAGAGGTACACCACACCAATCCCACCTGCGGTGACGAGATCACCCTGCGGGTGCGGCTCGACGGCGAGACCATCGAGGACGTGAGCTACGAGGGCCAGGGCTGTTCCATCAGCCAGGCCAGCGCGTCCGTGCTCAATGAATTGCTGGTGGGCAAGGAGCTGGGCGAGGCTCGCAGGATCCAGGAGACGTTTCTGGAGCTGATGCAGTCCAAGGGGCAGACCGTCCCGGACGACGCCATGGAGGAGGTGCTGGAGGACGCGGTCGCGTTCGCCGGTGTCTCCAAGTACCCCGCCCGAGTGAAGTGCGCCCTGCTCAGCTGGATGGCATGGAAGGACGCCACCGCGCAGGCGCTCGGCGAAACCGCTGGAGGGAAGACCGTATGAGTGACGACGTGACGACGACCAAGCCCGCCAGCGAGGAAGAGGTCCGCGAGGCCCTGTACGACGTCGTCGACCCCGAGCTGGGGATCGACGTGGTCAACCTCGGGCTGATCTACGGCGTTCACATCGACGACGCCAACATCGCCACCATCGACATGACGCTGACGTCCGCGGCCTGTCCGCTGACCGACGTCATCGAGGACCAGGCGAAGTCCGCGACCGACGGCATCGTCAACGAGCTCCGGATCAACTGGGTCTGGATGCCGCCGTGGGGTCCCGACAAGATCACCGACGATGGCCGCGAGCAGCTCCGCGCCCTCGGCTTCAACGTCTGAGGACCGCCTCGCAGCGGTTCCCCGGAACAGCTCCACGGAACGGCCCCCGCGCATCCGCGCGGGGGCCGTTCCGCGCTTCCGGCGCTTCCCGGCCCACTTGTGTACGACCGTACGCAACGTTGTGTACGATCGTACGCATGGGGTACCTGATGCTCTCCGGTGCGATCCTGGCCGAGGTGCTGGCCACGACCGCGATGAAGTACAGCGACGGATTCACCCGGCTGTGGCCCACCGTGCTCACCGTCACCGGCTATCTGATCGCCTTCGCCCTCCTCGCCCAGACCCTCAAGACGGTCTCCGTCGGCACCGCCTACGCCATATGGGCCGGGGCCGGGACCGCCGTGATCGCCGTCATCGGCATGGTCTTCCTCGGCGAGGCCGCGACCGCCGCCAAGGTCATCGGGGTGCTGCTCGTCATCGCCGGGGTCGTGGTGCTCAACCTCGGTGGGGCCCACTGATGCCGCGCCGCTACGACCCCGAGCGGCGGCAGCGGATCATCGACGCCGCGATCACGGTGGTCGGGGAGCGCGGTATCGGCGGACTGAGCCACCGCGCGGTGGCCGCCGAGGCGGACGTACCGCTCGGCTCGACCACCTACCACTTCGCCACCCTCGACGATCTGCTCGTCGCGGCCCTCCGCCAGCTCAACGTGGACTGGCTGGACCACCTGGAGCAGTGGGAGCGCGCCGCCGACCCCGGCCGCCCGCTCGCCGACGAACTGCTGCGGCTCATCGAGACGCTGCTGGGCGGCGACCGCGCCCGGCTGGAGCTGGAGTACGAGCTCTACTTCGCCGCACTGCGCCGGGCGGCGGTGCGGCCCATCGCCGCCGCCTGTCTGGACGACATGGCCGCCCTGCTGGCCCGCCGCACCGGCGACGTCGATACCGCACGGATGGTGGTGGCGCTCATGGACGGGGTGATACTCCAGGTACTGCTGACCGGCAGACCGCTGGAGCGCACCGAGGTACGCGCGGCCATAGAGCGGATCACCGGCTGAGACGAGCGAGGGAGGCGGCGCGTGAACCCGATCGGGCCCTGCGGGGAACAGGGGGTGACACTCCTTCCCGCCGAGGATGCGGAGACTCCGTGACAGATCCCGACCCACCGCCCCAGCGCATACCGCTCCACGACGACGCCGATGTCATCGCGCAGTCCGTGGAGCGGCCCGAACTCTTCGCCCGGCTCTACGACCGGTACGCGCCCGACATCCACCGCTACGCCGCCCGCCGCCTCGGCGACGGCGCCGCGGACGACATCACGGCCGAGACCTTCCTCGTCGCCTTCCGCTGCCGGGCCCGTTTCGACACCCGCCGCAACGCGGCCCGCCCCTGGCTCTACGGCATCGCCGCCAATCTGATCGGCAAGCACCGCCGCGCCGAGGTCCGGGCGCTGCGCGCCCTCGCCCGCACCGGCACCGACCCGGTCGCCGAGTCCTGGGTCGAGCGGGCCGAGGACCGGGTCACCGCCGAGGCCACCCGCCGGCCGCTGGCCGAGGCGCTCGCGGGGCTGTCCGCCCGGGACCGCCACGTCCTGCTGCTGATCGCCTGGGCCGACCTCAGCTACCAGGAAGTCGCCGAAGCCCTCGGCATCCCCGTCGGGACGGTCCGCTCCCGGCTCAACCGCGCCCGCCGCAAGGTGCGCGCCGCCCTCGGCGCCGATCCCGCCGTCCTCAGCGATGCCACGGAGGTGGCCACCTATGGATGAAATGACCAAGGTCCGTGAACTGCGCTCGCAGGCACCCCGCCCGGACGCGATCCGGCTGGCGGCCGGACGCAGGCAGCTCGCCGAGGCCGCCGAGGGCGGCGCCCGCGCCCGTCACCTCAACACCCCCCGCGTCCGCTTCGGCTGGCGGCTGGCCGCCGTGGGCGCAGCCGCCACCGTCACCGCGGCCGCCGTGCTGGCCGCCCAGCTGGTGGACGGCGGCGAGGGCGTCCGCACGGCGCCGGTCGCCGCGATGAGCCAGTCCTACGCGGTGGCGCTGGGCAGCCCGGCCGAGACCCTGCGGGACGCGGCCGCCATCGCCGGGCGGGCCAAGGATCCGCGGCCCCACGACGGCCAGTGGGTCTTCACCGAGACCAGCCGGGTGAACGCCACCGACGGCGAGCGGCCCGGTCTGGTGGACCACTCGTCCTGGTCCCGCTACGACAACCCCTCGATGGAGGGCGGCAAGGCGGGCGACGACCACTCGCCGCGCGAGACCTACCGCTTCCTGAAGTCCCTCCCCGAGGACCCGGCGAAGGTGCGCGCCAAGGCCCGCGCCTTCTACCCGAAGGCGGACGGGGAGACCCGCGCCCAGCACGACTTCCGGGCGCTCACCCTGCTCACCGAGGCCTACCCGGCACCGCCGAAGGGGCGGGCCGCGGTCTTCCGCGCCATGGCCGCGATCCCCGGTCTGAAGGCCGACTCGGTCAAGGACATCCTCGGCCGCCACGCCATCGCGCTCTCGCTCGGCGACAAGGCTCAGGGTGACCTCCGCGGCCAGTACCTCTACAACCCGCGCACCTGGGTCTCGTCCGGCAGCCGCCATATCGCGGTGGCCGACAACCCGGGCGGGGAGGGCGGTCCCGAGGACCACTGGAAGGCCGGAGACGTGATCATCTCCACGGCGAAGGCGAAGCGCGCCCTGGTCGACGACAAGGGCGACACCGTCCGCTGACCCCTTCGGTGCCGGGCCCGGCCGGGGCCCGGCACCACCCCGTGCCACCGCCTGCCGCGCCCCGGGCCGGGGCCCGGTCCGGCGGCGGCCGGTGGCCGACTCGTTGCGACCCGGTGCGCGGGACGCCGGGCGGACCAGGGCCTCCGAGACCGGGCCCACGGTCCGCCCAACGGCACGCCGGACCCTCCCGGCCGCCTCCGGCAGCAGGAGACCGATGTGTTCCCACCCGGCGCCGGGAGCGCCGCCCGGACCCCGGGCCGGGGCGGGTCCGGGGGGCGGCTGCGGGCCGGGACGTGAGACCGGTTCGCCTCCCGGGGGCGGCTCCGGCTAGCGTTCTGACCATGACCGACGCAGCCACCACCCGTACCATCCGCCCCGGCGCCGTCGCCGCCGGACTCGCCACCCTCACCGAGGACGGCACCGTTCTGGACACCTGGTTCCCGTCCCCCGAGCTGGCCGAGGCCCCCGGTCCGGCCGGGACCGAGCGGCTCGACGCCGAGCAGACCGCCCGGCTGCTGGGCGAGACCGCCGTCAAGGCGCTCGGCCCGGACCCGCGCCGCGGTGTCGAGGTCGTGGCCGTCCGTACGGTCATCGCCTCGCTCGACGACAAGCCGCTGGACGCCCATGACGTCTACCTCCGGCTGCACCTGCTCAGCCACCGGCTCGTCGCCCCGCACGGCCAGAACCTCGACGGGATGTTCGGCGTACTCGCCAACGTGGCGTGGACCTCATTGGGCCCGGTCGCCGTCGACCAGCTGGAGCGCGCCCGGCTCGCCGCCCGCGCCGAGGGCCTCCAGCTCAGCGTGACCAGCGTCGACAAGTTCCCGCGGATGACCGACTACGTGGTCCCCGCCGGGGTCCGCATCGGTGACGCCGACCGCGTACGGCTCGGTGCGCACCTCGCCGCCGGGACCACCGTCATGCACGAGGGCTTCGTCAACTTCAACGCGGGCACCCTCGGCACCTCGATGGTCGAGGGCCGGATCAGCGCGGGCGTCGTGGTCGGCGACGGCTCGGACATCGGCGGCGGTGCGTCGATCATGGGCACCCTCTCCGGCGGCGGCAAGCAGACCATCGCCATCGGCGAGCGCTGCCTGCTGGGCGCCCAGGCGGGCATCGGCATCTCGCTCGGCGACGACTGCATCGTCGAGGCCGGCCTCTACGTGACCGCGGGCACCCGTGTCACCCTCCCCGACGGCAAGATCGTCAAGGCGCTCGAACTGTCCGGCGCCCGCAACCTCCTCTTCCGCCGCAACTCCACCACCGGTGCGGTCGAGGCGCTGCCGCGCTCCGGTTCGTGGGGCGGCCTCAACGAGGCGCTGCACAGCCACAACTAGCCGCCACCAGCCGCCGCTAGTCCCAGGCCGGTCCGGTCGTCGCCCGCTTGTAGGCGTCGACCAGACCGGCCGTGGTGTCGGTACCGGCCGCCAGCAGCGGCGCCCGCACCGGCCCCGCGGGCCGCCCCAGCGCGTCCAGCAGCGCCTTCACGGTGACCGCCCCGGGCAGGCTCGACATCATCGCGTCGACCAGCGGGGTGAGCGCGAGATGACGGCGGGCCGCGGTGCCCGGGTCGCCCGCGTCGTACGCGTCCAGCACGGCGCGCACCTGCGGGCCGGCCACGTTGGAGACGGTGCTGATGTACCCGGCCGCGCCGATCGCCCGCAGCGGGAGGTTCTGCTCGTCGCAGCCCGAGTAGTAGGCGAGATCGGTGGCCGCCAGGACCCTCGCCGACTTCATCAGGTCGTACGCGCAGTCCTTCACCCCCGCCACCCGCGGGTGTTCGGCCAGCCGCAGCAGGGTCTCGCAGGACAGCGCGGTCCCGGTGCGCCCGGGGATGTCGTACAGCAGGACGGGCAGGCCGGTCGCGTCCGCGACGGTGCGGAAGTGGGCCCGGACCGCGTCCTGCGGCGGGCGGCTGTAGTACGGGGTGACCACCAGCAGCGCGTGCGCCCCGGCCCGTTCGGCCGCCCGTGCCAGTTCGACCGCGTGCCGGGTGTCGTTGCTGCCGACCCCCGCGGTGATCCGCGCCCGGTCGCCGACGGCTTCGGCCACCGCCCGGACGACCGCCTCCTGTTCGGCGTCGCCGGTGGTGGGCGCCTCGCCGGAGGTGCCGTTCACCACCAGCCCGTCGCAGCCGTCCTCGTCGACGAGGCGGGTGGCGAGCAGCTGGACGCCGTCGAGGTCGAGCGAACCGTCGGTGGCGAACGGCGTGATCATGGCACAGGCGGAACGGCCGGATGGACCGCCGGTGCGGTGGTGATGTGTGGACATGAGGGAATTCTCAAGCCTGTTGATCTACAGGTCCACTTCAGGGTTCTACAACCCACCGTGCAGCGTCGCTGCAGAGTGGCCGGCTTCGGCTTCGGCTTCGGCTTCGGCTACGGCTTCTCGGCGTGGACGTAGACCCGCGCACCCGATTCGGTGGCGCTGCCCTCGCCCTCGCCGTCGTAGACCACGTACACGTCCCGCCGTACGCCCTCGTCGATATCGGTGAAGGCCAGGTCCGCGTGCGCGGGGACATGGCTGGTGAGGCCGTCCGCCACCGCGCGCGGAATGGCGGCCCCGACACGGCCCGGGCCCTCGATCCCGTAGGTCCTCCGGAAGTCCCTGACGCTGCTGTCCTGCCCGCCGTTGATCCGGTACCGCAGACAGGCGGTGTGCCCGGCGCTCCGTCCCTCGACGGGGACATAGAAGCGGCCCGCGTGCGGATTCTGTTCAGGTGCGAAACGGGCCAGTCGCTCGGCCCGGTCGGCCGCCGAGGTGCGCGTGTCGCTGTCCGGCCCGAGGAGGAACCACCCGCCGACGGCCAGCAGCAGGACCAGCACCAGACCCGTCAGGCCCAGCGGAACGGCCCAGACGGCCCGGTGGCGCGTGGCTGACGACGGTGACATCCGGACTGGTCCCCCTGACACACAAGTGCTCCGGAGTCCGGCGGGTCGCCGGACTCCGGAGCACTCTAGTCAGCCGTGTTCCGTGGGATCCCTACGGATCCCTAGGGGCGGACGCGGACGACCTGGGGGTCGTGGTCGCTGGACTGGTCCGCGAACTCGGAGTTGATGTGCACGATGTCGTAGTCCGGGCGGCGCAGCGCGCGGCTGGTGAGGATGTGGTCCAGCACCTGCGAGTTGCCGTTGTAGACGTAGCCGTAGCGCTCGGCGCGCGGCAGTCGCTTCACCAGGTCGGTGAGGACCCCGCCCTTGGTGAGCGCGGTCAGTGCCGGTGAGAACTGGTAGTCGTTCAGGTCGCCCGCGACCACGACGGCGGCCTTCGGGTCGGCGGCCATCAGCTGCTTGACGAAACCGTTCACCGCCTTCGCCTGGCCGGTGCGCTGGGTCTCCGAGGAGCGGGCCGGGGGCTGGAAGCGGCTGTCCAGGCCCTGGTCGCCGCCCTTGGAGTTGAAGTGGTTGGCGACCACGTAGACCGGGCGGTCACGGAAGGAGAACTGCCCGACCAGCGGCTTGCGGCTGGCCTTCCAGACCTCGTCGGCCGGGGCGATCCGGCCCGGGGAGGCCGACAGCGACGCCTTGCCGTCCTTCTTCACCACCTGGACCGGGGTGGTGGAGTCCCCGCCGGGGATGTCGGTGAACGAGACCCGCTTCGGGTTGTAGAGGAACGCCACCCGGATGTTGCCGCCGGGCTGGCCGCCGTCCTGGTCGTCGACGGGGTCGATCTGCCGCCACTCGTACGAGGGGCCACCGGCCGCCGCGATCGCCTCGGTGAGCTTCTTGAGGGTGGCGTTCGCGCCGACGACGGAGTCGTTGGTGGGGCCGTTGTCGTCCTGGACCTCCTCCAGGGCCACGATGTCCGGCGAGGCGAGATTGCCGACCAGGGCGGAGGCGAGGCGGTCGAACTTCGTCTGCGCGGTCTTGGGGGAGAGGTTCTCCACGTTGTAGGTGGCGATGGAGAGTTCGTCCGACGTCTGCGGCCGGGTCCGCTCGCGCTCCGACCCGTGGTCGGCGAGTTCGCCGAGGGCGGTGGCCGCGATGGTGTAGCCGCCGAAGTTGTCGTAGTCGAGCGGGCCCTCGGTGGCGCCGGTCAGCTCGTCGCCGACGTCCGCCACGGGGAAGGGGTGCTGGGCGTAGGGGAGGAGGGACG
Organism: Streptomyces sp. NPDC045899; assembly: GCF_056431485.1. NCBI lineage: Bacteria > Bacillati > Actinomycetota > Actinomycetes > Kitasatosporales > Streptomycetaceae > Streptomyces > Streptomyces sp. NPDC045899. The sequence goes on from NZ_JBWKKP010000025.1 coordinate 58,429, forward strand.
CAACCTTCAGCCGCCCGGCGTTCGGGTCGCGGTAGGAGTCGTAGAGCGCCCCGCCGCGCGCGGTGCGGTGGCGGCGCGGCTCGGCGGTGACCCACAGGTCCTTGTAGGTGCTGGTCGCCCCGACGACGGGCGCGTTCTTGACCGCGACCCGCATGCCCTCCAGGGATTCATACAGGTCCAGCGCGTAGGAGCCCGGACGCAGCGTCAGCCCCTCGATGGACCCGGTCGCACCGCCCTCGGTGCCCCCGCCGTCCGCCGCCTCGGGGGCGTACCGGCCGGGGACGGTGGAGTCGTTGAGGCGGAACGTGGCGGGCAGCTCGTTGCCGGAGGAGGTGACCGTCCAGGTCGCCTTGGTGAGCTCCGTCATCGACTGCAGCCCGGCGTCGGCCCCGCCCGGGTAGTACTCGCTCACCGTGCCGGACACCGTGACCGCGTCGCCGACGGCCACGGTGGGCGTCGTCGATCCGGTGAACACGAAGATCGCCTCACTGGTGGCCCGGTCCTTGTCCGGGCTGGCGTCCTGCATCCAGAACCCGCGCGCGGAGCCGAAGGAACGTATCGCCGTGACCGTGCCGGGGACGTCGGTCACCTTCTGCCCGGCCAGCGGGGATATCCGGGTGCTGCCCTGGATGTCATGGATCCGGACCTCGGCGGCGGAGGCCGAGGACGGCACGACGAGCAACCCGGCCGCGAGCGCGGAGGCGACGACGGCGGTGACGGTGAGAGGTGCGCGCAGGGCGCGTGGGGACATGGTGATGGCCTCCGGAAAGGAGTGAACAGAGGGAAAATGGGCCTCTACGCGCGTCAATGTCAGTCCTGGGCAGGGCAGTTGTCAAGGGACGTCGGGTATACGGGGCGGGGCGTGTGGATGAACCCACCGAATGCGGGGGTGAGGATGTGGGTTCCGACAACCCGCACCTCCGCTCGCGTGCGGATTCGGCTGCGCCGGGCGGACGGGGTCCACGGCTCCGGCCGGGCCGCGCCGGTGGGGCGCTGCCCCTGCCACCAGGCGCCGCGCGCCGTTCGGCGTCCGCATCGGTGAGGATGCGGCTGGTTCCGGGGGCGCCCGCCCTGCTCGGGAGGAGCCACCCGGCCGGGCCCCGCCGGGTGGGCCCGGCCCCGCCGCCAGGCGCCGCGTGTCGTGCCGCGTCCGGTGCCGTCCGGATCAGGTCCGGCAGGACGCGGCCGGGTGTGGCCCTTCCGCCGGGACGCGGCCGATGTCCGTGGGCAGCCCGCCGCAGCCTCGCGACCATCCCGGCGTAGGGCCGCCCGCGCGGGAGTCCGGGGCGAGGCGACGCCACCGTTCGTCGAGCGGCATGACGACCCGCTGCCCGAGCCGTGGCCGGTACGGCGGTTGGGGTCCGGCCCGGTGAGGGAGCGGCCGGACGGGGGCGGGCCGCGCCGGGTGGACGCTGGTCACCGCCGCCAGGCGCCGCGCGGGGTGGGTGGCCGGCTCCGTGCGGTGGTGGTCGGCTCGGCGCGGGCACACCGACGGTGTGGTGGTGCGTGGTCTCCGGGACCGCGCGCCGTTCCGGTGCCGGGCGTCCCGCTCGCGCGCCGCGCGCCCCGCGGAGGCTCGCGGACGGCGTCCGCGGGAGGGCGGCCGCGCCCGGTGGAGGCTCGGTCGGAGGGGCCGGCTTGGCTGAATCATCCGGTTGCCGGGGCGTGGGGCCACATCGGGACGAAACTGGTCGCACGTTCCGTCTACGCTGGGGTCGGCCGCGTGTCCCTACCGTGCCCGTGACATCCGCACCCCGAGGAGATGACTCCGCCCATGTCCGGAGACCGCCCCACCATGCCGCCCGTGCGGCTGCGCACCGACGCGGAACTCGCGCGGGACGCGCTGGCCGCGCCGCTCCTCGCCCGCGCGGTGCGGCTCGCCCGCTGGGTCGAGCCGGGGAAGCCGGTCGGTTCGGGCGGCGTCCTGCCGGGGGACGATCTGCGCGCCGCCGTCGAGCTGCTCGACCTCACCGCCGATGAGAACGGCCCCGGGTACACCGCCCAGGCGTGGCAGCTCGCCGTCGACACCGGGCTCGTGGAGATCGAGGAGAGCGAAGACGCGGAGGAGGGGGCGGAGGAGGCCGAGGACGGCGCCGAGGCCGCCGGAGCCACCGCCGTCACCGGCGAGGAGCTGCGCCTGATCACCCAGGGCAGCCCGCGGGACATCCTCGACATCTGGCTCGACGGCTTCGAGACCGTCCTCGCCGACGCCGCCGCGCCCGACCTCGCCGACATCGTCGACCAGATCACCGAGGGCGGCGAGCTCGACCTGGACTCGATCGACTGGAACCCGGAGGAGGAGGCCGAGTTCCTCGACGGGATCCTCGGCAACCTCTACATGCTCACCGCCCTCGGCGAGGACGCCGCCACCAGCTCCGTCCCGCTCCCCGCGCTGGTCGCCTCCATGATCGTCCCCGATGACATGGACGAGCCGACCGACGACATCCTCGAAGAGGTGTCGGAGGCGATGATGCGGCTGGACGACCAGTTCCGGCTGCTCGCACTGATGGGGCTGATCGACTACCAGCCGGTGGACGAGGCGCTGATCGAGGAGGTCGACGGCGAGGGCCGCATCCACAGCTCGGACGCCGCGCTCGCCGACGACGAGGAGGAGGACGTCTCCCGCTACGGCATGGTGCGCCTCACCCCGCTCGGCGTCTACGGCATGCGGTCCCGGATGGCCGAGGCGGGCATCGACGCCCCGGCCGTCGGCGATCTCGCCGACAAGGGCGCGGACGTGCTGCTGGACGCCCTGCCCGGCCACCCCGAGCCCGCCGCGCAGGCGGAGGCCGAGCAGTGGCTCGCCCGCCGTACGCCGGAGGAGGCCGCCCGCGAACTGCTGGCCGCCGCGCGCGGCGACGACGAGTCCGCGCCGCTGCGCCGTCTCACCTGCCAGCAGACGCTGTCACTGGTCGGCGCGGATGCCGAACCCGCGCTGCGCGAGGTGCTGGACGACCGCCACCTCGGCGGGCTGGCCCGGGTCTGGCTGGCCGAGCACGGCGCGTCGGGGGTGCCGGAGCCGTCGGAGCAGATGGTGTTCTGGCTGACGGTGGACACCCTGGCCGCGCAGCTCGCGACCGAGGACGACTCGGACGAGCTGCGGGATCTGGTGCGCGGTCTGGTCGACCAGTCGGGGAGCTTCTTCGACACGGCCTGGCGGGTGGACCACCCGGCCACCGCGGACGTGCTGGAGGCGATGGGCCGCCTCCACCCGGACAGGAAGGCCGGGAAGGAGGCCCGCAAGGCCGCGTTCAAGGCCCGTTCCCGCGCCTGACATCCGTCCCCCGGTCCAGGTGGGCGGTTGCGCCGCACCTGGGGACCGCGCACCTGACGAGGCCGCCCCGGAAGCACTGCGCACCGTGCTTCCGGGGCGGCCTCGTCCCGTTCGGGCCGGGAATCCTCCGGCCCCGCGCGTGTTGACGTGTACGTGAGCACCCACCGCCTGCGCACCACCCGGTTCTCCGTCCTCGACCGCTCCCGCACCCGCCAGGGCCAGGAGAGGGCGAAGGAGCTCCGCGACACCGTGCGCTTCGCCCAGCAGGCCGAAGCCCTCGGATACCACCGCTTCTGGGTCTCGGAGCACCACAGTGTGCCCGGGGTCGCCGGTTCGGCGCCGACCGTGCTGGCGGCGGCCGTGGCCGCGGCCACCGGCCGGATCCGGGTGGGCACCGGCGGGGTGATGCTGCCGAACCACCGCCCCCTCGTCGTCGCGGAGCAGTTCGGCGTGCTGGAGTCGCTGTTCCCGGGCCGGATCGACATGGGTCTGGGCCGCTCCGTCGGCTTCACCGACGGCATACGCCGTGCCCTGGGCGCCGACCGGGACGACGTCGATGACTTCGGCGCCCGGCTCGCCGAACTCCTCGGCTACTTCACCGGGGACCAGACCGCCCATCCCCAGGTCCACGCCCATCCCGCCGAGGGGCTGACGCTTCCGGCGTTCGTGCTGGCCACCGGCGCCGGGGCGGAGGTGGCCGCGGCGGCCGGACTCTCCCTCGTGATCGGCGACTTCCGCGGTGAGGACACCATGCTGCGCGCGATCGAGCGCTACCGGACCGGCTTCCGGCCCTCGGTGTGGTCGGCCGAGCCCTATGTGATCGTCTCGGGCAATGTCGCGGTGGCGGAGACGGCAGAGGAGGCCCACCGCCTGCTGCTCCCCGAAGCCTGGGCGATGGCGTACTCCCGCACCCACGGCGTCTTCCCGCCGCTGATCCCGCCCGGGGAGATCGAGGCCCTGGAGCGGAACGGGACGATGACCGGGAAGGAGCGCGGCTTCTACGAACGGGGCCTGAGTGGCCGGCTCCACGGCACCGAGGACGAGGTCGCCGCCGCGCTCGACGCGTTGATCGAGCGCAGCGGCGCCGACGAGGTGCTGGTCACCACCAGCACCCATGACCGCGAGGCGCTGCTCGACTCCTACCGGCGGCTGGCCCGCCTGGCCGGAATGACGACGGCGACGCCCGCTCCCACGACGGTCTCAGAGAGCCTTCGCGGCGGGCTTGACCATGCCGCGCACGGTGCGTGAGTCCACGTACTCACCCAGCGCGGTCATCTCCCACTCACCCGAGAACTGCTTGACCAGCTTGGCCATCATCACGCCTGTGCGCGGCTCGGCGTGCGTGATGTCGAAGCGGACCAGCTCCTCGCCGGTCTGCCCGTCGATCAGACGGCAGTACGCCTTCGCCACGTCGGTGAACTTCTGGCCGGAGTAGGAGTTGACCGTGAAGACGAGCCCGGTGACCTCCGGCGGCAGCCCGCCCAGGTGCACGGTGATCGTCTCGTCGTCCCCGCCGCCCTCACCGGTGAGGTTGTCACCGGAGTGCTGGATCGCGCCGTTGACGATGGCCAGCTTGCCGAAGAAGCAGGCGTCGATCTTCTTGCGGTCCACGCCGTAGGCGATCACGGACGCGTCGAGGTCGATGTCGGCGCTGCGGAAGGCGGGCTCCCAGCCGAGGCCCATCTTCACCGAGGTGAGCAGCGGACGGCCGCCCTTGACCAGTGAGACGGTCTGGTTCTTCTGGAGGCTGACCCGCCCCTTGTCCAGGTTGATCTTGCCGCCACCGGCGCCACCGGCGGCGGGCGCGGCGGCCGGGGGAGCGGACGGCGCGGCGCTCGGCATCGGCGGCGGCGGGGCGCCGAACCCGGCGGGCGGCCCGGCCGGCGGGGGCGCCTGTACGGGCGGCGCCTGCACCGGGGGCGCGACGGGGGCGGCGGGCGCGGCGGGCTCCTCGACCGAGACGCCGAAGTCGGTGGCGATCCCCGCCAGCCCGTTCGCATAGCCCTGGCCCACCGCGCGGACCTTCCACGCGCCGTTGCGCCGGTAGACCTCGACCACCACGAGCGCGGTCTCGGTGCCGAGCTGGGGCGGGGTGAAGCTGGCGATCACGGCACCGTCATCGGCACCGCGCACCGTGGCGGTGGGCTCGGTGCCCGCGAAGGTCGCACCGGGCTGGTCCAGGCTCGCGGTCACCACGATCTTCTCGATGTCGGCGGGGACGGCGGCGGTGTCGACGGTGATGGTGTCGCCCGCGCCCCCGGCGCCCGCGCGGTGGGTCACACCCGGGCCCGACGGCTGGTTGTAGAAGACGAAGTCGTCATCGGAGCGCACCTTGCCGTTGGCGGTGAGCAGCAGGCCCGATACGTCGAGCCGCACCGGGGCGGTGACGTCCACCGCGACGCGTGCGACGGGGAGCGGCAGATTCGAGCCGGGAGTCATTGCGGTCATGACCGGGGTAACGAACGTCCTCGCTTTACGGTTCCTTGACCTGTGCCGTTTTCGGGACCCTCCCGCATCCGTCTCCCGCCGCGCTCCGTCCGCGCGGTCCGCCGGTCGCGGCCGCCGCGACCCCCGCCACGCACACCGCCATCCCGGCCAGCGCGAGCGCGCCCGGCGCGTCGCCGAACATCGCGTACGCCCACACCGCCGTGGTCGGCGGGGTGAGGTAGATCAGCGCACTGGTCCGGGTGACCCCGTTGCGCCGCAGGCTCAGCCAGTAGAAGCCGTAGCCGCCCACGGTGGACAGCACTACGGTCCAGGCCACCGCCGCCCAGAACGCGCCGCCCGCCGGGGGCGCGGCGTGTCCGCCCACCGCCGCCACTGCCGTGAACAGCACGGCACTGATCACGCAGTGCAGCGGGACGGCGTCCACCGGGGCCAGCGGCATCCGCGCCCGCCGCTCCAGGAAGCTGGCCGCCAGCAGCGCCGCCATCGCCGCGAACGGCAGTCCGTACGCCCAACCCGGCGCCGCACCCGCGCTCAGGTCGTCCCGGACCACCAGCGCCACCCCGGCCAGGCCGATCGCCAGCCCCGCCCATTGCCGTGGTGCCACCCGCTCGCCCAGCAGCCGCCCGGCCAGCGCCCCCGCCGCCAGCGGCTGCAACGCGGCGATCAGCGCCGCCGTCCCGCCCGGCACCCCGAGCCCCACCGCCCAGACGAGCCCGCCCAGGTAGCCGCCCTGCGACAGTGCGCCGATCACCGCCTGTTCGGCCACCGCCCGCGGCGGCACCGCGCGCCGCCGCAGCAGCAGCCAGGCCCCGCCCAGCAGCCCGGCCGCCGCGATGAACCGCCACATCAGCAGGGTGTCCGCGGTGGTCTGCCGGGTCCCGAGCTCCGCCCCGATGAAGCCGGAACTCCACATCACGACGAGGCCGAGGGAGGTGGCCGCGCTGCCGGGCATGAGCTGTCCTCGCTTCCGGACGGGTATACCGATCTGTTTACTCCTCTCCGTACTAGACTAAACAGATCGGTTTACCCCGTCCATCCCCACCGGGAGGCGATCACTGATGGAAGCGCTCACGCCCGCCGCCCGCCGGGTCCTCGACTCGGCCGCCGAGCTCTTCTACGGCCACGGGATCAACGCCGTCGGCGTGGACCTGATCGCCAAGCACGCCGGAGTCACCAAGAAGACGCTCTATGAACGCTTCGGCTCCAAGGAAGCGCTGATCTCCGCGTATCTGCGGGAGCGCGACGAGCGGTGGCGCGCCTGGCTCACCGCCCAGGTCGACGCCGCGCCCCCACAGGACCGCATCCTCGCGACGTTCGACGCCCTCGCCGCCTGGATGCGCCGCGAGAACCCGCGCGGCTGCGGCTTCGTCAACGCCGCCGCCGAACTGCCGGACGCGAACCACCCCGCGCGGGCCGTGATCGCCGACCAGAAGCACTGGCTGCAGGGGTACCTGCGGGAGCTGTGCGAGGAGGCGGGCGCGGCGGACGCCGATGAACTGGCCGACGAACTCCTGCTGCTCCACGAGGGCGCCACCGTGCTCAACGGGCTGTCAGCCCTCGCCGACCCCGTCGCCGTCTCGCGCCGGATGGCCCTGGCCGCCCTGGAGCGCGCCGGGCTCTGACGTCAGGCGCGGACGGGTCGAGACCTCCGCCCAGACGGTCTTCCCCGGCGCCCCGCCGGTCCGCGGGCCCACCGCCCAGCGCTCCGCGAGCTGCGACACCAGGAACAGCCCGCGTCCGGTCTCGGCATCGAGGTCCGCCGGGCGCAGGGTGGGGAGCTTCTCGGCGCGGGTGTCCGACACCTCGATCCGGATCGGCCCGCGTGTGTACGGCGGCGCGGTCAGCCGCAGATGGAAGTCCCGCCCGGGGACGCGTCCATGGCGTACGGCGTTGGCCGCCAGCTCACTGGCGATCAGGGTCGCGGTCTCGTTGGGGCAGGAGTCGTACGGGTACCCCCACTGGGCCAGCCGGTGGGAGACGAGCCGCCGCGCCAGCCGCGCTCCCCGCGCGGTCGAGGTGAAGCGCATGGCGAACTCGCCGGGTACGGAAGGGGAATGTCCCTTTCCCGTACCCCGTGTGGGGGCTTTTTCGGTCGTCATGGGTATGAGCCTCGCGGTGCCGTGCCAGCCTGACCAGGAAGCGCGCGTGTACGGACAGTCCCTGTACGGACACGCCAAGTGCGGAGGGAGGGACTTGACGATGGCGGGGACGGAAAGGTCGGCGTTCCTGAAGGGCTTCGGCAAGCAGCTGAAGCTCTTACGCGAACGCGCCGGGCTCACCCAGGCGGAGCTGGCGTCGCGCGTGGGGTACAGCACGGAACAGGTGGCGTCGGTCGAGTGTGGACGGCGGATCCCCAAGCCGGAGCTGATCGACAAGGCGGATGACGTGCTGGAGGCCGGTGGTCTGCTGAAGGCGATGAAGGAGGAAGCCGCGCTGGCGCGGTATCCGGCGTTCTTCCGCGATGCAGCGCGCCTGGAGGCCGAAGCGGTTGAGCTGTACGCCTATGACACCCACGTGATCAAGGGGCTGCTGCAGACCGAGGAGTACGCACGAGCCATGTTCACCATGCGGCGCCCGCTTTTGGACGAGGACACTGTTGATCAGCGGGTGGCCGCACGGATGGAACGTCAGGCGATCTTCAGTGTCCGTCCCGCACCGCTCCTTGGCTTTGTCATCGAAGAGTCCGTTCTGCGCAAGCCATTCGGCGGCAAGCAGGTGCTGCGTGGGCAACTTGAGCAGTTGCTCCTCATCGGTGAGAAGCGCAACGTGGAGATCCAAGTGATGCCCATTAGCCGAGAGGACAATGCTGGCGGCGATGGGCCGTTGACCCTGATGACACCCAAGGGGAGCGAACAACTCGCTTACCTGGAATGCCAAGGGCACAGCACGCTCCTGACTGACCGAGAAGAGGTCCGCCCTATCGCTGCACGGTATGGGATCATCCGGGCGCAGGCTCTCACGCCACGGGAGTCAGCAACCTTCATTGAGAAGCTGCTGGGAGAGCTATGAGCAACGGCATAGGTGAGCAGGTGTGGTTCAAGAGCAGCTATAGCGGCGGCGAGGGCGGAGACTGCGTCGAAGTCGCCATGGATTGGCGCAAGAGCAGCTACAGCGGCAGTGAGGGCGGGGCGTGCGTCGAGGTCGCCGCCTGCCCCGACACCATCCACGTCCGCGACTCCAAGGACACCACCGGCCCGGTCCTCACGTTCACGGCCGACGCGTGGGCCGCGTTCGTAGGGTTCGCGGCCGACTAGAAGCGGTCCCACAAGGGCGGGTTGGTGCAGAAGTCCCCACCGAGACGGTCGGTGCGGGGATCTCCGGGCACCAACTCGCCCTGCTCCGCGATCAGTTTCTCCGCATAGACCTCCGCGTCGTCCTGGGGCTCGTACCCCAGCTCGTAGGCGGATGACAGGTCCCACCACAGCCGGGTGTTGGCCGAGCTGCCGTACACCACCCGGAAGCCCACCTCCTCCGCGCTCAGCGCGGCATGCAGCAGCCGGGCCGCGTCGGCCGGGCTGAGCCAGGTCGACAGTGCGCGCACCGTCGTCGGTTCCGGGTCGCAGGAGCCGATGCGGATGGCGACGGTCTCGATGCCGTACTTGTCCCAGTAGTACGAGCCCAGGTCCTCGCCGAACGCCTTGGACAGCCCGTAGAAGGTGTCGGGCCGGTGCCGGGTCTGGACGGGGATCGCCGGATCACCGTCGGCGGCCGGGCGCGGGGTGAAGCCGACCGCGTGGTTGCTGGAGGCGAAGACCACCCGGCGGACACCTGCCTCGCGGGCCGCCTCGTACACATGGTGTGTGCCCTCGATATTGGCGCGCAGGATCTTCTCGAAGGTCGATTCCACCGATATGCCCGCAAGATGGACGATCGCGCCCACATCCCCTGCCGCCTCGCGCAGCGCGTCCCGGTCCGCGAGGTCGGCGGTGATGGCGTCCGGCGCGCCCGCAACCGGGGCGAGGTCCAGCAGTCGCAGCTCATAGCCGTACTGCGGGAGCAGTTCGCGCATCCATGTGCCCATGCCGCCTGCGGCGCCGGTGAGGAGGACGGTGCGGGGAGCGGCGGGCATGGGCTGGGCCTCCTGTGGATGCGATGCGCGGTATCCCGGTCGGCTTCAGTCTCGCCGTCGCGCGCCGGGTGTCCAATGATTTGTTCGCCGAGCAACCCTGGCCGGGGTTACGTCGTCTCACTGGTCGAGGCGGGCGGATGGCGATGCGACTCCGTCCCAGGTGAATCCCTATACATGCGATGTATACACCCGGTGTAGAGTGCCTGAGGTGTCCTGTCAACGACACGCCTTTCCATGTCGGTTGACGGGGTGCCGACCACTTCGGCGCATGCATACGGCGCACAACTTCATCAAACGGGGATGTTCATGAGGCGAATAGGCCGCATAACCGGGCTGGCGACGGCCATAACGCTGGCGCTGGGCCTCAGTGGCTGCGGCGCCTCCTATGACACGACCGCGCCGCGCAGCGCCAGGGAGCAGGCGGCTGAGGACCAGCACGCGAAGGCGGACGCGAAGAACACGACGCTCGACGCGACGAACGGTTCGGAGCACGTCGACTGTTCCAAGGACAAGTGCGTCGCCCTGACCTTCGATGCGGGCCCCAGTGAGAACACCCCCCGGCTGCTGGAGACCCTCAAGAAGAACAAGGCGCACGCGACGTTCTTCATGCTCGGCAAGAACCACATCGACAAACATCCCGACCTGGTGCGGCGGATCGCCGACGAGGGGCATGAACTGGCCAACCACACCTGGTCGCACAAGATCCTGACCGACTCCGACGACGATGAGGTGCGCTCGGAGATCAACCGGGTGCAGAAGGCCGTGAAGAAGCTGACCGGCCGCACCCCGCTGCTGATGCGTCCGCCGCAGGGCCGCACCGATGAGCGGGTCTCGAAGATCAGCCGGGAGCTGGGGGTGGCGCAGGTGCTCTGGAGCGTCACCGCGAAGGACTACCAGACCAATGACTCCGCTCTGATCAAGGAGCGGGTCCTGGAGCAGACCGAACGCGACGGCGTCATCCTGCTGCACGACATCTACAAGGGCACGGTCCCGGCGGTGCCGGGCATCCTCAAGGAGCTGAAGGAGCGCGGCTACACGGTGGTGACCGTGGGCCAGTTGCTGGCTCCGGCCGTGGCGGAGCCGGGCAAGGTCTACAAGCCCTGAGGTCCGCGCGTCCTTCTCGCGGTACCTGCCCCAGGGTCTACGGGCCCTGGGGCAGCGCACGTTCCGCCAGCGCCTCGATCACCGCGTCCGGGGTGAACGGCGCCAGCGCCTCCGGCAGGGTGAGCTGCTCGATGACCAGGCCGGTCATCGCCAGATAGAGCAGCACCACCGTCATCTCGTCACCCGGGAGCCCCGCGTCCAGGTGGAAGCGGATATTGGCCCCGAGGGTCTCGTTCATCGTCCGTGTCAGCGCTTCGCGCAGCGCCGGCCGCCGGGTGGCCTCCAACCGCAGCTCCATCAGGGCCAGATAGCCGCTGCGGTCCTGGGAGATCCGGTCCAGGGTGTCCCGCAGCAGTTCGGTCTCCAGGGCCGCGTCCCGGGGGGCCTTCATGGTCTCGGTCAGCGCGTCCGGGTCCGGGATCAGCCGTTCGTGGACCCGTGGCGCGACCTGGTTCAGCAGATCGTCGCGATTGGTGAAGTAGTTGCTGGTCGTGCCCGGGGGCACGCCCGCCTCGGTGTCCACCGCGCGATAGGTCAGCCCCCGCGCGCCCTCCCGGGCCAGTACCTCGATGGCGGCGTCGACGAGGGCCGCGCGCCGTGCCGGGTTCCTGCTCATCGCTTCTCTCTCCTCCTGAAGGGCCGTTCCTGAAGGGCCGTTGCCGTTGCCCGCCGGAAAAAGAGTCTTGCAACCACTACGGGCAGAGTACTACAGTCCAAGTACTTCAGCTGGAGTTGTTGAGGTCTTCCCGAGCGAGGAGCATGTGTTGCGCAAGCTGGTCTACTACGTGGCGGTCACCCTGGACGGGTTCATCGCCGCGCCCGACGGGTCGTACGACTTCTTCCGTCCGGGCAGCGACTACACCGATCTGATCCGTGAGCACTTCCCCGAGACCCTTCCGGCGCCCGCCCTGGAGGCGTTCGGGATCGGCCCCGACGTGGCGAACGTCAAGTTCGACACCGTGGTCTCGGGTCGGGCGACCTACGAGGTCGGGGCGAGTGTCGGACTCACCGACCAGTACCCGCGGCTGCGGCAGTACGTGGTCTCCTCCACCATGGGCGTGAGCCCGGACCCGGCGGTCACGCTCATCGCCGACGATCCGGTGGGGGCGATCCGTGAACTGAAGCGCGAGGAGGGGCTGGACATCTACCTGTGCGGCGGCGCCGCCCTGGCCCGCACCCTGGCGGAGGAGATCGACGAACTGGTACTGAAGATCAACCCGGTGGCCGTCGGAGCCGGAATCCCGCTGTTCGGCGGTGACTTCGCGCCACGCCGCTTCCGGCTCACCGACGTCAAGGCCGGTGAGACCGTCTCGATCCAGACCTATGAGCGGGCCGCGGAAGCACGATAAGGGCCCAGACGACGACGAACAGGATCGGCCACAAAATGATCAAGAGTTGCCGGACCCTATCGCCAGGGCGGCTCATTTTCGTAATCTAAGAATCCTCGAGACGGCGGCGACCTAATCTGGACTGTCGGCAACTACGCCACGGAACGACCGGTCCTGATCCCCCGGCCCGTTCTCCCGACGCCGAACAGGAGTTGCCATGAGGGTGAGGCGAAAGCGGGGCCGCCACCGCCGCCGCAAGGACCGCACGCTGCCGTTGGGCAGCGCGGTCATCGTGGCATCGGCCGTGGCGGGGGTGTACCTCACCGCCTCCCCGGACGGCGCGCAGGCCGTGCCCAGCACCGTCTATGTCGCCCCCAGCGGCAGCGACCGCGAACCGGGCACCCTCGCAGCACCGTTCCGGACGCTGGAGAAGGCGTTCTCGGTCGCCGAGGCGGGCACCACCATCGAGGTGCGCGGCGGCACCTACCACCCGGCCCGGACCCTGCGCAGCTCGGTCGACGGCAGCGCGCGCGAGCGGGTCGAACTGCGGCCCTACGAGGGCGAGAAGGTCCGGCTCGACGGCTCCCGGCTGCGCACCGGATCCGCCCTGGTCGCCCTCAGCGCCGACTACTGGACCATCTCCGGCCTCGAACTGCGCAACGCCCCCGGTGGCGGGCTGGTGTGCACCTCCTGTTCCCGCGGTGTCTTCGAGAACCTCACCACCCGGTACAACGGCGACACCGGGCTGACCCTGCGCGGCGCGGGGACCACCGACAACGTCATCCGGAACCTGGACTCCTCCGACAACCACGACGACGCCACCGGGGGGCAGAGAGCCGACGGCATAGCCATCACCCACGGCTCCGGCACCGGCAATGTGATCACCGGTTCCCGGCTCTTCCACAACAGCGATGACGGCGTGGACCTGTGGATGTGGTCCAGCCCCGTCACCATCGAGCACTCCTGGGCGTGGGGGAACGGCGAGAACCGCTGGCGGATCCCCGGCTTCACCGGCGACGGCAGCGGTTTCCAGCTCGGCGCCGACCACACCCCCGCGCCCTCGCCCGCCCATGTCGTACGGACCTCGGCGGCCTGGAGCAACAGCAAGAGCGGCTTCACCGCGGGCGGCAACAAGGGCGATCTGCGCATCCAGCGCAGCACCGCGTTCGGCAACGCGGGCGACGGCTTCGACCTCGAGGACTCCCACGCCCGGCTGCGGTCCAACCTGTCGGTCACCAACGGCCGGGACAAGGCCGACATGGGGCGGTTCGCCGTCTCCGAGGGCGACAACTGGACGCCGGGCGCGCGGCCTTCACCGCCCTTCGTCACCACCGACCCCACCACCGCCTACGGCTCCCGGCGGCAGGACGGCTCGCTGCCCGTCACCAGCTTCCTGGTGGTGATGGACAGCACGCCGCTCGGCTCGACGATGAAGTGACCGGGTACCCCGGCGGTCAGCCGTGGCCCATGACCGGACGCGGCCGGTAGGCCGCCTCCAGCCGGGCCACCTCGGCCTCGTCGAGCTCCAGTTCACCCGCCGCCACCGCGTCGTCCAGATGCGCCGCTCTGGTGGCGCCCACCACCGGCGCCGTCACCGCGGGCCTGCCCAGCAGCCAGGCCAGCGCCACCTGGGCCGGGGTCACCCCGCGTGCGGCGGCCACCGCCCGGGTGGCGTCCACGATGTCGAACTCGGCGTCGGCGTACCACTTCTCGACCATCGGGTCGTTCCGCGCGCGGGTGGTGGGCCCGGAGCCGTCCCGGTCGCGGTTGCCCGCGAGCAGACCGCGCGCCAGCGGGCTCCAGGGGATCACCCCGACCCCCTGGTCCAGGCAGAGCGGGTTCATCTCCCGCTCCTCCTCCCGGTACAGCAGGTTGTAGTGGTTCTGCATCGAGACGAACCGGGTCCAGCCGTGCGCGGCGGCCGTGTACTGCATCGTGGCGAACTGCCACGCGTACATCGACGACGCCCCGAGGTACCGCGCCTTCCCCGCGCGCACCACGTCGTGCAGCGCCTCCATGGTCTCCTCGACCGGGGTCCCGGGGTCGAAGCGGTGGATCTGGTAGAGGTCCACGTGGTCGGTGCCCAGCCGCCGCAGCGACGCGTCGACGCCCGCCATGATGTGCTTGCGCGACAGCCCCCGGTCGTTGGGGCCGGGGCCCATCGGGGAGTACACCTTGGTGGCGAGAACGTAGTCCTCCCGGCGGGGGAACAGCTCGCGCAGCAACTCGCCGGTGATCTCCTCGCTGCGGCCCATGGCGTACATGTCGGCGGTGTCGAAGAAGGTCACCCCGCCCTCCACGGCCCGGCGCACGATCGGCCGCGCCGCGTCGATGTCGAGCTGCCACGGGCGGTGGTCGGGGCTGCCGTAGCTCATCATGCCCAGACAGATCCGGGACACCCTGACACCGGAGGTGCCCAGCCGCGCGTACTCCATCCCGCTTCCCTTCTCGCCGTCCCGCCCCCTCCTCCCCAGCAGACCACCCCCGGGGCCGGATGTCAGCCGGGGGTGACGAACCCGCACTCGTACGCCGCGATGACCGCCTGGGTGCGGTCGCGGACGCCGAGTTTGGCGAGGACCGAGGCGACGTGGGTCTTGACCGTGGCCGGGCCCACCGCGAGCCGCTCGGCGATCTCGGCGTTGGTCAGCCCGCGGGTGATCAGCCGCAGCACCGCGGCCTCCCGCTCGGAGAGCCGGCCGAGGATCCGCGCGGCCCGGGGGTCGGGCTCCGCGCGGCTGGCGGCGTGCTCGGCGGCCAGCGCCCGTACGGCCGCGGGGAACAGCAGCGAATCGCTCCGCGCCACCAGCCGCACCGCCTCCACCAGCTCCTCCGCGCGGGACCGCTTGAGCAGGAAGGCGCTGGCCCCGGCGCGCAGCGCGTCGTACACGTAGGCGTCGTTCTCGAAGGTCGTCACCACGATGATGCGCGGCGGCTCCGGAACGGTGCGCAGGATCTCCTCGGTGGCCCGGATGCCGTCCCCCTCGGGCATCCGGACGTCCATCAGCACCACGTCCGGCCGCAGCCGCAGGGCCAGTTCGGCGGCCTCGGTGCCGCCGCCCGCCTCGCCCACCACCTCCAGGTCCGGTTCGCTGGAGAGGATCGCGCGCAGCGCGGTGCGCACCATCCGCTCGTCGTCGGCGAGGAGCACCCGCAGGGCGGGCCGCGGGGCGGTCACCGGGAGACCTCCAGGGGGAGCCGGACCGTCAGCTGCCACACCTCGCCGTCCTCGCCGTCCGGTCCCCAGGTGCAGACGCCGCGCAGCAGTGCCGTCCGCTCGGCGATCCCGCGCAGTCCCCGGCCGCCGCCGGTGCGCCGCTCCCGGGCGGTGCCGTCCACCGGGTTCTCCATGCTGATCTCCAGCTCCTTCCGTGGTCCGTCCCCGTCCGCGGTCCAGGTGATGCGCAGCCGCACCGGCACCTGGCCCGCGTGGCGCAGCGCGTTGCTCAGCCCCTCCTGCACGATCCGGTACGCCTCGCGGGAGACCACCGGGGGCAGCGTGCCGAGCGGGCCGGGCGCCGTCAGCTCGACCGGGATGCCCGCGGCGCGGGTGAGGTCCAGCAGCCCCTCCAGATCGGCGAGGGTGGGGGAGGGGGCGGTGGCCGCCGCGGCCCCGTCCTCGCCGTCCCGCAACAGCCCGAGGACGGTGTCGAGTTCGCCGACCGCGCCCCGGCTGGTCTCCTCGATGGCCGCGAGGGCCTGCCGGGCGAACTCCGGGTCGGCGTCCAGCACTTTGCGGGCGGCGCTCGCCTGGAGGGTCACCGCGCTCAGAGCGTGGCCGACGGAGTCGTGCAGCTCCCGGGCGAGGCGGTTGCGGGAGGCCAGCCGGGCCGCCCGTGCCTCGGCGGCGGCCAGTCGTTCGGCCGGGACCGCGCCGAGCAGTCCGGGCGCGCAGCGGGCCAGCAGCGCCCCGGCGCCCACCGCGATCGCCACCACCACGGCCAGCAGCAGGAGTCCGGCGGCTGGGGCGGCCACCGGGACGGCACCGTCCCATGCGGCCGGCCAGCCCAGCTCCCGGGCTTCGGAGGCATCGGCGAACGGCAGCGACAGCAGCAGCAGCGCGGCGGGCGGCAGGGACAGCGTCACCGCGCTGACCAGCCCGCCGACCGCGAGGTGCAGGACGTACCAGAGGGAGGTGCGGCTGCGGGCGTCCCAGGAGGTGGCGGGGGCGGTGGCGAGTTCGGCCGACGCGGGCAGCCCGCACAGCGAGCGCGCCGCGGTCGCCTCCAGCGTCCGCACCAGCGGGAAGAGCGCGGTGACCGCGGCCGGTGGCAGCGCGGCGGCGTAGGCGGCGAGCTGCCATTTCAGCGAACTGAACGGGTTGGCGCCCCAGACCGCCGACAGGACCACGGTGGCCAGCAGGAAGTACGGCATCAACAGGGCGCCGCCGAGTATCAGATGCACCCACCGCAGCCGGGTCCGCCGCCCCAGCGCCGCCCGTGCCGTCCGCCGCCGCCACGCGCCGGTCACGGGGTGCCGCACTCCACGGCGAGGGCCGCGCGGACGGCGTGCCGCCGTGCGCCGAAGAAGTACGCACCGGCCGTGAGGACCAGCAGCCCGACGATCATCTGCCCAGCGTAAGTCACCTCCATCAGCGCCGTCGGGGTTTCGGCCTCCTCCCCGGCCGTCAGCCCGGCCACTGTCAGCCAGGCGCCCCAGCAGGCCAGCGCCCCCGATCCGATCCAGACCAGGCCCAGCGGAACGGCCAGCCGGACCCGCCCTCCGGCGCGGAAGGCGACCATGAGCAGGCAGACGGCGGTGACCAGGGCGAAGAGCGCGAACATCGCCTCCAGGACGTAGAAGTCACCGGTCCGGTGCCCGGCCCTGTCCTCGCTCAGCCCGGTGGCCGAACCCGCGGCCCAGAGCAGGTGCACGGCGGCGGGCAGCAGCAGGAGCGCGGCGGTGAGCACGGCGGTGACGCGCTGTGCCGTACGGGCCGGGCCCCGCTCGGGCAGATCGGCGATCCGGCCGCGCCACAGATGTCCCCAGCGGTCGCGGGCGTACGGGACGAACAGGGCGCCCAGGGCGAGCCCCTGGACGATGAATCCGCCGTAGACGACGCCGTAGACCCATTCGGCCAGGAACTCCCCCCGCCCGTCGGTCCCGTCGGCACGGCCCCCGCCGAGGCCGACGGCACGGGCCGCCAGCTGGGCCGGGAAGCCGATCATGATCGGGGCGAGCAGACCACAGGCGGTCCAGACCGGCAGGGCCAGCAGCCAGGCGGGCACCCGCCTGCCCCAGGGCCGGGTGAACAGCAGGGCGAGGGCGACGACGGCGGCGTCCATGAGGAGGGTGACACCGTTGATGACGAGCATCGTGGTGCGCCGTCCGGGGGCGAGCAGGGCGCTGTCCTCGGGGATGCCGAGATGACTGCCCGCCATCCAGGCCGTCTTGAGCGCGATGTACGGCAGGACGGAGACGATGGCGACGGCACGCAGGACGGATCGGGATCGGGTCATGTCCTCCAGTGTTCCGCCCCGCCGCCCCCGCGCGCCTCGCCTCCGGAGGTGATCCGCATCCGCCGCGCGGGGGAGTGCGGCGTCCTCCTCGCACGGGCGTCGGCACCGCCTTGACCCCCCTGTTCGGCCGGTCATAGAGTCCCGGGGAATGCAGCATCCGGGGGCCGTTCCGCGTATCGCACAGCGGTCGGGACGCGAGGCGCGAGCAGTGGATACCCAGCAGGAGGAACCCTCGGTGTCAGCACCAGTGTGGAGCGTCGACCCCCGGACCGGAAAGCAGCGGGAACAGGTGGCCGTCGAGGCCACCGCCGATGAGGTGGACCGCGTGGTGTCGGCCGCCCACGCGGCCCGTGGCGCCCTCGCCGACCGCACGGCGCGCGCCGCCCTGCTGCGCACCGCCGCCGGCCTCCTGGACTCCGCGCGCGACGTCCTGGTCGAGGCCGCCGACGCGGAGACCGCGCTCGGCCCGGCCCGGCTCAACGGTGAACTCGCCCGTACCACCTACCAACTGCGGTCCTTCGCGGACGTGGTGGACGACGGCGGCTTCCTGGACATCCGCATCGACCACGCCGACCCCGCGCAGACCCCGCCCTGGCCCGATCTGCGCCGTCACAAGGTCCCCCTCGGCGTCGTCGCCGTCTACGCCGCCAGCAACTTCCCGCTGGCCTTCTCCGTACCCGGCGGCGACACCGCCAGCGCCCTGGCCGCGGGCTGCCCGGTCGTGGTCAAGGCACACCCCGACCACCCCGCCACCTCCGAACTGGCCGCCGCCACCCTGCGCCGCGCCGCCGAGCGGGTCGGTCTGCCCACCGGACTGATCGCCGTGGTCCACGGTTTCGACGCCGGTCTCGACCTCGTCCGCCATCCGCTGGTCGCCGCCGCGGGCTTCACCGGTTCGATCCGCGGCGGGCGCGCCCTGTTCGACGCCGCCGCGGCCCGGCCGGTGCCGATCCCCTTCCACGGCGAACTGGGCAGCCTCAACCCGGTGGTGGTCACCGAGGCCGCCGCCGCCGAGCGGGCCGAGCAGCTCGGCGCGGGCCTCGCGGGCTCCATGACGCTGGGCGTCGGCCAGTTCTGCACCAAGCCCGGCTTTGTCCTCGCGCCCGCGGGGGAGACCGGCGACCGGCTGGTCACCGCCCTCACCGACGCGGTCAGCAACACCGACCCCGGGGTGCTGCTCGACCACCGGATGCGCGACGCCTTCCTCGCCGGAATCCTCGAGCGCGCCGAGCTGCCGGAGGTGAAGGCCCCGGTCACCCCGGGCGCGGGCAGTGAGCACACGGTCAGCGCGGGCTTCCTGACCGTCCCGGCGCGGCTGCTCGCCGAGGAGGGGCCGCACGACATCCTGCTGGAGGAGTGCTTCGGCCCGGTGACCGTGGTCGCCCGTTACGACGACGACGCCGACATCACCGCCGTCCTCTCCCGGCTCCAGGGCAATCTCACGGCCACCGTCCAGATCTCCGCCGCCGAGGCCGAGGAGCCGGACGGCCGGGCCGCCGCCCTCCTGGCCGAGCTGACCCCGCTCGCGGGCCGGGTCCTGGTCAACGGCTGGCCCACCGGTGTCGCCGTCGCCCCCGCCCAGCACCACGGCGGCCCCTACCCGGCCACCACCTCCACCTCCACGTCCGTCGGCGGCACCGCCGCCGAGCGCTGGCTGCGGCCGGTCGCCTACCAGGACACCCCGGCCGCCCTGCTGCCGCCGGAGCTGCGCGAGGACAACCCGCTGGGGCTGCCCCGCCGGGTCGACGGCGTCCGCGAGCAGAGGAGCCCGGACCCGACCGGCTGATACCGGTCCGCACCCCCTCCTCCCCGGGCGCCGAGAGAACATCGCAGGTCAGAGGGGATCCATAAGGATCGCTTGAAGACATGCGTCAACAACGCGCAATGGACGTGGGGGTGCGGTCGTCCCATAGTGGATGGGCATGGAGAGCCTGTCCGGCGCGGAGTTCGCGCCACAGACGACGTACCTCAACACCGCGTCCAGCGGTCTGATCCCCGCACGCTCCGTAGCCGCCATGAAGGCGGCCCTCGACGACGCGGCGGCCGGGGGCCCCGCCGCGGACGTGGCCTTCCAGGCCGTCGAGGAGACTCGCGCCGCCTACGCCCGGATCGTCGGTGTACCGGCCGACCGGGTCGCCACCGGCGGCTCGGTCGCCGTCTTCGCCGGAATGATCGCCGCCTCGTTGCCGTCGGGCGCCGAAGTCCTGGCCGTCGAGGGCGACTTCAGCTCCCTGGTCAACCCCTTCGCCGTACGCCGTGACCTCAAGCTGCGCACCGTCCCGCTGGAGGAGATCGCGGACGAGGTACGGCCCGGCACCGCGCTGGTCGCGGTCAGCGCCACCCAGTCGGCGGACGGCCGGATCGCCGATCTCGAGGCGATCCGCGCGGCCGCCCGCGCCCATGGCGCCCGCACGCTGGTGGACACCAGCCAGGCCGCCGGATGGCTGGCGGTCGACGCGGCCGACGCCGACTACACCGTGTCCGTCGGCTTCAAATGGCTGATGTGTCCGCGCGGGGTCACCTTCCTGACCGTGCCCGAGGACCTGGGCGGCCTCACCCCGGTCTTCGCGGGCTGGGTCGCGGGGGAGCGTCCCTGGGACAGCTGCTACGGACCGGTGGCCGAGCTGGCCCACTCCGCGCGCCGTTTCGACGAGAGCCCGAGCCTGTTCTCCTACGTGGCCGCCCGGCACTCCCTCGCCCTGGTCGAGGAGCTGGGCACCGGGGCCATCGCCGCCCATGACCGCGCGCTCGCCGACCGCTTCCGCGCCGGGGTCACCGCACTGGGCCACACCCCGGTGGCCGCCCCCGGTTCGGCGATCGTCTCGGTACCGGGACTCGGGGACGCCGCGGCCCGGCTGGCCGAGCGGGACGTCTACGTCTCGGCGCGGGCCGGGAACCTGCGCGCCTCGTTCCACCTGTACAACACGGCGGCCGAGGTGGACCGGCTGCTGGAGGTGCTGGCGGGCTGAGCCCGCGGGTCCGGACACGCCTGAGGGGAGCCGGGACGTCCCGGCTCCCCTCAGGCTCACACCTGCGTCAGCTGTGCCGGCTCACCGCACGGGGGTGAAGTCCCGCGCGCCGATGTACTCCGGCCGGCGGATGGGCGCCGCGAACGGTTCCACCGCCGTGTTCTCCACGCTGTTGAACACGATGAAGACATTGCTGCGCGAGTAGGGCGTGATGTTGTCACCCGAACCGTGCATGGCGTTGCAGTCGAACCAGGTGGCCGACCCGGCCTTGCCGGTGAACAGCTTGATGCCGTGCTTGTCGGCGAAGGCGGTGAGCGCCTCGTCCGACGGGATGCCCGCATCCTGCATCTGCAGCGACTTCTTGTAGTTGTCCTTCGGCGTCTCGCCCGCACATCCGAGGAACGTGCGGTGCGAACCGGGCATGATCATCAGCCCGCCGTTGGTGTCGAAGTTCTCGGTCAGCGCGATCGAGACGGACACCGTCCGCATGTTCGGCAGACCGTCCTCGGCGTGCCAGGTCTCGAAGTCCGAGTGCCAGTAGAAGCCAGAGGCCCCGAAACCCGGCTTGACATTGATCCGGCTCTGGTGGACGTACACGTCCGAGCCCAGGATCTGGCGGGCCCGGCCCACCACACGCTCGTCGCGGACGAGGTTCGCGAAGACCTCGCTGATCCGGTGGACCTCGAACACCGACCGGACGGCCTTCGACTTCGGCTCGATGATCGAGCGTCCGTCGGCGCGCACCTCCGGGTCCTGGGTCAGCCGGTTCAGCTCGTTCCGGTAGACCGCGACCTCGTCCGGGGTGATCAGCTCGTCGATCGCGAGAAAACCGTCGCGGTCGAAGTCGCTGAGATCGGACTCCATGATCGGGCCCGGGGCGCCGGGCTCCGACCACACCACCGGGTCCACCCGGGGTGTGGCCACCTCGGTTGTTCCTCGGGTCGGATACAGGTCAGTGACCGTGGTCATCAGATCAGACCTCCTCGTCCTCTGTGATCAGCGGGTATACGCCGTTCTCATCATGATCCTCCCGTCCGGTGATCGGGGGGTTGAAGACACAGACGCAGCGGAAGTCGGTCTTGGGCCGCATCGTGTGCTTCTCATGGCCGTCCAGCAGGTACATGGTGCCGGGCGTGATCCAGTGCTTCTCGCCGGTCTCGTCGTTGGTGAGCTCCGCCTCGCCCTCGACACACAGCACTGCCTCGATGTGGTTGGCGTACCACATGGAGGTCTCCGTGCCCGCGTACAGCACGGTCTCGTGCAGGGAGAAGCCGACCTTCTCCCGGGCCAGCACGATGCGCTTGCTCTCCCAGGTGCCGGTCTTGGCCTTGACGTGGCGTTCGGTGCCCTCGATGTCCTTGAAGGATCGGACGATCACGGTGAGTTGCTGCCTTTCTCTGTGGTGCTGTTTCGGAAGGTCAGGCGGTTTCGCGGACCGCGCGGGCGAGGGTCCGCAGGCCCTCGTCCAGCTCCTCGGGGGAGATGGTCAGCGCGGGCAGCAGTTTGACGACCTCGCTCTGCGGGCCGGAGCTCTCCACGAGCAGCCCGAGCTCGAAGGCGCGGCGGCACACGGCGGTGGCGCGGTCCTTGTCCTCGAACTCCAGGCCCCAGACCAGACCGCGGCCACGGAAGTGGGCGCCGGACTGCTCCTCGTCGCAGATGGCGCGCAGCGCCTGCTCGACCTGCTCGCCGCGGGCCACCGTCTGCTTCTCCATCTGGCCGTCGGACCAGTAGGTGTCCAGGGTCGCGGCGGCGGTGACGAAGGCCGGGTTGTTGCCGCGGAAGGTGCCGTTGTGCTCGCCCGGCTCCCAGATGTCCAGCTCGGGCTTGAACAGGCACAGCGACATCGGCAGGCCGTAGCCGCTGATGGACTTCGAGACGGTCACGATGTCCGGGGTGATGCCGGCCTCCTCGAAGGAGAAGAAGGCACCGGTACGGCCGCAGCCCATCTGGATGTCGTCCACGATCAGCAGCATGTCCTGGCGCTCGCACAGCTCGGCCAGGGCGCGCAGCCACTCGGGGCGCGCGACGTTGATGCCGCCCTCGCCCTGGACCGTCTCGACGATCACGGCGGCGGGCTTGTTGAGGCCGGAGCCCTGGTCCTCGAGCAGCCGCTCGAACCACAGGAAGTCCGGCACGGTGCCGTCGAAGTAGTTGTCGAACGGCATCGGGGTGCCGTGGACCAGCGGGATACCGGCGCCGGCGCGCTTGAACGCGTTACCGGTGACGGCCAGCGAGCCCAGCGACATGCCGTGGAAGGCGTTGGTGAAGGAGACGATCGCCTCGCGGCCCTTGACCTTACGGGCCAGCTTCAGCGCGGACTCGACCGCGTTGGTGCCCGTCGGGCCCGGGAACATGACCTTGTAGGGCAGGTCACGCGGGCGGAGGATGTTGTTCTGGAACGACTCCAGGAACGCGCGCTTGGCGGTGGTGGACATGTCGAGCCCGTGCGTCACGCCGTCGCGCTCGATGTAGTCGATCAGTGCGCGTTTCAGCACCGGATTGTTGTGGCCGTAGTTGAGCGACCCGGCACCGGCGAAGAAGTCGAGGTAGGTGTGGCCGTCCTCGTCGTACATGTGGCTGCCCTGGGCGCGGTCGAAGACCGCGGGCCAGCCACGGCAGTAGCTGCGCACCTCGGACTCCAGGGCCTCGAAGACGCTCAGGGCGGGCGGGGTGATGGTCACAGCATTCTCCTGGGAGATGAGTGTTGCAAGGGGGTGCGGAGGGTGTGGTGGTGGGATGGAGAGAGTTCGGGGCCGCCGCGGTCAGGGGCCGCGGCGGGAGCGGCACCGGATCAGCGGTGATCCGGACCGCCGGGACCGGATCAGGGCCGGTCGGCGAGGGGGCCGATGCGGTACAGCACCTCGGGCTCATGTCCTCCGTCGGGGAACAGCTCACCGTGGAAGAGCACCTCACGCTCCACCGGCGCACCGTGCCGTTCGGCGAACGAGGTGAACAGCCGGTTCGAAGCGGTGTTGTCCGGGGTGATCGTGGTCTCGATGCCACGGACCCCCTTCCCCGCGACGCGCTGGGTCAGCCCGTCGAGCAGGGTGGCGGCCAGTCCGCGGCCGCGGAATGCGTCGTCGACGGCG
Organism: Streptomyces sp. NPDC045899; assembly: GCF_056431485.1. Lineage (NCBI taxonomy): Bacteria > Bacillati > Actinomycetota > Actinomycetes > Kitasatosporales > Streptomycetaceae > Streptomyces > Streptomyces sp. NPDC045899. The sequence goes on from NZ_JBWKKP010000025.1 coordinate 82,169, forward strand.
ACCTGCCAGACGACGAGCGTCTCGGGGCGCTCGGGGCGGATGTAGCCGGTGATGAAGGCGACCGGTCCGCCCGTGGCGTCGCGGGCCACCACGGAGGTGGCTGCGAAGTCACGGCACCACAGGAGGTAGCTGTAGGAGGAGTTGAGGTCCAGGGTCTTGGAGTCGCGGGCGATTCGCCAGATCGCGGCTCCGTCCTCGACGCGAGGTGTGTCGAGGGTGAGCCCCTCCGGCAAATCCAATTCTTCGCTACGGGCTAGGTCTGCTTGTGCGGCGGTCATGCAAATTAAATTTACCGAGCTGAATCGGAAAATGCATCGTGGGGAGGGGTTACGCGAAGGGGGGTGGCTGTGTTATCACGCGGGCACGTGCGTACGCGCGGCGGATCGCTGAAAAGCATTGGTTTGTACGGGAGTTAGTGGGGCGAATCCCCGGGCGTGTGGAGTCTGTCACATCTGCGTAACCGGCGCGTAGCGGGCCTGAATTCTGGGTTCCGGAGCGTGGGAAAAATCTGGGTTTAAGGTTCCGGGGACGGGGCAGACGATGATGGGAAGCTGTACTGGGAATGCGTCACGAATTTATCTTTTGGCGACCCCGAATTCAATCATCCCCGAGATGTCCGAAGGAGCACCGCGGTGAAGTCGCCGGGAAGTCCGCGGGAAGTCACCGCGACGTCCTGGAGAAGATCGGCGCGGAACGCCCGGGCAATCGGTGTCTCGTACAGTGCGTGACATGAGGGATAGCGCGGTGCTGCACATCAAGGGCAGGGTCCTGGTGGGGCCGGGGGACGAGCACGCTGCCGGGGGTGGTGTCCGGGACGAGATGTGGGTGGTCGACGGCAAGATCACCTTCGAGCGTCCGGCCGGGGCCCGGGACGTCCGGCTCGTCGAGGGCTGGGTGCTGCCCGGTCTGGTCGACGCCCACTGCCACGTCGGTCTCGACGCCCACGGCGCCGTCGACGAGTCCACCAGCGAGAAGCAGGCGCTCACCGACCGTGACGCCGGGGCGCTGCTGCTGCGGGACGCCGGGTCGCCCGCCGACACCCGCTGGATCGACGACCGCGAGGATCTGCCCCGCATCATCCGCGCGGGCCGTCACATCGCGCGTACCAAGCGTTACATCCGCAACTACGCGCATGAGATCGAGCCCGAGGACCTGGTCGCCTATGTCGCGGCGGAGGCCCGCCGCGGTGACGGCTGGGTCAAGCTGGTCGGTGACTGGATCGATCGCGAGACCGGCGACCTGGCGGCCTGCTGGCCGCGCGGCGCGGTCGAGGCGGCCATCGCCGAGGCCCACCGGCTCGGTGCCCGGGTCACGGCCCACTGCTTCGCGGAGGAGACCCTGGCCCCGCTGGTCGAGGCCGGGATCGACTGCATCGAGCACGCCACCGGGCTGACCGAGGAGACCATCCCGCTCTTCGCGGAGCGTGGTGTCGCCATCGTGCCGACGCTGGTCAACATCGCCACCTTCCCCCGGCTCGCCCTCGGCGGCGAGGCGAAGTTCCCGCGCTGGGCGGACCATATGCGCCGGCTGCACGCACGCCGCTACGAGACGGTGCGCGCGGCCTACGACGCGGGCATCCCGATCTTCACCGGCACCGACGCGGGCGGTTCGCTCGCCCATGGCCTGATCGGCCAGGAAGTGGCCGAGCTGGTGAAGGCGGGCATCCCGGCCCGGGACGCGCTCTCCTCGGCCACCTGGGGAGCACGCGCCTGGCTGGGGCGGCCGGGCCTCACCGAGGGGGCCGCGGCGGACTTCGTGGTCTACGAGACGGATCCGCGGGAGGACGTTCGGGTGCTGACATCGCCGCGGCGGGTGGTGCTGCGCGGGCGGGTCGTGGCCTGACGCATTTTCGATCAGCGCATCGAACTCGGCGCCGAACCCCACCCGTTGGGATGAACGGACCCCATGTGGCCGCCTGTTTACCCTCGGTGCCGCAAATATGGCGTGGTCGAGGCCGTCGGCGCCCGTGGAGTCCCCCGCGGCAGGCGCCGGCGGCTCCATGTCTCCAGTGGGGGTCAACTCACGTGTCCAGTTCCAGCAGTACCTTCTTCGGCATGCCCGCTCGCCGTCTGGCGGCCGTCACCGCCGCCGCGGCCGTCTCCGTCCTGGGCGCCCTGCCCGCGGGGACCGCGCATGCCGACACCGCCAAGACCACCGGCAAGGCCGACGCGGTCGTGCTCCGCACCGACCTCGACGTCGCGCTGCTCAACAAGACGGTGTCCGCACCGCTCGCCGTCGTCCTCAACGAGGTGCACGCACCGCAGACCGCCAGTAAGACGGCGCTCTCCGCGACCCTGGACGGGGTCGACGGCGGCAAGCCGTTCAATGTGCTGCGCGCCGATGTGGCCACCGCGAAGGCGGCCGTGGACAAGCAGCGTGCCGAGGGCTACTCCAACCTCGTCAACGCCAAGGTCCACGTACCCGGTCTCGCCACGATGCCGCTCATCCAGGTGCAGCAGGTGACCTCCAAGGCGGTCTGCGCCGCCGGGAAGCGGCCCACGGCCGACTCCAACCTGCTCGGCAGCGCCACCGTGCTCGGGAAGAAGATCAACCTGACCGCGGGCGGCACCACCACGGTCGACGTGCCGTCGGTGGGCACGGTCCGGCTCGACCTGTCGAAGACCTCGGTCACCTCCCGCACGGCGGCGGCCACGGCCCTGAACCTCAAGGTCTCGGTCAACCCGCTCAAGCTGAACGTCTCCGAGGTCAACGGCCAGGTCACCCTGGTCCGCGCGACCTGCGAGACGCCCGCGGCGGCGGATGAGCCGGAGGCCCCGGAGGTGGGCAGCCAGGCCAAGCCCGACCCGAAGCCGGACAATCTGGCGGAGACCGGTGGCAGCTCGGCCACGCCGTACCTGATCGGCGGCGGCGCCCTGCTGCTGGCGTTGGGCGCGGCCGCCGTCGGCCTGTCCCGCCGCCGCCGCGCCGGGGCGGACGCCGACGCGTAACCGGCGTCCCGGCCCCGGAGCCGTTGCCCTTCCGGCCCCGGGGCCGGAAGGGCGGGCCGGTCCGGTGGCACCGGGCCCAGCGACCGCACCCTGACACGACGCGGGCGGCGTCGGCCATCTCGGGCCAGGGCGGCAGGCGGACCGATCCGGATCGGCCCGAACCGGCCGGGTCCCCTGGCCGGTTCGGGTGTCGCACCCTTGCGGCGACAGGCCGGGCCGGTCCGTGGGGCGCCGTCCCGGCACCCCGGCCCGTCATCCCGCCGGTCACGGACCGGTCCGTTGGGCCGGGGCCCGGTATCGAGCGCGGTCGGCGGGACCTGGTCCGGGCCGGCCCGGACCGGGTCGTGAGCTCGGAGGCCCCGCGGTCGTCGTCCGCCACCCGCGACCAGGGCTTGGGCAGCCCCTCTTCGTATCCATTGGCCCGGATCCGGTGCCGGTGGTCCCAGAGCGGGCCGAACCAGCCGTCGGGGATGGCCGGTTCGGGCGATGACCGGCTTGCCGGAGGCGGAAGGTCAGGGCGGCGGTGCGGTGGTTCCGCTCCGTGGGCCCGGGGCCAGCACCCCGGGCTCACGGCCGGTGGCGCCGGGCCGGGGGCTGGGTCGGGTGCCGGCCTCCGGTTCCGGTGCCGCGCCCGTCCGGCCGGGCCCGGCTCGCGCGTCTCAGCGGGCCCGGTCCGCCAGTGCCTTGGACAGGGCGATGACGAAGCGGTCCGTCGTGGCGCGGTCGCGGACCGCGAGCCGCAGCCAGTCCGGGCCCAGGCCCGGAAACGTGTCACCGCGCCGGACGGCGAAGCCCAGCTCCCGCAGCGCGTCGCGCAGCGCGGCCGCGCCCGGGACCCGGATCAGCAGGAACGGCCCGGCCGCCGGGCCGCACACCCGCACCCCCGGGAACTCCGCCAGCCGGGCCGCCAGATGAGCTCGGTCGGCCGCCGTCCGCTCCGCCGCCCGCTCCGCCTCGGCCAGCGCCGGAGCCGCACAGCACGCCTCCGCGGCCACCAGAGCGGGCGTGGACACCGGCCACAGCGGCTGCACCCGCTCCAGCGCGCCGATCGTCCCCTCGTCGGCGAGGACGTAGCCGATGCGCAGTCCCGCCAGCCCCCAGGTCTTGGTCAGACTGCGCAGCACCACCAGCCCCGGTACATCGGTCCGGGACGCCAGCGACTCCGCCTCACCCGGCACGGCGTCCATGAACGCCTCGTCCACCACCAGCGTCCGCCCCGGCCGGGCCAGTTTGGCCACCGTGCCGGCGGGGTGCAGCACCGAGGTGGGGTTGGTGGGGTTGCCGAGCACCACCAGATCCGCGTCCCGCGGCACCGCCGCCGGGTCCAGCCGGAAGCCGTCCCGTTCGTCCAGGACCACCCGCTCCACCTGGTGCCCGGCGTCCCGCAGCGCGGCCTCCGGCTCGGTGAACTGCGGATGCACCACGACCGGCCGCCGCGCGGAGACGGCCCGTGCCAGCAGGACGAACGCCTCCGCGGCTCCCGCCGTCAGCAGCACCCGCCCGACCGGCACCCCGTGGCGCGCCGCGACCGCCGCGCGGGCCGCCCGCCCGTCCGGGTACGCGGCGAGTCCGTCCAGGGACGCGGCGATCCTGGCCTTGAGCCACTCCGGGGGCGTATCGGACCGGACGTTGACCGCAAGGTCCGTCAACGCGCCGTCGGCACCGCGGACTTCGGCGTCCCCGTGGTGCCGGAGATCGAACTCAGCGGACATCGGCGTGTGCGTCCGGGTGGGCGAAGGCGTGGTCCTCGGAGCTGAAGCCCGCCCGGTCGGAGGCGTCCGCCGCCTCCTCGTAGCGCGCCATGACGACCTCCAGCAACGCGTCGGCCGGGCCGATGGCGTCGGCGGCCAGCACCTCGACCTCGGGGTGGGCCAACTGCCAGCCCTCCGCCTGCTGCCGCACCCGCTCCAGCGCGTCGCCCGGGAAGACGGCGTACGGCAGCACGATGACGCGGCGCGCCCCGAGCCATGCGCAGCGGTCCAGACCGGCCGGCACGTCCGGCGCGGCGAGGGAGGCGAAGGCGACCTCGACGCCCGCGAAACCGCGGCCCTCCCACAGCATCCGGGCCGCCCGGTGCACCTCGGCGTTGGCCTCGGTCAGCGGTGAACCGCCGCCCACCAGCAGCACGGTGGTCCCGGCCCGGTCCGACACCGGCCGCGGGCCGCCGCCCAGCGCCTCGTCCAGCCGCCGTTCCAGTACGTCGAGCAGTGTGGGGTGGGGGCCCAGCGCGGGGGCGCAGGAGAACGACACCTCGGCGTGCCGCTCCGCCTCCTGGGCGAGCGCGGCGGCTATGCCGTCCCGGGGGTGCTCCACGGGTATCAGGGTCAGCGGTACGACGGCGAAACGGGTCACCCCGTCCTCGACGAGGCCGCTGACCGCGTCGGACAGGGGATACGCGCCGCCGCCCGGTCCGGTGAGGCCGCCCCCCACGGGCAGGTCCGGGTGGCGGGCGGTCATCTCCTCGACGAAACGTCGGAAGACGGCGGCGCGCCCGTCGTCCCGGGTGCCGATGCCGGCGATGAGCAGCGCTGGCGGAGTCGTCACGAGCTCTCCTTGGTGGTGCAGGTAGTGCGGGGTCTCACGGCGAACGGGGATGCGACGGGGGCCGGTTCGCCCCGGAGACGTTACTGAGGGATCCCGCCCCGCGCGACAGCAGGGCACCACTGCCCGTCCTGGGCGGATTTGCCGCCGCGGCCCGGTCGTCCACCCCGGGTTCACCGGGCCGCGCGGGCACGACGTCCCGCGCGGGATCACCACGCGGCCGGGGTGTGGCATTCCCCCGCCACACGGACTCGAAGCACCGCCCGACTGTGACGTGCGCCCGGTCACCGCGCGGTGAGGACGCCGCGTCCGGCTGGGGCCGGGGTGTTGCGGGGTGGGGTCCGCGGTGCGGGAGGGGATCCGTGACGTCCGGTTCATCCGGGCCGGTGTCCGTGGTGGCGGTGTCCCGTCGGCTGGAGGCCCCGGTCGGCCGGGGCGAGGCGTCCGGCCCGGCGTGCTCCCGCGCGGCGGTGGCTCCGGGGCCACGGCCCTGGCGGGGCAGGGGCGGTGACGTGCTGCCGGGTGGGGCTGCTGCCCCGCATATGCCCGGCGGGGCCGGCGTCCGGCCGAGTCAGGGCGTTCGGCGCGCAGGGAGTGGTGGCCTGTCGGGCTGGAGGCCCCGGTCGGCCGGGGCGAGGCGTCCGGCCCGGCGTGCTCCCGCGCGGCGGTGGCTCCGGGGCCACGGCCCTGGGTGGGGTTTCCCGCCGGCCGGGGGGCGGTGGTCCCTGCGGGGGCCTCGGCCCGCTCGGTTCCGGGGCCGCCGGGCCCGGTGGCGACCGCGCAGGTGGCGTGGGACGGGCCGCTCCGGGGGGTGGAGACGCGCTTGGGGACGAGGAGTTCGGCGGCCGGGCCCGCCGCCAGCAGTGCCGCGGCCTCCGCGACCCCCGGTGTGCCCACCGCGGCGAGGGTGGTCGCGGACGGGGTGGGGACGTCCACCGCGGCGAGGGCCGACGCCGGGTAGCCGCGCAGCGGGACGCCCAGGCGCTCGGCCGCGCGCAGCAGCCCCGGCTCGGTGGCCCTGGACGCGATCGTCGCCAGCGCGGCGATCCGGCCGAGGGGGAGACCCTCGGCGGCGAGGACCGACGCGATCAGCTCGGTGATCTCCCCGGCGGACACCCCCCGGCGGGCGCCGACCCCCACGACCAGCTCCGGTTCACCCCGCGCGGCGGGCATCGCGGCTGGCACGGGGGACGCATCCGGCGACGAACCGGGCCGCCACGGACGGGACCGCGGCCCAGTGGACATGGAGGTACGAGGCGTGCACCCCGCCCTGGGCGAACCCCTCGATGCGGCGCTCCGGGTGGACGATGCCCCAGGCGGGGTCCGGCCCCGCGCCCGGGGTGATGGCCGTGCGGTGGAACTCGTGTCCGCGCACCCGTGTCCCGGCGACGGCGAGAACGGTGTCGGAAACGGCCACGGCCTCACGGTAGCCAAGGGTCAGCCGGTCCGACATCCGTGCTTCTCCCTCGAGCACCCCGCACATCGGCTGCCCGTCGAGCGAACGCGCCAGATACAGCAGCCCGGCGCACTCGGCCGCGATCGGCGCGCCCGACGCGGCCAGCCGGACCATCTCCGCCCGCAGCGGCTCGTTGGCCGACAGCTCGGGCGCGTACACCTCGGGGAAGCCGCCACCGATCACCACTCCCGCGGTGCCCTCCGGGAGACGCTCGTCCCGCAGTGGGTCGAACGGGACGACCCGCGCCCCGGCCGCGGTGAGCAACTCACCGTGCTCCGCGTAGGAGAAGGTGAACGCGGGTCCGCCCGCGACCGCGACCACCGGACCGTCGGCGGCGGACGCGGTGACCGCGACCGGCGCGGCAGCCGTGGCCCGCACCTCCGCCACCGGATCCCACACCGGCCCGGACAGCGGCGGTGCGCTGCGCGCCAGCGCCAGCAGGCCGTCCAGATCGCATCCCTCGCGCACCCGCGCGGCGAGCGCGGCCGCCGAACCCACCGCCTCCGCCCGCCGCTCGGCCACCGGCACCAGCCCCAGATGGCGGCTGGGCGCCCGTACCGCGTCCGTACGGCGCAGCACGCCGAACACCGGGACGCCCGACCCCTCCAGCGCCTCGCGCAGCATCACCTCGTGCCGGTCCGACCCGACCTTGTTGAGGATGACCCCGGCGACCCGCACCTCCGGGTCCCAGGAGGCGAAGCCGTGCACCAGCGCGGCCACCGAACGCGACTGCGAGGACGCGTCCACCACCAGCACCACCGGGGCGCGCAGCAGCTTGGCGACATGGGCCGTGGAGGCCAGCTCACCCTGTCCGGCCGCCCCGTCGAACAGGCCCATCACCCCCTCGACCAGGGCCAGATCACAGCCCGCCGCACCGTGCAGGAACAGCGGGGCGATCCGGTCCGGACCACAGAGGTAGGCGTCCAGGTTCCGGCCGGGACGGGAGCCCGCGCCGCCGGAGCCCGCGCCGCCGGAGCCCGCGCCGCCGGAGGCCGCGCCGGCGGAACCGGCGGACCGGGACACGGCCAGTGCGTGGTAGCCGGGGTCGATGTAGTCCGGTCCGACCTTGTGCGGGGAGACATCCAGCCCGCGCTCCGCGAACGCGGCCATCAGCCCCGCGGTGACGGTCGTCTTGCCGCTCCCGGAGGAGGGAGCGGCGACGACCAGACGGGGAACGTTCACCACTCGATGCCTCGCTGGCCCTTCTGACCGGTGTCCATCGGATGCTTGACCTTGGACATATCGGTGACCAGATCGGCGAAGTCCAGCAGCTGCGCCGGGGCGTTGCGCCCGGTGATGACCACGTGCTGGGTCCCCGGCCGGTCCCGCAGCACCGACACCACCTCGTCAGGGTCCACCCAGCCCCAGTGCATCGGATACGCGAACTCGTCCAGCACGTACAGCCGGTAGGTCTCCGCCGCGAGATCCCGCTTGACCTGCTCCCAGCCCTCGCGCGCGGCCTCCTCGCTGGACGCCATGTCGCGCTGGACCCATGACCAGCCCTCGCCCATCTTGTGCCATGCGACGGTCCCCCCTTCGCCCGAATCGCCCAGGACGCGCAGCGCGCGCTCCTCACCGACCCGCCATTTCGCGGACTTCACAAACTGGAATACACCGACCGGCCAGTTCTGGTTCCACGCCCGCAGCGCCAGCCCGAACGCCGCCGTGGACTTCCCCTTGCCGACGCCGGTGTGCACGAGCACCAGCGGACGGTTGCGGCGCTGGCGGGTGGTCAGTCCGTCGTCGGGGACGACGGTCGGTTGTCCTTGCGGCATCAGGCGGCCCTCCGTGTGGTCGAAACGTTCCGTACATCGCGGACCAGCGCGGTCACCCGGTCCGCGCGCAGTTCGTCCAGCGTCACCGGGGTGCCCCGCAGCTCCCGGGCGAGCGCCCCCGCGAGGCCGAGCCGCACCGGCCCGGACTCGCAGTCCACGACCACCGAGGCGATCCCGTCGCCCGCGAGCAGCCGCGCCGCCTGCCCGGCCCGCGCCACCGGCGCGTTCGTGGCGTCCCGCCGCGCCGTGCCCTCCCGCCGGGCCTCGGTGGCCCGTCCGTCGGTGACCACGACCAGCAGCGGCCGCCGTGAGGGGTCCCGCAGCCGCTCGACCCGCAGCACCTCGCGGGCCTTGACCAGTCCGGCGGCCAGCGGGGTCCGGCCGCCGGTGGGCAGCCGCTCCAGCCGCGTGGCGGCGGCGTCCACCGACGAGGTGGGCGGCAGCGCCAGCTCCGCTTCCGTGCCCCGGAAGGTGATCAGCCCGACCTTGTCGCGCCGCTGATAGGCGTCCAGCAGCAGGGAGAGCACCGCGCCCTTGATGGCCCCCATGCGCTTGCGGGCGGCCATCGACCCGGACGCGTCCACCACGAACAGCACGAGATTGCCCTCCCGGCCCTCGCGCACCGCCTCGCGCAGATCGTCCCGGCGCACCAGCAGCCCCGGACCGCTGCGCCCGCGCGCGTGCTGATGCGGGGCCGCGGCCCGTACGGTCGCCGTCAGATGGAGCGAGGAGAGCGTGCCGCGGGGGCGCCGGGCGCCGGTGGTGCGACCGTGCGCGGTGCGGGCGCGCGACCGCCGTCCGGCCGCCCCCTCGCCCAGGCCCGGTACGTCCAGCCGACGGGTGCGGAACGGTTCGGCGGCGCCCACGGCCGCCTTCTCACCGCCGCCCGCGCCCGTGCCGCCCCCGGCCTCCTGGGGCGTCCCGGTGTCGTCCGCCGCCTCCGCTTCCGCCTCGCCCTCACGCGGACCGGGGACGGACGGCTCGGGCTGCGACGGCGGCTCCTGTGCGCGGTCGTGCGGAAGCCCGCCGCCGGGGCCGCCCTCCGGTCCGCCGGGCCCGTCGTCCGGGCCCTCAGGACCCCCGTCCGGGCCGTCACCGTCGCCGTCGGTGCCGCCCTCCTCGGAGCCGGGACCCCCGTCCGGCTCCGGCGGCTCCGGCTCCTCGTCCTCGAACCGCCGCAGCACCTCGTCGAGTTTGTCCTCGTCCAGTCCCGGCGCGTCGAACGGCGCCCGGCGCCGCCGGTGGGGGAGCGACAGCAGCGCCGCCTGGCGCACGTCCTCGGTGCGCACATCCGTCCGGCCCGCCCAGGCGGCCAGCGCCGTGGCCGTCCGCGCGGTCACGATGTCCGCGCGCATCCCGTCCACCTCGAACGCGGCGCAGACCGCCGCGATCTGGCGCAGCGCCCGGTCGCCCAGGACCACCTTCGGCAGCAGGGCGCGCGCCGCGGCGATGCGCTCGCGCAGACTGCCCTCGTCCTCCGCCCAGCGCCCCGCGAACCCGGCCGGGTCCTCGTCGTACGCCAGCCGACGCCGCACCACCTCGACCCGCTCCTCGGTGTCGCGTGACGCGGTGACCTCGACCGTCAGCCCGAAGCGGTCCAGCAACTGCGGCCGCAGTTCGCCCTCCTCGGGGTTCATGGTGCCCACCAGGAGGAAGCGCGCCGCGTGCCGGACCGAGACGCCCTCGCGCTCCACGTAGGAGGCGCCCATGGCCGCCGCGTCCAGCAGCAGGTCGATCAAGTGGTCGTGCAGCAGGTTGACCTCGTCGACGTAGAGCACCCCGCGGTGCGCGTCGGCCAGCAGCCCCGGCTCGAACGCCTTGACCCCGTCCGCCAGCGCCCGCTCGATGTCCAGCGCGCCGACCAGCCGGTCCTCGGAGGCGCCGACGGGCAGTTCGACCATCCGCGCGGGCCGCGCGGTGCCGGTGCCGGGCTCATGCGGCCCGTCCGGGCACTGAGGGTCGGGCGCCGCCGGATCGCAGGAGAACCGGCAGCCGGGGACCACCCCGACCGGCGGCAGCAGCGCGGCCAGGGCACGGACGGCCGTGGACTTCGCGGTGCCCTTCTCCCCGCGCACCAGGACGCCGCCGACAGCCGGGGAGACCGCGTTGAGCAACAGGGCGAGCCGCATGTCGGCCATCCCGACGACCGCGGTGAACGGATAGGTGGCGGTGGTCATTCGGCGGTACCTCCAGCGGTGGTGACGCGGTCGCGGTCCGGGATGCTCACTTCGCTCCTCCTGGCGCCCCGGGCGGTACGAAGGGCAGCCCGTCCGGCAGGCCGTCCTCGATCAGCCGCAGCAGCGCGTCCGTGTCGGCGTGCTCCTCGATCAGGTCGCCCAGGCGGTCGAGCTGCTCCTCGCGCAGCTCCCCGAACCGGGTGTCGGGCGCGGGGACGAACGCCCGGCCCGCCGCGGCGGCCACCCGCCGCAAAAAGGCCCGCCGGAAGCCGTCGCTCTCCAGCGAGCCGTGCCAGTGGGTGCCCCACACCGAGCCCGCGCGGCAGCCGTCGAGGAAGGGTTCGTCGCCGCCGTCGAGGAGCTCGGCGACCCCGTGGTGGATCTCGTAGCCCTCCACCCGCTCGCCCAGGGCCTCGCCCACCGGCCGGGCGAGGGTCTTCTCCACCGCGAACCGCACCCGCACCGGCAGCAGTCCGAGGCCCTCCACCGTCCCGGCCCGTGACTCGACCTCGTCCTCGATACGCCGCCCCAGCACCTGGAAGCCACCGCAGATGCCCAGCACCGGCCGCCCCTCGGCGGCCCGCCGCACGAGGGCGTCCGCGAGCCCGCGCTCACGCAGCCACGCCAGCGCCCGGACCGTGCCGCGGGTGCCCGGCACCACCACCAGGTCGGCGTCGGCCAGTTCCTCGGGGCGGTCCACGAAACGCACCACCACACCCGGTTCGGCGGCCAGCGCGTCCACATCGGTGAAGTTGGACATCAGGGGTACGGCGGCCACCGCGACCCGGAGCACGTCCGCGCCGTGCGGCGGCGCGACCACGCTCTCGCGCACCGCGCCGCGCAGCGACACCCGCAGCCCGTCCTCCTCGTCGATGCCCAGACCGTGGGCGAACGGCAGCACGCCGAGCGTCGGCCGCCCGGTGAGCCCGCGCAGCATCTCCAGACCGGGCTCCAGCAGGGTCACATCGCCGCGGAACTTGTTGACCACATAACCGGCGATATGGCGCTGGTCCTCCGGGGACAGCAGCGCGGTGGTCCCGAAGAAGGACGCGAACACCCCGCCGCGGTCGATGTCCCCGACCACCACCGCCGGGATCCCGGCGGCCCGCGCCAGCCCCAGGTTCACGATGTCGGTACGGCGCAGATTGATCTCGGCGGGGCTGCCCGCGCCCTCGCAGATCACCGCGTCATGGGTGCTCCGCAGCTCCTCCAGACACGCGGTGACCGTCTCCAGCAGCCCTTCGCGCCGCTCCGCGTGGTAGCCGCGGGCGCTCATCTCGCCCACCGGCCTGCCCAGCAGCACCACCTGGCTGCTGCGGTCGCTGCCCGGCTTCAGCAGCACCGGGTTCATCAGCGCGCTGGGCTCCACGCGCGCGGCGGCCGCCTGCATGGCCTGCGCCCGTCCGATCTCCGCACCGTCCCGGGTGACGAAGGAGTTGAGCGACATGTTCTGCGCCTTGAACGGTGCCACCCGGACGCCCTTGCGCGTCAGCCAGCGGCAGATGCCCGCCGTGACCACGCTCTTGCCCGCGTCCGAGGTCGTCCCGGCGACGAGCAGCCCGCCCCCTGTTCCGCTCATCGTTTCCCTCTCCGCTCGCCCGGTCCGCCCGGGACCCCGCCCCTGTCGGACAGAACCCTGCCCACCACCAGCCGTGCCGTCACCGACGTCAGCAGGGCCAGCGCCCCCACCCGCCGCGACAGCCGCACCGCGCGGTCGATGTCGGCGGTGCGCACCGCCCGTCCGTCACCCAGCACCGGCCGGTGCTCGATCCGGCCGGCGTACGCGAGGGTGCCGCCGAGGCGCACCCCGAGGGCGCCCGCGAACGACGCCTCCACCGGGCCCGCGTTGGGGCTGGGGTGGCGCCCACCGTCCCGCCGCCAGGCCCGCCGGGCACCGCGCGGATCGGGGCCCGCGACCGTCGCCAGAACCGCTGTCAGCCGTGCGCCCGGCCAGCCCGCGACATCGTCCAGCCGGGCCGCGGCCCAGCCGAACCGGCGGTAGCGCGGGGACTTGTGGCCCACCATGGCGTCCAGGGTGTTCACGGCCCGGAAGGCGACGAGCCCGGGCACTCCGGCCACCGCCCCCCACACCAGGGCGCCCACCACGGCGTCGGAGGTGTTCTCCGCGACCGACTCCACCACCGCGCGGGCGATCGCCTGCGCGTCCAGTGCCTGCGGATCGCGTCCGCACAGGTGCGGCAGCCGCTCCCGGGCGGCCTCGACGTCCCCGGCGGCCAGCGCGCCGCCGACGGCGCGGGCCTCGCGCCCCAGCGTCGTACCGCCCAGCACGGCCCAGGTGGCGGCGGCGGTCAGGGCGATGTCGGCGCGGTGGCGCCCGGCCACCGCCCGTCCGGCACGCGTCAGCAGCGCGGCACCGGCGGCCGCGCCGCCCGCGCACAGCACGGTGTGCAGGGCCCCGTAACCGCGGTGGTCGCGCCACAGCCGGCGCTCGGCGGCCAGGGCGGCCCGCCCGAACGCGGCCACCGGGTGGCCGCGGCGGGGGTCGCCCGTGGCGAGGTCACCGAGGAAGCCGAGAGCGGCACCGCACGCGAACGAGGCGTGATCGGCACGCATCCCTCAGCCCGCCGTCGTGCCTCGGAAGAAGGGGGTGCGCGGGGTGTCCGCGTCCAGGGGGCCGCGGAGCGGCGGGGACGGCGGCGTGGCGGTGCCGGGCATGGCGGTATGTCCTCACTCAGGGTCCGCGCCCTGGTTCGACGTGACCGGCGGGGAGAGTCTCCTGGCTCCCGGATCCGCGGCTCTCCCGGTCTTCCAGCTCCGTGTACGGACCAGCCGTACGGACGAGCCGTGACCCCGTGCAGGCGATGGGAGAGCGCTCCCCGGTGACAGTGGCGGGACCGCGCCGGATTCGCACCGGCTTCCTCTGCTGCCGCCGTTTGGCTCCGGAAGTCCACCATGGGCCGCGAAGGGCCGTCAACTCGCCCATGACCTGCGACGCACGAGTGTGCCGAGGCCCACATGGGCCCCGCGCGGAGCACGAGCGACGGCCGCCGGGCGGGAGAGGCTGGTCAGCGTCTCCGGCCCGGCGGCCGTGGTGCTCTTCAGATGTCGCGGGAGGCGCCGGAGCGTCCTCAGGCGACGATCAGATAGATGCCGTACACCACCACCGCGGCGCACAGCGCGAAGCAGGCGTACGCGCCGGAGCGGGCGAGAGAGGACGCGCCGCCCCCCTGCGCCGGGACGCCGCCGGCGGTGGCGGTGGCCACGGCCGCTCCCTCGGGGCTGAGCGCCTTGCGGGAGGTGCCGATGATGCCGAGGGTGAAGACGCCCACCACTCCGACCGTCACCGCGAGGCTGACGCCGAAGACCTGGCCGAGTGCCGCCCAGTCGATGCTCATTCCATGGCTCCCTTTAGCTGCTGGTGCTGCTCGACGCCGCGGGGGCGGCCGAGCCGGCCGCCGCGACGGCCTTCGGCTGGTCGGTGGTGGTGTCGGAGACGGTGTCCGAGGAGGCGGTGCTGTCGGCGGTGGCGGCGGAGCCCACCGGCGGCGGGGCCACCGACTGGAGGGCGGCGGTGATGACACCCACCGGCTCGGCGGTGGCGCCCTGCTCGACCTCGTTGACGTTGGAGGCGTCCACCGGCTTGCGCCGGGAGAGCGCCCAGATGACCAGGCAGCCCGTGATGGCGAGCACGGCCACCGCCGTGATGCCCCAGTCGCCCTGGTCGGCCAGGAGCGCCGACCCGGCTGCGATCAGACCCGCGGCGGGCAGCGTCAGCACCCAGGCCGCGACCATCCGGCCCGCGGTCGACCAGCGCACCACACCGCCCTTGCGGCCGACGCCCGCGCCCATGACGGCACCGGAGCAGACCTGGGTGGTGGAGAGCGCGAAGCCGATGTGCGAGGAGGCGAGGATGACGGTCGCCGCGCCGGTCTGGGCGGCGAAGCCCTGCGGCGGCTGGATGTCGGTGATGCCCTTGCCCATGGTGCGGATGATCCGCCAGCCGCCCAGGTAGGTGCCCAGGGCGATGGCCAGACCGGCCGAGACGATGACCCACATCGGCGGGTCGGAGTCCGGCGCGATCACACCGCCGGTCACCAGCGCCAGGGTGATCACACCCATCGTCTTCTGCGCGTCGTTGGTGCCGTGGGCGAGGGAGACCAGGGCGGCCGAGGCGATCTGCCCGGCGCGGTAGCCCTTGGCGGTGTCCTCGGCGGCGCGGCCACGTCCGAGCCGGTAGGTGAGCCGGGTCGCGACGATCGTGGCGATACCCGCCACCAGCGGAGCGGCGACGGCCGGGATGAGGACCTTCATGACGATCGCGTCCCCGTTGACCCCGTCGATGCCGACCGAGGCCACGGTGGCGCCGATCAGGCCGCCGAAGAGGGCGTGCGAGGAGCTGGACGGCAGCCCGGCGAGCCAGGTCACCAGGTTCCAGAGGATGGCTCCGACCAGACCCGCGAAGATCACTTCGGGCCGGATGCCGGAGTCCTCGTCGAGGATGCCCCCGGAGATGGTCTTGGCGACCTCCACGGACAGGAAGGCGCCGATCAGATTGAGGACGGCCGACATCGCCACTGCCACCCGGGGACCGAGCGCGCCTGTGGAGATGGTGGTGGCCATGGCATTGGCTGTGTCGTGGAAGCCGTTCGTGAAGTCGAACACCAAGGCCGTGATGATCACGATCCCGATGAGAAGCGTGATGTGTTCCATACACCCGGTCAATCAGTTCGAAGGTCTGTAGTGGCACGGTGAACGTAAGGAAACTGGGTGAACGAAAGGTTAACGAGGGCGGGCGCCGGGGTGACGCGGTGGAAAGGGTGCGGCATCGGTCGGCCACCGGGCGTATTTCCTGCCGCCACAAGGAGTTTGGGAACCGTACACCCACGTCCCTCCCGCCCCGTACGACCCACCCCACCCGCCCCACCGCCCCCACCCGGGTGAACGCCGCGCTACGACCCCCGATCGTGCCCGGTTCGAACACGGCCCGCGCGACACCGCGCCCCGGCCTGATTCCGCCCCCGTCCCCGCCCCGGCGGACGGGCGGCTGCGAAGATCGGGACGGAGGTGAGGCGTATGGCACAGGAACGATCCGCCCGGCAGCCGCGGCCGCGGCTGACCCAGCCCCTGCGGCAGGCATGGGGACAGGTGGTGCGGACCGCCCGCAGGACCAACGCCGAGGGGCTGGTCGTCGGGACCTCGGGCAATGTCTCGGCCCGGGTCGGCGACACCGTCCTGGTGACCCCCAGCGGGGTGCCCTACGACCGGCTCGGCCCGCGCGACGCCGTCGCCGTCGACCTCGACGGCGAGCAGGTGCTCGGCACGCTCGCACCCACCAGCGAGCTGCCCATGCACCTGGCCGTCTACCGCGCCACGGACGCCCGGGCCATCGTCCACACCCACGCCGTCCACGCCACGGCCGTCTCCACCCTCGTCGACGAACTCCCGGCCATCCACTACATGACCGGGGTGCTCGGCGGACCGGTGCGGGTCGCCGAATACGCCCTGTACGGGACCGACGAGTTGGCCGAGCGGATGCTCGAGGCGCTGCGCGACCGCTCCGGCTGTCTGCTGCGCAACCACGGCACCGTCGTCCACGGCGCCACCCTGGACCAGGCGTACGACCGCACCGCGCAGCTGGAGTGGATGTGCCAGGTCTGGCTGGCCGCCTCCGCCGTCCCCGGCCGCACCCCCGCGCTGATCCCGCCGGACGAGCTGGCGCGCGCCGCCGACAAGCTGCGCGGCTACGGCCAGCCCGGCTGAGCCGTCCACCGGCCGGTCCGTCCACCTGCCGGTCCGTCCACCGCCGTGCCGCTGCTCGCGGTGTCTTTGCCTGCCGGGTCTCACTCCGCCGGGTACGCCCGCTGGCCAGCGGGCGCCCGGCCCACCACACTGGGAGGGATGCGTCTGCGGACAGCGGCGGCCGCGGCCGCCGGCACCCTGCTCAGCGCCGGTGTGGCTGCGGTGGCGGCCGGACGGTACGGCACCGACGCTGCGCTCCGGCCCGCCCTCGACCGCCCGCTGCCGAACGAGCCCCCGCTCACGGTGCACGCGGCCGAGCCCGGCCGGATCACCCTGACCCGCTCCCTCGCCTCGCTGCGCCCCGGCACCTACGGACTGGCCGGCCCGGCCTGCCACGCCGTCATCGGCCCGGTCCTTCAGGACGCGCCGAGCCCGGCCGACTGCGTGGTGCGCCGCCTGGAGCGGGTGACCCACGGCAGCCTCGACCCCGGCGACCGGGTGCGGCTCACCCCCCAGGTGCACATCGGCAATCCGCGCGATGCGCTCGGCCTCGAGCACGCCGATGTGGACATCCCCGGTGAACTCGGCCCGCTGCCCGCCTGGTTCGTCCCCGGTGAGCGCCCCACCTGGGTCATCACCGTCCACGGTCTGGGCACCACCCGTGAACACCCCATGGTCGTCATGCCGTTCCTGCGGAAGCTGCGGGTCCCGGTACTCGACCTCGCCTACCGCGGTGACCCCGGGGCCCCGCCCCCGGAGGACGGCGTCGGCCACCTCGGCGACAGCGAATGGCGCGACCTGGACGCGGCCATTCGCTACGCGGTGCGGTACGGCGCACAGCGCGTCGTCCTGCACGGCTGGTCCACCGGCGGCGCGATGGCCCTGCACGCCGCCGCCAACTCGGCCCTGCGGCACCGGGTCAGCGGGGTCGTCCTCGACTCCCCGGTGCTGGACTGGCGGGTCACCCTGCGCGCGCTCGCCGCGGCCCGCGGTACCCCCGCCGCGCTGATGCCGCTCGTCATACGTGCGGCCGAGGGCCGCACCGGACTGCACGGCAGCCTCCTCGAGGAGGCCGCCGACCCCGAGCGGCTGCGCGTCCCGGCGCTCATCCTCCACGGCCCCGACGATGCCCTGGCCCCCTGGTCCGTCTCCCGTGAACTGGCCGGACGCCGATCCGAACTGGTCACCCTTCACCCCGTACCGGGTGCTCCGCACGGCGCCATGTGGAACGCCGACCCACAGGGGTACGAAGAGGCACTACGGCGCTTTCTGACCCCTCTCCTGTAGCGCCCTCTCGTGGCGCCCGGCCGCGCTCGC
Source organism: Streptomyces sp. NPDC045899 (assembly GCF_056431485.1). Lineage (NCBI taxonomy): Bacteria > Bacillati > Actinomycetota > Actinomycetes > Kitasatosporales > Streptomycetaceae > Streptomyces > Streptomyces sp. NPDC045899. The sequence goes on from NZ_JBWKKP010000025.1 coordinate 100,083, forward strand.
GCGGTGCGCGGAACGCGCGTTCCCCGCGCCGGAGGCGACCGCCGGACGGGTGCCGATTGGGCTTTCGGGCCGTCAGCGGCGAAACTGCTCCCGTGACGTCCCGTACTCCGCGCGACTCCCGGCTCCGACTCGTCCGCCAGCGGCCGGTGGCCACCGACCGCAGGCCCGCGTCGCACCGCGGCTCCCGTCCGGCGCCCCGTCCGCCCGAGGGCACCCCGCCGCCCGCGGAGCTGGCCCGGCAGGCCCGGTCGGGACTGGCCGGTGCCGTCGAGATGGCCCACTGGGCGGCGGCCCAGCACGGCGCGCCCGGCGCGCTCTCCGACGAGGCCGCGGCCGGTGCCGCGGCGGCGCTGGGGCTGACCCCCGAGGAGGTACGGGCCGACTGGGACCGGGCCCGGCTGGTCGGTCTGGTGGAGATCCACGGCGGTGCCGCCCGGCTCGGCTGGCGGCTCAAGGCATGGCACCGGGACGACAGCGCGGTGCTGCGCGGCTGGGTCGCGCTGCTGGACGCGTGGTCCCTGGTGAGCCCCGCCCCGGCCACCGCGGAACCCACGGCCGTGGCCGAGGTCGTGGAGGCCGTGCCGCAGTTGCTCTCCCTGCTCCAGCTCTCGGCCGGGCCGGTGCCGGTGGCCGCGCTGCTGGACATGCTCCGGCAGCGGGTGGCCGAACTGCGCACCGAGCGCTGTGAGGTGCCCCAGGAGCACGACGGCGCACGGACCGGCGAACCCGCCCGCACGTCCGCCGGAGCCGGTGCGGCAGGTGCGGCCGAGTCGACCGAGGCGGCGGACGCGGCCGAGGACGCGCTGCGGCGGCTGCTCGACTGGGCCCTGGACGCCCTCGCCTCCGTCGGGGCGCTCACCGTCGGCCATGGCGACGGGGCGGCGGACGACCCCCGCGAGGCCGTGCTCACCGCGCTGGGCAACTGGGCGGTGTGGGTCAAGCTGGAGCAGATCTGCGTGGCCGCCCAGAGTCCCGCGGGCAACATCGAACAGCCCGCCCCCGACATGCTGCGCGGCTGCGCCGGGCTCACCCCCGGTCCGGCCCGGGCCGAGTACCGGGCCTGGCTGGCCGCCCGGCCGGTGGGCAGCGCCGTCATCGAACTGCTCGACGCGGCCCGCGGGGACGACGCGCTGCTGCGCGGACTCGCCTTCGAGGCACTGCGCGTGGTCGGGGCGCCGGCCGAGCCGTCGGTGCGGGACGCCGTCGAGGAGTCCTGCCTGCGGCCGTACGCCCTGCTGTGGCTGGCCGAGCACGAGGGCGCCGACCCCGAGGACGCGCTCGACGCGCTCACCCGCGAGGAGGCCACCTGGCTGTGGGTGGACACCGCCGCGGCCATCTCCGACCACGGTGAGAGCCCGCTGCTGGTCCGCCATCTGGACTCCGCGGTGCAGGGCACGGTGCCCGCGCTGCTGGCCGAGGTGCGGGCGGTGGGCCACCCCCGCACCGTGCAGGTGCTGGTGGCGCTGGCCGCCGCCCATCCGGACCCGGCGCTCGCCAAGGCGGTACGGCGGGCGGCCTTCCAGGTGCACACCGGCGGCGTCTGACGGACGCGGCGCGGCCGCCCGGGCCGGCCGCCCGGGCCGGGCGGCTACCCGGCCGTCGCGGGGACGTAGCTGCCGAAGCTCCAGACGTTGCCCTCGGGGTCCCGCGCCAGATAGTCCCGGGCGCCGTAGTCCTGGTCGGTGGGCGGCATCAGGATCTCCACGCCGTACTCCGCGGCCCGCCGGTGATGGGCGTCCACATCGTCCACGGCCACATAGACCCCGGTGGGGCCCGCGTCCGCCATGGCGCGGGCGAAGACGCCCTCGCGGTTCGCGGAGCCGAGCATCACCACCCCGTTCCCGTACGCCAGCTCGGCGTGCTGGACCACCCCCGCGACGTCTTCGTACACCGCGACCCTCGTGAAGCCGAAACCCTCGGTGAGCAGTGCGATGGCCGCCCCGGCATCGCGGTAGAGCAGGGTGGGACAGATGGCCGGACCGGCTCCCGGGCTGGCGCTCATGGCGATCACTCACCTCTTCCGCGGAGACGACCTTGTCCGATCTGATGTGATCTGCTCCACAGTCTGGCACCGGAGCGCGGGGCCGGCCGCGCCACGGCCCGCCGCAAAGCCGGTGGCCGTCGCCCCGCAGGGGCCCTCACCGGGGGAGAACGGGGCCGCCGCGGCGGGAAAGCCGCGGGAAAAACGACTTGCCCGCCCCGCTAAGCTAGCCGCATGGCAATTCTCCTCGTGCATTAGACGGCGTCGGAGCACCCTCGTCCGTCCCGTCCGCCGCCCCGTCCTGCCCAGGAGTAATTCCCGTGATCACCGCCTCCGGCGTCGAATTGCGTGCCGGCGCCCGCGTTCTCATCGAGTCAGCCACCTTCCGCATCGCCAAGGGCGACCGCATCGGTCTGGTCGGCCGTAACGGAGCGGGCAAGACCACCCTCACCAAGTGTCTGGCCGGTGAGGGCATCCCGGCCGGGGGCACCATCGCCCGTTCCGGCCAGGTCGGCTACCTCCCGCAGGACCCCCGCACCGGCGACCTCGACGTCCTCGCCCGCGACCGCATCCTCTCCGCCCGCGAGCTGGACTCCGTCCTGCGCAAGATGCGAGAGAACGAGGACCGGATGGCGAACGGCCAGGGCGCCACCCGCGAGCGCGCGATGAAGAAGTACGAGCGCCTGGAGACCGAGTTCCTCACCAAGGGCGGTTACGCCGCCGAGGCGGAGGCCGCGACCATCGCCGCCAGCCTCGGGCTGCCCGACCGGGTGCTCGGCCAGCCGCTGCACACCCTCTCCGGCGGTCAGCGGCGCCGTGTCGAGCTGGCCCGGATCCTCTTCTCGGACTCCGATGTGCTGCTCCTGGACGAGCCGACCAACCACCTCGACGCCGACTCCATCGTCTGGCTGCGCGACTACCTGAAGACCTACAGCGGCGGCTTCGTGGTGATCTCCCACGATGTCGACCTGGTCGAGACGGTCGTCAACAAGGTCTTCTACCTGGATGCCAACCGCTCGGTGATCGACATCTACAACATGGGCTGGAAGCTCTACCAGGCCCAGCGGGAAGCCGACGAGAAGCGCCGCAAGCGCGAGCGGGCCAACGCCGAGAAGAAGGCCGCCGCGCTCAACTCGCAGGCGGACAAGATGCGCGCCAAGGCCACCAAGACCGTGGCCGCGCAGAACATGGCCCGCCGCGCCGAGCGGCTGCTGGCCGGTCTGGACGATGTGCGCCAGTCCGACAAGGTCGCCAAGCTGCGCTTCCCGGACCCGGCCCCGTGCGGCAAGACCCCGCTGTCGGCCGAGGGCCTGTCGAAGTCGTACGGCTCGCTGGAGATCTTCACCGATGTGGACCTGGCCGTGGACAAGGGGTCCCGCGTGGTCATCCTGGGCCTGAACGGCGCGGGCAAGACCACTCTGCTGCGGCTGCTGGCCGGGGTGGAGAAGCCGGACACCGGCCAGGTGGCCCCGGGCCACGGGCTGAAGCTGGGCTACTACGCGCAGGAGCACGAGACGCTCGACCCGGACCGCACCGTCCTGGAGAACATGCGCTCGGCCGCCCCCGACCTCGACCTGGTGGACATCCGCAAGACCCTGGGGTCCTTCCTGTTCTCCGGCGACGACGTGGACAAGCCCGCCGGGGTGCTCTCCGGCGGTGAGAAGACCCGGCTCGCGCTGGCCACCCTGGTGGTCTCCTCGGCCAATGTGCTGCTCCTCGACGAGCCCACCAACAACCTCGACCCGGCCAGCCGCGAGGAGATCCTCGGCGCGCTGCGCACCTTCACCGGCGCGGTGGTGCTGGTGACCCATGACGAGGGCGCGGTCGACGCGCTCCAGCCGGAGCGGATCATCCTGCTGCCGGACGGTGTCGAGGACCTGTGGGGCGAGGACTACGCGGATCTGGTCGCGCTCGCCTGACCGCCGGGGCGGCGCCCGGATCACCCCGGTGGGCCGCTCGCGCCCGCCCCGGAGCGAAGTCCGATTGATCCGTTCTGATCCACTTCCTGTAGATCATTCGGCCTAGGTGTGATCCATCATCTGAGTGAGAACGGCTGGTATCGCGGCGCGCCGCCACAGTGCGGCGCGCGATGCGTGCCGTGCGCCGGCCGGTATGGGTCCGACCTCCTGCACATATGCCCTGACCTGCCCGTTCTCCGGTAAACGCGAAGGAGTGTCAGGGCGAACGGCGTGGGAATCCTGTCTTCTGAAGGCCGTCGCGGCGCGATTTCAGGGAATCCTTCCTCTACGGACCTTGCCGAATGGGTGGCCAGGAAGCCGTGTAGGGGTGATCATGAGAGTCCAGAGCGCACTTCCCATGAGGAGGCACGGGTGGCCGAGACTCTGAAGAAGGGCAGCCGGGTGACCGGCGCCGCGCGCGAAAAGCTCGCGGCAGACCTGAAGAAGAAGTACGACTCCGGTGCGAGCATCCGGGCGCTGGCCGAGGAGACCGGCCGTTCCTATGGATTCGTTCACCGGATGCTCAGCGAATCAGGTGTCTCCCTACGTGGTCGTGGAGGCGCGACACGGGGCAAGAAGGCCCAATCGGCCTGATCCCGTATCACGTCGTCACCGGCAGGTATGGCAGTACCACCCGGTTGACCGGCGGTCCGGCCGGGTGGTTACTGTGCAGTCACTTGTACTGACTGCGGCCGACCGGAGGCTTCCTGTGACCCTGCTCGACAAGGACGGCGTTCAGCTCACCGTCGATGATGCGGTCGCCACGGTGACCCTGTCCCGTCCGGCCAAGCGCAACGCCCAGTCGCCCGCGATGTGGCGGACCCTGGCCGAGGCGGGACGGCTGCTGCCGGGCAGTGTGCGGGTGGTGGTGCTGCGTGCCGAGGGCAAGAGCTTCTCGGCGGGTCTGGACCGTCAGGCCTTCACGCCCGAGGGCTTCGACGGCGAGCCGTCGTTCATCGACATGGCGCGCGGTTCGGACGCCGAGCTGGACGCCACCATCGCCGAGTACCAGGACGCTTTCACCTGGTGGCGGAGGAACGACATCATCTCCATCGCCGCCGTACAGGGCCATGCCATCGGCGCCGGGTTCCAGCTGGCGCTCGCCTGCGATCTGCGGGTGTGCGCCGAGGATGTGCAGTTCGCCATGCGTGAGACCAGCCTCGGGCTGGTTCCCGACCTCACCGGCACCCATCCGCTGGTGAGCCTGGTGGGCTATGCCCGTGCGCTGGAGATCTGTGCCACCGGGCGGTTCGTCCACGCCGATGAGGCCGAGCGCACCGGTCTCGCCAATCTCGTCGTGCCCGCCGCCGAACTGGACGGCGCGGTCTCGGACCTCGCGGCGGCGCTGCTCGCCGCGGACCGGGGCGCCGTGATCGAGACCAAGGCGCTGCTGCGCGGTGCCGGGGGCCGGACCTACGAGGAGCAGCGCACCGCCGAGCGCGCCGCCCAGGCCCGCCGGCTGCGGGAGCTCGCGGGTGTGACGGACTGACCCGGCCGGTATGACGGGCCCGGCCGGACCGACCCGGCCGGGCCCGGAGCCGCCCCTCACGGCTCCCGCAGCAGATCCACCGTCACCGGGGGCACCGCCTCCAGCACCAGCACCGCGAGATCGTCGTCGATCGGCTCGGCGCTGAACTCATGCGTGGCCCGCCGTATCCGCTCCGCGACCGCCTTGGCGCCCAGTCCCACACAGCCGCGCAGGATGTCGGCGAGGCCGTCGTCGTCGTCGAGCTGGCGATTGCCGTTCCGCCGCTCGGTCACCCCGTCGGTGACGCACAGCAACGTCTCACCCGGTGCCAGGTCGAGGGTGTCGGCGTGGAAGCCGGGATTCTCGTCGATGCCCAGCAGCATCTGGGGCGTGGCCGCCGGGCTCACCGCACCGTCCGCGGTCAGCCGCAGCGGCAGCGGATGTCCGGCGCTTGCCAGGGTGCAGCGGGCGATCCCGCCGCCGTCCGCGTCGGGCTCCAGCTCCCCGTAGAGCAGGCTCAGGAAGCGTGGCCTGGCCTGCTCCCCGCCGATCGCCACGGCCTCGGTGGCCTCCTCCAGCAGTGCCTGGTTCAGCCGGCCGAGCACCGATTCCACGCCATGGCCCTCCCGGGCCAGCAGCCGGACCAGATGGCGGGCCAGACCGGTGACCGACATGGCCTCCGGGTCGCTGCCCTGCACATCGCCGAGCAGGAAGCACCAGCAGCGGTCGCCCATCGGGAACAGGTCGTAGAAGTCGCCGCCGACGGTCTGGCCCTCGCCATGCGGTTCGTAGACGATCGCGGTGTCGATCCCCGGGATATGGGCCAGTGAGGTGGGCAGCTGGCGGCGCTGCAGCGCCCTGCTGATGGTCGCCTGCCGGGTGTACTGCCGGGCGGTGGCCACGGCCTGTGCCACTCGCCGTGACACGTCCTCGGACAGCCGCACCACGCCCTCGGTCATCTGGGCCACGCCCGCCCGGCCGAGCAGCAGCACCCCGTGGCTGCGGCCGTGGGCGATCAGCGGGAAGGCCAGTGCGGAGCCGCCCGTGCCATGGGTGTCGGCGATCTGCGGCCAGGGCCAGGGGGTGCCCGCGGTGCCCAGCCCGCTGGGCGGCGGATGCCCCTCCAGGACCACGCGCAGCGCGTCGATACGGCGCTCGTCGGTGTGCCAGACCCGGGCCAGCTCCAGCCCTCCGGACTCGGTGGTCAGCCAGACCGCGCACCAGTCGGCCAGCCGGGGCACCAGCAGCTGTCCGGCCAGGGCGGCGACCATGTTCTCGTCGAGCTGTCCGGTCAGCAGCTCACTGGCCTCGGCCAGGAACGACGGTCCGCCGCGGTCGACCCATTCGGCGGTGGAGTCACGGCGCCCGCGCAGCGGGGAGGGGGCCAGGGTCTCGGCGAACCGCAGCTCACGGCCGAGCGCGCTGGTGGGGACGGCGTGGAGCTCGGGCTCCTCCTCCTCGGCGTCCAGTCGGAACCACACCGTCTTCCGGGTGCGGTGGTAGGTCACCCCCCAGGACTCGGCGAGCGCCCCGATCAGCTGGAGCCCCCGTCCGCGGCCCCGGCGCTGGGCCTCCGGTCCGCCGTACACCGCGCTGGCGGGGTGGAGATCGGTCACCTCCACCACGATGCCGGGGCGGAGCGGCTCGTCCTCGGGGGCGGCCGGCTCCGCCGGGGCGGTGGGCCGGGCGGGCTCGGCCGGCCCGTGCCCGGCCTGGAGACGGCAGACGATCTCGACCCGGGTGCCCGCGTGCAGAACGGCGTTGGTGACCAGTTCGCTCACCAGCAGGACCGCGTCGTCCACCAGCCGTACACCGAGCGTGGCCGTGCCCAGCGTCTCCGTGGTGTCCGCCCCGGTCAGCGTGGTCCGGACGAAGACTCTGGCGGCACCGGGAGCGCGCACACTTCCAGGCAGCGTCGTCCGCGAGACGGACTCACGCGAGAGAGGAAGCAAGGCTCCCACGTGCGGCTCCTGGGTATTTGGGCGGATTAGGCCATCTAGGTGCCATATTATGACAGACGTAGGGATATGAAATGATCATCAAGGGGCGACGCCATGGCACTCGACCCGATCCCCACCGATACGCACGCTGCCCGGCGCTCCGCGACGGAACGCCCGGGACCTGCCCCTCCGGCCGGGCTGGAGCGGGGCCAGGAGGCCGTGTGCTCGGCCGAGTTGCGATGCCTCCTGGCGGCCATGCATGCCCTGTGTGACGGAGACTTCACCGTCCGTATGGACGGTTCGGGCGCGGGTGTCCTCGGCGAGATGGCCGGCGTGTTCAACCAACTGGTCCTGCGCAACGCCCATCTGGCCGATGAGCTCCAGCGGGTGCGCCGTGAGGTGCTGCGCCAGGGACGGCTGGACGAACGGATCGGTGCCAGCCCCGGCCAGGGCGCCTGGACGGCCAGTGTGGACGCGGCGAACCAGCTGGTGGACGCGTTGGTCGGACCGGTCTCCAACGCCACCCGGGTACTGGACGCGGTCGCCGCGGGCGATCTGACCCAGCGGGTCGATCTGCACGACGGCAACCGCCAGCTCCGCGGCGATCTGCGCCGCCTTGGCCGGGGCGTGAACCGCACCGTGGACCAGCTCTCGCTGTTCACCGGCGAGCTCACCCGGATCGCCCGCGAGGTGGGCACCGAGGGCCGCCTCGGCGGCCGGGCGAAGGTCCAGGGGCTCTCCGGCGACTGGCGCGATGTGACCGAGGCCGTCAACACCATGGCCTCCCGGCTGACCGCCCAGGTCCGCGACATCGCCGTGGTCACCACGGCGGTCGCGCGCGGCGACCTCACCCAGCAGGTGACCGTCGAGGCCACCGGTGAGCTCCTCGAGCTGAAACTCACCGTGAACACCATGGTCGACCAGTTGCGCGCCTTCGCCGACGAGGTGACGCGGGTGGCCCGTGAGGTGGGCACCGAGGGCGAGCTCGGCGGCCGGGCGCAGGTGCGGGGTGTCTCCGGGGTCTGGAAGGACCTCACCGACAACGTGAACTTCATGGCGTCCAACCTGACCTCCCAGGTCCGCAATATCGCCCAGGTGACCACCGCCGTCGCCAACGGTGACCTCTCCCAGAAGATCACCGTGGACGCCCGGGGCGAGATCCTCCAGCTGAAGTCGACGATCAACACCATGGTCGACCAGCTCTCCGCCTTCGCCGACGAGGTGACGCGGGTGGCCCGTGAGGTGGGCACCGAGGGCCAGCTCGGCGGCCGGGCGCAGGTGCGCGGGGTCTCCGGGGTCTGGAAGGACCTCACCCAGAACGTGAACTTCATGGCGGACAACCTGACCTCCCAGGTCCGCAACATCGCCCAGGTCGCCACCGCGGTGGCCGAGGGCGACCTCAGCAAGACGATCACGGTGGAGGCCAAGGGCGAGATCCTGGAGCTGAAGTCGACGATCAACACCATGGTGGACCGGCTCTCGTCCTTCGCCGACGAGGTGACCCGGGTGGCCCGCGAGGTGGGCACCGAGGGCAACCTGGGCGGTCAGGCCCAGGTGCGCGGTATCTCCGGGGTCTGGAAGGAACTGACCGACAACGTCAACTTCATGGCCCTGAACCTGACCTCCCAGGTCCGCAATATCGCCCAGGTGACCACGGCGGTGGCCAACGGCGATCTGTCCAAGAAGATCACCGTGGACGCCCGCGGCGAGATCCTGGAGCTGAAGGACACCGTCAACACGATGGTCCAGCAGCTGCGTGCCTTCGCCGACGAGGTGACCCGGGTGGCCCGTGACGTCGGCACCGAGGGCGAACTCGGCGGCCGGGCCCAGGTCCCCGGCGTCTCCGGGGTCTGGAAGGACCTCACCGACAACGTGAACTTCATGGCCGGGAACCTGACCTCCCAGGTCCGCAATATCGCCCAGGTGGCCACCGCGGTCGCCCAGGGCGATCTGTCCAAGAAGATCGACGTGGACGCGCGCGGCGAGATCCTGGAGCTGAAGACCACCATCAACACGATGGTCGACACCCTCTCCGCGTTCTCCTCCGAGGTCACCCGCGTGGCCCGGGAGGTCGGCAGTGAGGGACGACTGGGCGGTCAGGCCCGGGTCGAGGCGGTCTACGGCACCTGGAAGCGGCTGACCACCGGCGTCAATGAACTCGCCCTCAACCTCACCACCCAGGTGCGCGCTATCGCCGAGGTCGCCTCCTCCGTCGCCCAGGGCGATCTGTCCGGCTCCATCTCGGTCGAGGCCCAGGGCGAGGTCGCCGAGCTGAAGAACAACGTCAACCTGATGGTCGCCAACCTCCGTGAGACCACCCGCGCCAAGGACTGGCTGGAGTCCAACCTCGCCCGTATCGCCTCCCTGATGCAGGGCCACCGCGATCTGGTGGAGGTCGCCGACCTGATCCTGCGCGAGCTGACCCCGCTGGTGAACGCACAGTTCGGGGCGTTCTTCCTGAGCGCCGCCGGCGCCTCACCCGGTGAGGACCTGGAGCTGATCGCCGGATACGGCACCAACCAGGACAACGGCCCGCTGCCGCAGACCGGCACCCCCGGCCGGGGCCTGGTCGCCCAGGCGGCCCTGGAGAAGAAGCGCATCCTCATCAACAACGTCCCGCCGGACTACATCACCATCAACTCCGGTCTGGGATCGGCCCTCCCGGCCAGTGTGGTCATCCTGCCGATCCTCTACGAGGACCAGGTGCTCGGAGTGATCGAGCTCGCCTCCTTCAGCCGGTTCAGCGAGGTCCACCTCGCCTTCATCGACCAGTTCGTGAACACCATCGGCGTATCGATCAACACCATCATCGCCAACGCCCGCACCGAGTCGCTGCTGTCCGAATCGCAGCGGCTCACCACCGAGCTGCGCCAGCGGTCCAACGAGCTCCAGCGCTCCAACGCGGAGCTGGAGGAGAAGGCCGCGCTGCTGGCCACCGCCTCGCAGTACAAGTCCGAGTTCCTGGCGAACATGTCGCACGAGCTGCGCACCCCGCTGAACTCGCTGCTGATCCTGGCCCGGCTGCTGGCCGACAACGCCGAGGGGCGGCTCTCCTCCCAGGAGGTGCAGTTCGCCACCACCATCCACCGCTCCGGTTCCGATCTGCTCCAGCTGATCAACGACATCCTGGACCTGTCGAAGATCGAGGCGGGCCGGATGGACGTCCGCCCCAAGAAGCTGCCGCTGGTCAAGCTGCTCGACTACGTCAACGCCACCTTCCGGCCGCTCGCCATCGACCGCGGGCTGTCCTTCGAGATCGCCGTCGGCGAGGACGTACCGCGCGAGATGTTCTCCGATGAGCAGCGGCTCCAGCAGATCCTGCGCAACCTGCTCTCCAACGCACTGAAGTTCACCTCCTCCGGCGGGGTCACCCTGCGCGTCGAACGGTCGCCCGGAGCCGAGTTCGAGGAGGAGACGCTGCGGGACGCCGACGCCGTCGTCGCCTTCTCCGTCACCGACACCGGAATCGGCATCCCGCCGGAGAAACTGCCCGTGATCTTCGAGGCGTTCCAGCAGTCCGACGGCACCACCAGCCGCAAGTACGGCGGTACCGGCCTCGGACTGTCCATCAGCCGGGAGATCGCCGGGATGCTCGGCGGCCGGATCGTGGCCGAGAGCGAACTCGGCGTCGGCTCCTGCTTCACCCTCTACATCCCCTCCCACTACACCGGTGTCGTCCCGGCCCCCGACCCCTCGGACCCGAGGGCCACCGGCTCCACCGTCCCGGCGGTGCCGCCCGCCCCCGACGAACCGCTGCCGGACACCGCCGACCACGCCCCGAGCGGTGTCTTCGGAGACGGCGCCGGACTGGGCCCGGATACGGCCGAGGACCGGGAGGAGGCCTGGCCCGAGACCACCCGGCTCAAGGAGTGGCAGGTCGGCAGGCCCGGCCGGGTGCTGAGCGGACGCCGCATCCTCATCGTCGACGACGACATCCGGAATGTCTTCGCGCTCACCCATGTCCTGGGCCGGGTCGGGATGTCGGTGAAGTACGCGGAGAACGGCCGCGAGGGCCTGGAGGTGCTGCACCGCAACCCGGACGTCTCGCTGGTCCTGATGGACGTGATGATGCCGGAGATGGACGGCTACGAGACCATCCGCGCCATCCGCAGCACCCCCCGGCTCGCCGAACTGCCCATCATCGCCCTCACCGCCAAGGCCATGCCCGGTGACCGGGAGAAGGCCATCGACAGCGGCGCCAACGGCTATGTGCCCAAACCCGTCGACGTCGACCGGCTGATGTCGGCCATCGTCGATCTGCTCGACCCCGGGGGAGGCGCCGTCACGGACATGGCCGAGGGCCGGTCACGGGACGGGGCCGAGGAGCTGATCGTGGCGGCGGACGAGCTCGGCGGCACCCTCGACGACGACATCGAGGGCGGGCTCGACGACACCATCGACGGTGACATCGGGGACGGGATCGAGGGCGAGATAGAGATCGAGATCGAGGACGAGGCCGGGAACGGACCGGACGGGAGCGGGCTCGGCGAGACCGGGCCGCCCCGGCCGAGGCAGGGGGAGTCATGACCACCAGCGCCTCGGACAAGGCCGGCATCCTGATCGTCGACGACATGGAGGAGAACCTGATCGCGCTGGAGGCGGTCCTCGGCCCGCTCGATCAGCAGCTGGTCCGCGCCCACTCCGGTGAGGAGGCGCTGAAGGCGATGCTGCGGCAGGACTTCGCGGTGGTGCTCCTCGATGTCCTGATGCCGGGGATGGACGGCTTCGAGACCGCCGCCAACATCAAACGGCTCGACCAGACCAAGGACGTCCCGATCATCCTGCTGACCGGGACCGACGCCGACTCCGACTACGCCTACCGCGGCTATGCGATCGGCGCCGCCGACTTCCTCACCAAACCCTTCGACCCGTGGCTGCTGCGCACGAAGGTCAATGTCTTCCTGGAGCTGCACCGCAAGAACCGCCAGCTGGAGGCGCAGGCCCAGCAGCTGCGGCGACGGCTGATCGGTGACCGGGTCACCCCCTCGGAGGACCGGTTCGTCACCATCGCGGAACAGCTGGCCAGCACCGAGATGCTGCTGCGCGGCGCGGAGGCCCCCGCGGCGGCCGAACTGGCCGACCGGGTGTCGGAGCTGGAGCGCGCCGTGGAGGGGCTGCGCACCGAGGCCCGTCCCTGAGCCCGCGCGGCGCACCGCGCGGCCCCGCGGGCCCACGAAGATCTGCAGGACAGGGCCTAGGCGATCACGTCCACCGCGCTGATCAGCACGGCCACCGTCACCGGTCGCGGAACCGCCTCCGTCACCGCCGTCCGTACCCGCCGGGCCACGTCCAGCGCATGGTGATCGGCCGCCACCGCCAGCTCCAGCCGCAGATGCGCCCCGTCGGCGTGCACCCCGCGCGAGGATCCCAGCACCGGCGCCAGCCGTGTCACCCCGGGCACCGCCCGCGCGGCCGCGGCGGCCGCCGCCTCACGGCTGCCGGTCGCCTCCGGTGTCACCGACGGCCGTGCGCCCGGTTCCTCGGGCGCTGACAGCGGCGGCGGGGGCCCGTCCAGCACCTGGGTGACCCGCAGGTCCACCGCGTCGACCGTCAGGCCGAGCCGCTCCGTGACCGCCCCGAGCAGGGCGTTCCGCAGCCGGTCCGCCGTCACCGGCAGCGGTTCGTCCACGGTCGCCCCGCACTCCGCGCCGATCCGCAGCGGAACCGGCGGCAGGGCGCTCGGCGGCGCCGGTACGGCGGACGACCCCACCGCGTCCGGGTCGGCCGGGCCGATCCGCAGTCCGTCCAGCCGGACCCCGGGCACCTCGGCGGCGGCCCGCCGCAGCACCCCCTCCGCGGCCTGCTCGGTCAGCCACGTACCGTCCTCCGGTCCGCCCAGGGGCAGCAGCCGCCCGAGCCGGAGCTGTTGCCGAACCGCGTGTGCGAGCTGGCCCGTGACCACCGCCATCACTCCTCACGGCCTGTGTGACGCCCTGTGTGCCACTGCGTTCAGCCTGCCGCAGATCCGGTGTGCGCGGATACTTTCCGGCGGCTGTTCGCGCGAGTGCCGCATCTCCGGCGCGGTTCGGGGAAAGCGCCTTTACTGTGGCAGTAGAGGCGCGAGCCGGGCCGCGGCACGGCTCCCGCCCCGGAACTCTTCTCCTCGGAAGGGATGACCGGTGATGTCCGAGACCGCACCACGGAACCGACCCGAGAACCCCGCCACCGAGCCCTCCGCCGCCACGCCCAGGACGCCGGGCGGCAGTGCCGTCCCCACCCGGCGCGGCGGGGGCGATCCGGGCTCCCGCGGGCGTACCACCATCGCCGACGGCGTCGTGGAGAAGATCGCCGGAATGGCGGCCCGCGATGTGGTCGGGGTCCATGACATGGGCGGCGGTTTCGCACGGACCTTCGGGGTCGTACGGGACCGGGTGCCCGGAGGCGGAAGGTCGGTCACCCGCGGGGTGAAGGCCGAGGTGGGCGAGGTGCAGACCGCCCTCGACCTGGAGATCGTGGTGGATTACGGCGTCTCGATCGCCGATGTCGCCCGTGCCGTGCGGGAGAACGTGATCTCCGCGGTCGAGCGGATGACGGGACTCGAGGTGGTCGAGGTCAACATCGCGGTCAGCGATGTGAAGTTGCCGGACGAAGTAGAGGAATCGACGGAGCCCAGGCTCCAGTAGGCCGGTGACGGCTCCGGTCGGCTCCAGTAGGGGAGCACACGATGAGCATGGCCGTGGTCGGGATGATCGCGGGGATGGCGCTGGCCTTCGCCGGGTACTTCGGCGGATTCGGAGCCTTTCTGCTGGTGGCCGCACTCGGGTTCGTGGGATTCGTCGCGGGCCGGTTCCTGGACGGGGACCTGGAGCCGGGCGAGTTCTTCCGTTCCCGCGGCCGCGGCGAACGGCACCGGTGAGGCGGCGTCGTGGTCGAACCCGGGGAGCGCGGCGCGACACGGATCGCGGACCGCGTGGTCGCGAAGATCGCCTCGCAGGCGGCGCGGGAGGCACTGGAGTGCCCCGACGTCCGTCCGCCGCACGCGGTCGTCGCGGTGCATGAGCGGGTCGCGCGGGTACGGGTCGCCGTCGAGCTGGGCTATCCGTCGGACCTGGGCGCCCAGTGCGGCGCGGTGCGCCGCCAGGTCAGGAAACGGCTCGGCACATTGGCGGGTATGGAGGTGCCCGAGGTGGCGGTGACGGTGGAGCGGCTGCGTTCGCCCCTGCTGGACCGCGCGGAGCGGGGGAGGGTGCGATGAACGCGGAGCGTGAGGTGCGGCAGTCCGCATCGATGGCGGCATACGAACCGGAGTCCGGCGGCGGGAACGGCGGTGAGCACGGGCGCCCCGGACGGTTCTGGTCCGCGCGCCGGGTCCCGGCCGCCCTGGTCGCGCTGGCCGTCGTCGCCGCGGCCGGGCTGCTGCTGTACGACGTGGCGGCGGTGCGTGCGGGCCGGACGGCCATGCAGTGGCGGGGCTGGCTCGCCGACCAGCTCGCCACCCGGACCCTCGACGACGGCTGGGTCGTGGGCGTGGCCGTCGCCCTGGTCGTACTGGGCGTGGGGATGGTGGTGCTGGCGGTGACACCGGGGCTGCGCGGGCTGCTGCCGATGCGGGAGACCGAAGGCATCCGGGCCGGGATCGACCGCGGCGCCGCCGGTCTGGTGCTGCGCGACCGGGCGATGGAGGTGTCCGGGGTGCGCTCGGTACGCGTCTCGGTCGGCCGCCACCGCGTCCGGGCCCGCGCCCAGGCCCACTTCCGCGACCTGGACGAGGTACGCGCGGATCTGGTCACGGTGCTCGGCGAGGGCATCCGGCAGCTGGGCCTCGCCCGCCACCCGGGGCTGACCGTACGGGTCCGGCGACCGGCGAAGGGGTGACCGGTGATGCTGCGGATCGTCAACCGGGTGCTGCTGGCGTCGGTCGGGGTGGTCCTGCTGGCCGTGGGCGTACTGGCGCTGACCGGATGGCCGCCGTCCGACGGACGGGGCGATGTGGTGCTGAGCCGGGAGGAGCGCACCCACTGGCGTGACGCCTCGTGGTGGTGGCCCCTGGTCATCGGGGTGCTCGCCCTGGTGGTGCTGCTCGCGGTGTGGTGGGTGCTGGCCCAGCTCCGCCGCCGCAGACTGGCCGAAGTGCTGGTGGAGACCGGCGACGGCGAAGGCGCCCTGCTGCGCGGCCGGGCGCTGGAAGCGGCGCTGACGGCCGAGGCGGAGGCGCTGGAGGGCGTCGAACGCGCCGATGTCCTCCTCCGCGGCAGGCGCCGCACCACCCCGGAGGCCCGCGTCGACCTGGTCCTGGAACCACGGGCGGAGCCGGTGGTGACGCTGGACCGACTGCGGACCGAAGCCCTGGAGCACGCGCGCGCCTCGGCCGGCCTGGATCGCCTCCCGGCCGAAGTCCGCCTGCGCGGCACCCGCCACCGGGCGGAGCGGGCGCTGTAGCCGCGCGGCTCGGCGGGATGGGACCGCTGCCCGGCTGTGGGCTCGTGGCATCGGGTGGAGCGGGAGGCCCGCGCCCGGCGCCCCGGAGTTGGAGCCGGTGGAGCGCCTCCCGCCCGCAGGCGCGCGGGCCCGCCGTCCGGAGGCTGGGCCGCTGAGCGGTTGCGGGCCGGAGCCCCTGTAGCACGTGCGCGGGTCGGCCGGGTTGGAGCGTCTCCCGGCCGAGGCCCTGCCTGTGCGGCACCCGCCACCGGCGGGGCCGGGTTCCGTCCCGGCTGCCCGCCGGGCCGGCGGCGTTCAGATGCCCTGGAGGGCGCCGCCGTCCACCGGGATCATCACGCCGTTGACGTAGGACGCCGCGGGGGAGAGCAGGAACGCGGCCGTCCTGCCGAACTCCTCGGGGGTTCCGTACCGCCGCAGCGGGATCGCTGCGGCGTTCCGCTCGCGCGCCGCGTCCGCGTCGCCCGAGAGACCGTCCAGCTCCCGCACCCGGTCGGTGTCGATCCGGCCGGGGAGCAGGCCGACGACCCGGATGCCCAGCGGTCCGACCTCCAGCGAGAGCGATTTGGCGAACCCGGCCAGCCCCGGCCGCAGCCCGTTGGAGACGGTCAGGCCGGGGATCGGCTGCCGTACCGACCCCGACAGCACGAAGCCGATCACCCCGCCCGGGGAGAGCTCCGGGACGGCAGTGCGCGCCAGCCGGACGGCGCCGAGGAAGACCGACTCGAAGGCGGTCTGCCACTGGGCGTCGGTGATGTCGGCGGTCGGCCCGGCCGGCGGGCCGCCCACGCTGATCAGCACTCCGTCGAAGCGGCCGAAGCGCTCGCGGGCGGTGGCGATGAGCCGCTCGGCGGAGCCGGGGTCGGCGTTGTCGGCGCTCACCCCGACGGCCCCGGGCCCCAGCTCGGCGGCGATGGCGGACGCGGTGTCCGCGTCACGTCCGGTGAGGACCACCCTGGCGCCGTCGGCGATCAGCTCACGGGCGGTGGCCAGGCCCAGCCCGCGGGTGGCTCCGGTGACGAGGTACACCCGGTCTTTGAGTCCAAGATCCATGGGGTCAGTCTGCCGTGGTGTCCGCGGCGAGGGTAAGGGCCGTGTCGACCAGGCCGATATGGCTGAACGCCTGGGGGAAGTTGCCCAGCAGCGTGCCGGAGGCCGGGTCGTACTCCTCGGCCAGCAGCCCGACGTCGTTGCGCAGGTCGAGCAGCCGCTCGAAGAGGGCGCGGGCATCCTTGCGGCGGCCGGCGAGCTGGAGCGCGTCGGCGAGCCAGAACGAACAGGCGAGGAAGGCGCCCTCGCGGCCGGGCAGCCCGTCGACGTTCCCGTCCCCGTCGCCCCCGGCATCCCCGTCGGCGGTGTAGCGGCGGATCAGACCGTCCTCGGACAGCTCCCGGCGGACCGCGTCGATGGTGCCGAGGACCCGGGGGTCGGTGGCGGGCAGGAAGCCCACCCGGGGGATGAGCAGCGTGGCCGCGTCCAGCTCGGCGGAGCCGTAGGACTGGGTGAAGGTCGAGCGCGCGGGGTCGTAGCCCTGCTCGCAGACCTCGCGGTGGACCGCGTCCCGCATCGCCCGCCAGCGGTCGGCGTCCCCGCTCAGCTCGGGATGGGCCTCGACGGCACGCACCGCACGGTCGGCCGCGACCCAGGCCATCACCTTGGAGTGGACGAAGTGGCGGCGCGGTCCGCGCACCTCCCACAGCCCCTCGTCGGGGTCCCGCCAGGCGGACTCCAGGAAGTCCATCAGCGCGCTCTGCATCCGCCAGGCGTGCGGTTCGGAGGGCAGTCCGGAGACCCGCGCCAGATGCAGGGTGTCCAGGACCTCGCCGTAGACGTCGAGCTGGCGCTGCGCCACCGCGCCGTTGCCCACCCGGACCGGGGCGGAGTGCCCGAACCCCTCCAGCCAGTCGAGCTCGTGCTCATGTATGCGCCGCTCGCCCCCGAGCCCGTACATGATCTGGAGCTCGGCGGGGTCGCCCGCGACCGCCCGCAGCAGCCAGTCCCGCCAGGCGACGGCCTCGTCGCGGTATCCGGCGGACAGCAGCGCGTTCAGGGTGAGGGTGGAGTCCCGCAGCCAGCAGTAGCGGTAGTCCCAGTTGCGCACCCCGCCCAGGTGCTCCGGCAGCGAGGTGGTGGGGGCGGCGACGATCCCGCCGGTGGGCGCGTAGGTGAGCGCCTTGAGTGTGACCAGGGAGCGCATCACCGCGTCCCGGTACGGCCCCCGGTAGGTGCACCGGGCGGCCCAGGTACGCCAGTCCTCGAGGCTGGAGCGCAGTGCGTCGTGCGGGTCGATGAGCCGTGGCCGCGGCTCGTGGGAAGGGTGCCAGGTGAGGACGAAGGCCACCTTCTCCCCGGCCGAGACG
Organism: Streptomyces sp. NPDC045899; assembly: GCF_056431485.1. Classification (NCBI taxonomy): domain Bacteria; kingdom Bacillati; phylum Actinomycetota; class Actinomycetes; order Kitasatosporales; family Streptomycetaceae; genus Streptomyces; species Streptomyces sp. NPDC045899. The sequence goes on from NZ_JBWKKP010000025.1 coordinate 118,166, forward strand.
GTGAACTCCGAGCGGGTGCTGAAGTCCTTGCCGTAGGTGTGCACCTCCGGCTCCGAGCGCAGCCAGACCGAGTCGGGTCCGGCGACGGCGATCCGGTGGCCGTCATCACGGCGCATCCAGGGGATCACATGGCCGTAGTCGAAGCGCAGCCGGAGCACGCCCCGCATCTCGACACTGCCGGAGACGCCCTCGACGATGCGGACCACATCGGGCGCCCGGTCGCGCTGCGGCATGAAGTCGATCACCTTGACGGTGCCGGAGGCGGTCTCCCAGACCGTCTCCAGGACGAGCGAGTCCTCGATGTAGCTCCGGCGGGTGCAGTCGCCCGCGTCCCGGGGGGCCAGCCGCCAGTGGCCGTTGTCCTGGTCGCCCAGGAGTGCGGCGAAACAGGCGGCCGAGTCGAAGCGGGGCAGGCAGAGCCAGTCGATCGAGCCGTCGCGGCCGACCAGGGCGGCGGTCTGGTGATCCCCGATGAGGGCGTAGTCGTCGATGCGGTGAGACACACCGGGCATCTTCCCGGGAAGCGGAAAGCTACTCCGCACCCGCGGCGGCCGGGACCTTCTCCTGGGCGGCGGGTGCGCTCTCGGCGGCGCGGTCCTTGCGCTCGCGGCGGACCAGTACGAACCAGCCGACGGGCACCCCGGCCGCGAACAGCCACCACTGGATGGCGTACGCCATGTGCGGGCCGATGCTGCTGTGGTCCGGCGCGGCCACCGGCTCGGGCCGCTTGCCGCCCTTGGGGGAGGACGAGGTCAGCTCGATGTAGCCGCCCAGCACCGGCCGGGACAGCCGCTCGGCCTGCCGCTCGCTGTTGATCAGGCTGACCTGCCGGTCGGGCAGCCCCCGCTTGTCCTTGATCCCGCTGTTGCCGGTGGTCTCGTCGGCCTTGAGCCGGCCGGTGACGGTGACCTCGCCCGAGGGTGCGGCGGGGACCTCGGGGTACCGGGTGAGGTCGGTGCCCGCCGGGATCCAGCCGCGGTTGACCAGGACGGACTTCCCCCCGGGGAGGGTCAGCGGGGTGAGGACGAAGTAGCCGATGGACTGCTCGTCGGAGCCGGTGCGCTGGCGGACCACGACCTCGTGGGCGGTGTCGTAGGTGCCGGTGGCCCGCACGGTGCGCCAGGTGTCGTCGCGGGGGACGTCGCGGCCGGGGGAGGTGAGCTCGGTGACGGGCACCGCGGGGGCCTTCAGGCTGTCCCCGATCAGATGGTTCTGCGCGACCCGGTGCTCATGGCGGTGGAGCTGCCAGAATCCCAGCCGGACCATGGTGGGGATCAGCACGAGCCCTACCAGCGTGAGGATCACCCACTGCCGGGTCAACAGAAAGCGGTACACGCCCTTGACACTACTCGGCGTGGATTGTCCCCCGGCCGGTGGGGGCGCCGGATGACAATCCACGCAGGTGGCCCGGTTCGGACCGCCGCCCGTCCGGATCGCGGTCCGGTGCGGGCGGGCCTCAGACGTGGTCGACGATGCCCACCTTCCCCTCCGCGCGGGCGCAGTGCGCACCGCAGTAGAAGTTGCCGTCCGCCTCGACGCCCTGCCCGATGATCTGGCAGCGGCAGTGCTCGCAGACGGGTGCCATGCGGTGGATGGCGCAGGAGAAGCAGTCGAAGACGTGGACGGCGCCCTGCGCGTGCACCTCGAACGTCATGCCGTAGTCGTTTCCGCAGACCTCACAACGTGCCATGCGCCACAGCGTGCGGCGCGAGCGCGACGGTGGGCGAGCGGCGGGCGGGCGCGTCGCGCCGACTTCACCTGTTTGTCGGCGGTGCGGGAGTGACGTCCTGGAGGAGCTGCATGAAGGCCGCCTCGTCGATGACCGGCGTGCCGAAGGAGCGCGCCTTGACGGTCTTGGAGGTGGGCGACTCCGGATCATTGGTGACCAGCAGGCTGGTGAGCCGGGACACGCTGGTGGCCACGTGCAGTCCGGCGTCCACGGCCCGGTCCTCCAGCAGTTCGCGGTCGACCGAGGTGTCCCCGGAGAACGCCACCCGCATCCCCTGCACCAGCGTGCCGCCCGGTTCGTAGCGCCCCGGGTTGGGGTACGGGCAGGCGGGCCGCTTGCGGCTGGGGCGCCAGCTCGTCGGCCGGTACGAACGCTGGCGGCCGATCCCGCCCGACGGTCCGTCGGACCACTCGGTCAGCGGCTGACAGGCCAGCAGGGGCAGCCGCAGCCCGGCCGCGGCCGCCTTGCGGAGACTCGGCCGGAACGCCTCGGCGAGCACCCGGGCGTCGTCCAGCGCGTGGTGGGCGCGCTCCTGCACCACTCCGTAGTGCGCCGCCAGCGACTCCAGCTTGTGGTTGGGCAGCGGCAGCCCGAGCTCCTTGGAGAGCGCGATGGTGCACAGCCGCTGGCGCACCGGCGCCGCGCTGCCGGCGCGGGCGTACTCACGGGCCAGCATCGACCAGTCGAAGACGGCGTTGTGCGCGACCAGGACCCGGCCGTCCAGCCGCTCGGCGAGCGCCCCGGCGATATCGGGGAAGAGCGGCGCGTCCGCCAGCACCTCCCGCGTCAGCCCGTGGATCCACACCGGACCGGGATCGCGCTGCGGATTGACCAGGGTGTACCAGTGGTCCTCCACCGTGCCCCGGGCGTCGAGCCGGTAGACCGCGGCCGACACGATCCGGTCGTCCCGGGCGAGCCCGGTGGTCTCGACGTCGACGACCGCGTACCCCTGCGGATAACCGGGCGGCCACGACGAGTCCGGAGCGAGCTGCGGTGCGGCTTCCGTGGGGTCTTCGAGCATGGTCCATGAGGATACGGGCCGCTGCCGACACCTCCGACCAACGCCCCGGTACGGCCGGGCCACGTACCCGGGTTGACGGCCCGTCGGGCGGACGGGCGCGGACACCACACCCGGACACACCAGTGTACTAGTTGGTAACTCTCCTCTGGTGCTGGGGTTGCGACGGTCCTATGTTGCGCATATGCCGCATCTGCCCAACGCCGTGCTGTGGTCGATCCCCGCCTTCGTCCTGCTCACCGTCGTGGAGATGGTGGCCTGCCGGCTGCACCCCGACGAGGACGCGGAGGGGTACGCGGCCAAGGACGCCGCGACCAGCGTCACCATGGGACTCGGCAGCCTCTTCTTCGATCTGGTGTGGAAGATCCCGATTGTGGCGGTCTATGCCGCGGCCCATGAACTCACCCCGCTGCGCGTGCCGGTGCTGTGGTGGACGCTGCCGCTGATGCTGCTCGCGCAGGACTTCCTCTACTACTGGCTGCACCGCGGACACCACGTCATCCGCATCCTGTGGGCCTGCCATGTGGTGCACCACTCCAGCCGCAAGTTCAACCTCAGCACCGCGCTGCGGCAGCCGTGGACCTCCTGGACGGGCTGGGTGTTCTACCTCCCGCTCATCGCGCTCGGGGTGCATCCGGCGGCCGTGGCGTTCTGCTCCTCGGCCAGCCTCGTCTACCAGTTCTGGATCCACACCGAGCGGATCGGAACCCTGCCCCGCCCGGTCGAGCTGGTCTTCAACACCCCCTCCCACCACCGGGTCCACCACGCCTCCCAAGGGGGCTACCTGGACCGCAACTTCGCCGGGATCCTCATCGTCTGGGACCGGCTCTTCGGGTCCTTCGCACCGGAGACGGAACGGCCGGTCTACGGGCTGACGAAGAACATCGACACCTACAACCCGCTCCGGGTGGCCACCCACGAGTACGCGGCCATCGCGCGCGACGTCGCCGCGGCCGCGGACTGGCGCGAGCGCGCGGGCCGGGTCTTCCGCGGCCCCGGCTGGACCCCCGGGACCGCCGCCCCCGGGACCGCCGTCCCCGCTGAGCCCGCTCCGGTGGCCGCCCCGCCCGCCGCGGCCGGGCCCGGCCCGGAGCGCACACGGGCCGCCGGGGCTTGAGCGCACCGGCGGCCCGTACGGGGATCCGCGGTCAGTCCGTCACTTCTCGACGGCGTCCAGGGCGTCGGCGATGCCCGCGCCGTAGAAGCCGTTGTACCGCGCGTCGCCCTCGCACACCGCGTCGGCCGTGCCGTCGCCGTCGATGTCGTACGGGTTCGGGCAGGCGGTGTCATCGGCCTGGCGCGCCAGGAGCGACTTCACCGCTTGCGCCGAGGCCTTCGGGTGGGTGCTCTTGATGAGCGCCGCGACCCCCGCGACGTGCGGGGAGGCCATCGAGGTGCCCGCCATGTAGCCGTACTTGCCGCCGGGCAGCGTGTTGTAGATCAGACCGCTGGTGGCCGGGGGCGCGGGCTTCTGGTACGCGGTGCTGTCGCCGCCCGGGGCGGCGATGTCCACGACTCCCAGACCGTAGTTGGAGAACGAGGACTTCAGCCCCTTGGCGCCGGTCGACGCCACGGTGACCACACCCGGCAGCTGGGTCGGGATGTCCAGGCAGACGCTCGGGTCCACCTCGCGGTCACCGGGGGTGGTGTCGTTCGGGCTGGAGGGGTCGGTGATGGAGTCCGCGCTGAGGTCGTAGTTCTCGTTGCCCGCCGCGGCCACGTTGACCACGCCCTTGCGCTCGGCGTAGCGGGTGGCCCGGGTGATGGCGTCGACCAGCGCCTTCTGGTCCGGGTCGGTGGTGCAGTTGAAGTACCACGGGTCGGTGTAATAGCTGTTGTTGGTGACGTCCACGCCGTGCTCGGCGGCCCAGACGAACCCGCAGACCACGGCCTCGGTGTAGAAGAACCCGGCGGTGGTGGACACCTTGATGCCCGAGACCTTCACACCCGGGGCGACACCGGTGACCCCGACGCCGTTCTTCGCCGCGGCGATCTCACCGGCGACATGGGTGCCGTGCGGGCTCTCCTCCGCGCTCGGCCGCCAGGCGCCGTCGGACGTGTCGGGCTTGCCGCCCACACAGTTGACCGAAGCCTTGCGGTCGAAGTTGGGTGCGAGGTCGGGGTGGGTGTCGTCCACTCCGGTGTCGATGACGCCGACGGTCACCTTGGGGCTGCCCAGGCTCTTCTCGTGCGCCTTGTCCGCCTTGATGGCCGGGAGGTCCCACTGGAGCGGCTCCAGCGGGTCCTGACCCGCCGTGGCCTTGGCCGCCGCGGCCTTCTCCTCCTGCTTGCTCAGCACCTGCGGGGTGCCCACGTCGGTGGTGGACTGCGCGGTCAGCGGCGCGGTGCGGGTGGCACCGGCCGAGGTGACCCCGCGGACCGTGCGGATGGTCTTGGCGAAGTCCGGGTTGGCGGAGTGGACGACGATCACGCCGATGCGGTCGTACGAGACCACCACGGTGCCACCGGCGCGGGCGATGGCCTTGTGGACGCGTCCCGCGTCCTTGTGCCCCGTACGGGTGTTGACGACGTAGCTCATCGACGGGCCGTCAGCGGCGGCCGGAGCCGCGGCGGGGGCGTTGCCGTCCCGCCCGAGGGCGTTGGCGGTGGCCGGGAGGAAGGCCAGCGCGGTGGTGAGGGCCATCGCGGCGGGTATCGCGGCGGTGCGCAGCGGCAGGGAGGAGCGGCGCGACGTCATGGGTACTCCGGTTCTCTGTGAGTGGACGTGACGGGAGGGACGGGCGGACCGGGCCGGGTCGTCAGCATTTCCGGACCGGTGTCGCGGGCGCGCGTTCAGCGCGCCACCCGGGGGACGCGGTGGTGCCGGGTCCGGGCCGCGGCCCGGTGCCCCGGGCGCGTCGCCTCGGTGCCCCGGTGCGCCGCGAGGCCGGGGACGAGGCCGTGGAGGGAGGTGGTGCGGATGCGGTGGTGCGACGGCGACGGGCGCTGTCCGGCCCGCCGCCCGGGTCTGGGAGGAGCCGATCTCAGATGAGCCATGGGGTCTCCACATCATCCGTACGGACCGCCCCGGCGCGGATGATGCGCTGGGCGGGTACATGACGAAGGAAGCTATCGCTGATCAAGCCCGGCCATCAATGCATTCCGGAAGAAAACCCGCCACAGTACCCGGAGCCGATGGCTCCGGGGGCATCTTCTACGGCTTTCAATCAATCTTCTCCGTCTTTCAATCAACCGGACCCTGTCGGATGGCCCGGGCGCGGCCTACCATGCGTGATCTGGATCACCTATGCCGCCGTACCCGTCCCCACCAGGAGTGACCGTGGATACCGCACCGGCCAGCGATCGTCCCGGCGATCAACTGCGACAAGATCACCCGTCCTATGCCGAGGTGCAGGCGAGTGCGGAGTTCGGCGAACTGCGCGGTGCCCACCGCTCGTTCGCGTTTCCGCTGACCGTCGCGTTCGTCACCTGGTACCTGCTGTACGTGCTGTTGTCGAACTATGCCGATGGCTTCATGTCGACCAAGGTCGTGGGCAACATCAATGTGGCGCTGGTCTTCGGGCTGGCCCAGTTCCTGACCACGTTCCTGATCGCCTGGTGGTACTCCCGGCACGCCGCGGCGAAGCTGGATCCGCGGGCGGAGGCCATCAAGGCCCGGATGGAGGGTGAGGTATGAGCACCGCGGGTCACCTGCTGGCCGCCGGGAGCACCTCGGACAACCGGCCTCTGATCATCACGTTGTTCACCGTGTTCGTCCTGGCCACGCTGGCCATCACGGTGTGGGCGGGCCGTCAGACCAAGGACGCCAACGACTTCTACGCCGGCGGGCGCCAGTTCTCCGGTTTCCAGAACGGTCTGGCGATCTCCGGGGACTACATGTCCGCCGCGTCCTTCCTGGGTATCGCCGGAGCCATCGCGCTGGCCGGTTACGACGGTTTCCTGTACTCCATCGGCTTCCTCGTCGCCTGGCTGGTCGCGCTGCTGCTGGTCGCCGAACCCCTGCGCAACTCCGGCCGCTACACCATGGGTGATGTCCTGGCCTACCGCATGCGCCAGCGCCCGGTGCGGACCGCCGCGGGTGTCTCCACGATCGTGGTGTCGATCTTCTATCTGCTGGCGCAGATGGCCGGTGCGGGGGTGCTGGTCTCGCTGCTGCTGGGGATCACCAGCGAGGCCGGGAAGATCCTCATCGTGGTGCTGGTCGG
>NZ_JBWKKP010000026.1:0-124561 GCF_056431485.1 Streptomyces sp. NPDC045899
CCCCCCCCCCCCCCCCCCCCCCCCCCCCCCCCCCCCCCCCCCCCCCCCCCCCCCCCCCCCCCCCCCCCCCCCCCCCCCCCCCCCCCCCCCGCGGCACGGACGGGGAGCGGATCAGGCCGAGCGCGCGGCGGACACGGGCCCGCCCGCCACCACCGGGTCCGCAGCCAGCCGGGACTCCTGCTCGGACGGCGGTGCGGGGCGGCGGCGCTTGGGCGGGAAGACCTCCGCGGGCGTCGGCACCGGGCGGCCCGGCCGCGGGGTGCCGCGCCCCGGCTCCTCGCGTTTCGGCCCCTCGCGGTCGCCGCGGTCCGGCGCGGCGGGCTTCTTGCGCGGCTCGCGCTCGGGCTCGTCGGCGCCCTCCGCGGCGCCGCCCGGCAGGGCGCGCAGCCTCGTCGCCGACGGTCGGGGGCGCGGCCGCAGCACGGTCACCGAACGCTCCGCGAGCCGGGCCCGCACGCCCCGTTCGGCGACCCGCTCACAGTGGCCCAGCAGGGCCCGGCGACGTGCGGCCTCACCGCCGCCTCCGGCGGCCGCCGCGCAGAGCGTGCGCAGCGCGGCCAGGTCCTCCGGGAGCGGCTCGTAACCGGCCGCCAGGGCACCCTGGAGCTGCTCCAGGTATCCGGCGGCGGCGCCGGGGAGGGCGGCACGGTAGCGGGCGAGCTCGTCGAGCAGGAACGCTCGCAGCCGCCCGCCCTCGCGGACCGCTTCGTCCACGGCCTCGGCGAGGCGCAGACAGTCCTGGACCTCCTCAGCCCGGTCCGGGCCGAGGGGTCCGGGAGTGGGGGTGACGGGATGGGGTTGGAGGGCGATGGCGAGGGCGCGTCGGAGCACACGCAGCTCATCCGCGCTGAACGCCATTCCGCCGCGGGATCCGTATGGCGTGGGCATGGGGCGACTTTAAGTGCTAAGCGGACAAATTTCGCGAAGCGCAGGAACGTGCGGCGCGTTGCGGTCCGGTGCCCTGCCCCGGGTGGTCGGCGCCGCAGGTGGGAGAGGGTGCGGCGGAGGGGCGCGGAGCGGCGCCGGATCCGGCGCGGGGCGGCGCGCGGGACCGGGGAACGGGTCCCCCCATGGGCCGCGGGAGACCCGCCGGGGCACCTCGCGCCGGGCCGTTCCACGGGTTCCGCTTGTCAATACGGAATTCGAAGAGTTGTGTTTCCGCCGCCGTCGCCCGGCAGATGGCCGAGAGGCATCGAAGCCCTCCGGGGAATTCGCCGGAGGGGGGCCGCTCCGGGCCGGAATTCGGAATGACTCCGAGTTCGCAGGTGGTGACGGTGACGGGCTATTCCACCGGCCGCCGCCCCCGGACCGGAGCCGGGGGGCGACGCCCGTTTACCGCTCAGCTCCGGGAGACGTTGCGTTCGTAGACCAGCCGGAGGCCGATCAGAGTCAGCCAGGGCTCGTGCTCGTCGATGACCGAGGACTCGCCGAGCACCATGGGGGCGAGCCCGCCGGTGGCGATGACGGTCACCTCCTCCGGGTCCTCCGCCAGCTCCCGCGCCATCCGCCGGACGATCCCGTCGACCTGGCCCGCGAAGCCGTAGAGGATGCCGGACTGCATCGCCTCGACCGTGTTCTTCCCGATCACGCTGCGCGGCCGGGCCAGCTCGATCTTGCGCAGCTGGGCGCCGCGCACCCCGAGCGCCTCGACCGAGATCTCGATACCGGGCGCGATCACGCCGCCCACGTACTCACCGCGCGAGCTGACCGCGTCGAAGGTGGTCGCGGTGCCGAAGTCGACCACCACGCAGGGGCCTTCGTACAGCTCGACGGCGGCCAGCGCGTTGATGATCCGGTCGGCGCCGACCTCCTTGGGGTTGTCCATCAGGATCGGCACACCGGTCTTCACCCCCGGTTCGACCAGGACGGACGGCACGTCGCCGTAGTAACGGCGGGTGACCTCGCGCAGTTCATGCAGGACCGAGGGGACGGTGGAGCAGATCGAGATCCCCTCGATGCCGTCGCCCAGCTCCTCGCCGAGCAGCGGGTGCATCCCCATCAGCCCCTGGAGCAGCACGGCCAGTTCATCGGCGGTGCGGCGGGCATCGGTGGAGATCCGCCAGTGCTCGACGATCTCTTCACCGTCGAACAGCCCCAGGACGGTGTGGGTGTTCCCCACGTCGATGGTCAGCAGCATGGGTCAGTTCCCCTCGGCCCCGCGCAGGTCCAGGCCGATGTCCAGGATCGGGGACGAGTGGGTGAGCGCGCCGACCGCCAGGTAGTCCACACCGGTCTCGGCGTACGTACGGGCGTTGGCGAGCGTCAGCCGGCCGGAGGACTCCAGGGCGGCGCGGCCCGCGACCAGCTCGACGGCCTGACGGGTCTGCTCCGGGGTGAAGTTGTCGAGCAGGATCAGATCCGCGCCCGCCTCCAGGACCGGCGGGATCTGGTCGAGGGTGTCCACCTCCACCTCGATCGGCAGCTCCGGGAACCGGGCGCGCACCGCGGTGAACGCCTCCGCCACCCCGCCCGCCGCGACCACGTGGTTGTCCTTGACCAGCGCCGCGTCCGACAGCGACATCCGGTGGTTGACCCCGCCGCCGCAGCGCACCGCGTACTTCTCCAGCGCGCGCAGCCCCGGGGTGGTCTTGCGGGTGTCCCGCACCTTCGCCTTCGTGCCCTCCAGGGCGTCCGCCCAGGCGCGGGTCGCGGTGGCGACACCGGACAGCCGGCACAGCAGGTTGAGTGCGCTGCGCTCGGCGGTGAGCAGGTCCCGGGTGCGGGTGCGGACGCTCAGCAGCTTCTGCCCGGCCTCGACCCGGTCGCCGTCCTCGACGTGCCGCTCGACATCGAACGCGTCGATGCAGACGACCGAGAGGATCGCCTCGGCGATCCGCAGCCCCGCGACGGTGCCCGCCTCCCGGGCGGTGAAGTCACCGGTGGCGTAGGCGTCCTCGGTGATGGTGGCGACCGTCGTGACGTCCACGCCGTGGTCGAGGTCCTCCTCGATCGCCATATGCGCGATGTCCTCGACCTGGACCGGGTCCAGTCCGGCCAGCGTCAGCAGCGCGGCGAGATCGGGGTCGAGGCCGCACTCGTAGGTGCCGTCGCCCTCGGCGGTGGCGGTGGCGGTGTCGCAGCCGCACGCGTCACCGCAGCCGCCGCCCGCCCCCTCGTCGGCGAGGCCGGCCGGGAGCAGCGGCAGGGCCACGGGCAGTCGGAGGTCGTCGGGGGTGCTGCTCACGGCTGGGACTCCGTATCGGTTCGAGGGGCGGGTGGGGCGGTCGCGGAGCGGACGGTCGGGGGGAACGAGGCGGAGTCCGTGGTCCGGACGTCGAGGGAGCCACCGGGCCGCAGGGTGACCAGGAGGTGGCGGCGCCAGTCCGCGTCGTCCCGCTCGGGGCGGTCCTCGCGCCAGTGGCAGCCGCGGGTCTCCTCCCGGCGCAGCGCGGCGGCGACCAGCACCCGGGCGACCAGCAGGAGGTTGGTGGCCTCCCAGGTCTCGACGGCGGGCTCGGCCGTCTTGCCGTCACGCCGCAGCTCGTCCGCGGCCTCGTCGCGGACCCGGTCCAACCGCTCGGCGGCGCGGGCCAGGCTCTCGGCGGAGCGGAGCACCCCGGCTCCGGTGGTCATGATCCGCTGGATCGCGTACCGGGCCTCGGAGGCCAGCAGCGGCGAGGTGGTGTCCGCGGCGGGCAGCACGGAGGTGTGCGGTCCGGACACCTCCGGTCCGGGCGGCGCGGCCAGTGCGGCGGTGATGTCCTCGGCGATGCGCTCGGCGAAGACCAGGCCCTCCAGCAGGGAGTTGGAGGCCAGCCGGTTGGCACCGTGCACCCCGGTGCAGGCGACCTCACCGCAGGCGTAGAGCCCTTCGACCGAGGTGCGCCCGCGCACATCGGTGCGGACGCCGCCGCTCGCGTAGTGCGCGGCCGGGGCGACCGGGACGGGCTCGGTCACCGGGTCGATGCCATGCGCCCGGCAGGCGGCGAGGATGGTCGGGAAGCGCTGCTCCCACATCCGCGCGCCGAAGTGCCGGGCGTCCAGGTACATATGCTCGGCGCCCTGTTCGAGCATGCGCTGCGTGATGCCCTTGGCCACGATGTCGCGCGGAGCCAGCTCGGCCAGTTCATGCTGACCGATCATGAAGCGCACCCCGTCGGCGTCGACGATGTGCGCGCCCTCGCCGCGCACCGCCTCGGAGACCAGCGGCTGCTGGCCCTCGGCCTCCGGGCCCAGCCACAGCACCGTGGGGTGGAACTGCACGAACTCCAGGTCGGAGATCTCCGCCCCGGCCCGCAGCGCGAGCGCCACACCGTCGCCGGTGGACACCGCGGGGTTGGTGGTGGCGGAGAAGACCTGGCCCATACCGCCGGTCGCGAGGACGACCGCGGCCGCGCGCACCGCGCCCACCCCGTCCCGCTGGCCCTCGCCCATGACGTGCAGGGTGACGCCCGAGGCGCGGCCGTGCGCGTCCTTCAGCAGATCCAGCACCAAGGCGTTCTCGACGGTGTCGATCCCGGCCGCGCGCACCGCTTCGACCAGGGCGCGGGAGATCTCGGCGCCGGTGGCGTCACCGCCCGCGTGGGCGATCCGGCGGCGGTGGTGGCCGCCCTCACGGGCCAGCAGGATCTCGCCGGTGTCCTCGTCGGCGTCGAAGCGGGCGCCGCTGGCGATCAGCCGGCGCACCGCGTCCGGGCCCTCGGTGACCAGCGTCCGGACCGCCTGCTCATCGCAGAGCCCGGCGCCCGCGACGAGGGTGTCGTCCAGATGCTGCTCGGGGGTGTCGCCCTCGCCGAACGCGGCGGCTATGCCGCCCTGCGCCCAGCGGGTGGAACCGTCGTCCAGCCGGGCCTTGGTGACCACGGTGACCTTCGCCCCGGCGGCGGCGCAGCGCAGCGCGACGGTCAGCCCCGCGACCCCGGAGCCGACCACGACCACATCGGCCTCGGTGGCCCAGCCGGGGGCGGGGGCGCGCAGCGCGCCGACGGACGCCGGGGCGGGCGTCCCGGGGGTCCTTCCTATGGCGCCGGCCGTCATCGGGTGCTCCACAGGGCCGCGGGGGCTCCGCTCGGGCGGGCACCGAACGGGCGGGCACCGGGCGGAAGGGACGTCGGGCACTTCATCAGGCTTGCCTCGCAGGGTCGCTTCGGTACGCATCCCCCGAGCCGCCGCCTCACCGGGAGGCTCCGAACCACAGGCGGATGTTGTCGATCAGACGGGTGGTGCCGACCTTGGCGGCGACGGCCAGGACCGCTTCGCCACTGTGGTCGTCGGGGGCCTCGGAGAAGTCCACCGGGTCGATGAGCCCGACGTAGTCGAGCACGAGGGGCGGTTCGCGGCGGCTCGCCTCGTCGAGCACCGCGCGGGCCGCGGCCCGCACCGCGGCGGGCGAGGCGACCGCCGCCGGCCCGTCGGGCACGCCCGGGCGGCCGGCGGGGGTGCCGGGCGGCGCCTCGGCGTCCGCGCCGCGCCCGGCCGCCGACAGGCCCGCGTCCCGTCCGGCGAACAGCGCCCGGGACAGCGCCAGCGCGGTGCCCCGCTCGTCCCGCGCGAGGTAGCGGTTGCGGCTGGAGAGGGCGAGGCCGTCGTCCTCCCGGACGGTCGGCACACCGACCACCTCGACCGGGAAGTTCAGGTCGTCCACCATCCGCCGGATCAGCGCGAGCTGCTGGGCGTCCTTCTCGCCGAAGAACGCCACGTCCGGGCGGGTGAGGTGGAGCAGCTTGGCGACGACGGTCAGCATCCCGTCGAAGTGGCCGGGGCGGGAGGCGCCCTCGTACCGCTCGCCCAGGGGTCCGGCGGCCAGCCGGATCAGCGGCTCACCGCCCGGATACACATCCTCCGGGCGCGGGGCGAAGACGATGTCGGCGCCCGCGGCGGCCGCGACCTCCAGATCGGCGTCGAGGGTGCGCGGATAGCGGTCCAGGTCCTCGCCCGCCCCGAACTGCAGCGGATTCACGAAGACGGTGACGGTCACCAGGCCCTTGGCGCCGACCCGGGCGCGGGCGGCACGGATCAGCGAGGCGTGCCCCTCGTGCAGCGCGCCCATGGTCATCACCACGGCGGCCCGCCCCGCCACGGCGAAGTGGGCGAACGCCACGTCGAAGTCGGCACGGCGGGTGTACAGCTCGACATCCGGCTCACCGGGTCCGGCCTTGGTCCACAGCTTCGGGCTCATGCTCCTGTCCCTCCCCGGCCGGGCCCCGGTGCGTCCGAGACGTCCGACAGAACGCCCAGCAGGTCCTCCGCCAGCTCCGGCTTCAGCAGTCCGTGGGCGAGCGCGCGGTCCGCCGTCGTACGGGCCATCGCCAGATAACCGGCGACCGCCTGCGGGGCGTGCCGCCGCAGCTCGGCGACATGGGCCGCGACCGTGCCCGCGTCACCGCGCGCGACCGGGCCGGTGAGCGCGGCGTCACCGCTGCGCAGGGTGTTGTCCAGGGCGGCGCCGAGCAGCGGGCCGAGCATCCGGTCCGGGGCGCCGACCCCCGCCCCGCGCAGCAGCTCCATGGCCTGGGCGACCAGGGTGGTGAGGTGGTTGGCCCCGATGGCCAGCGCCGCGTGGTAGAGCGGGCGGGCCTCCTCCTCGATCCACTCGGGCTCACCGCCCATCTCGATCACCAGCGCCTCGGCCGCGAGCCGCAGCTCCTCGGGCGCGGTGACGCCGAAGGAGCAGCCCGCGAGGCGCTGGACGTCCACCGAGGTGCCGGTGAAGGTCATCACCGGGTGCAGCGCGAGCGGCAGCGCACCGGCCCGCAGGGCGGGGTCCAGCACCCCGACGCCGTACCGCCCCGAGGTGTGCACCAGCAGCTGGCCGGGGCGCACCGCGCCGGTCTCGGCCAGCCCGGCGACCAGCTCGGGCAGGGCGTCGTCGGGGACGGTGAGCAGCACCAGCTCGGCCCGCGCCAGCACCTCGGCGGGCGGGACGACGGGGACCCCGGGAAGCAGCTCGGCGGCCCGGCGCACGGAGGTGTCGGAGACCGCGGAGGCGGCCACGGGACGGTGCCCGGCCAGGTGCAGCGAGGCGGCGAGGGCCGGACCGACACGGCCCGCGCCGACGACCCCTACGGTGAGCCTCGCGGGGCGGTCCTGCGGCTCGGGAAGTGGATGTGCGTTCACGCGACAGCGGCCTTCCGTTCCAGTCCTCAGGGGGTACCGGACGTTTCCCCGCCATGCTACGCGAGTGCCCCGGGGAGGCCCGGCCCTGTCCCCAGCCCTGTGGAAAACGTATGGTCCGGCCCGCTCGGCGTACGTCATCATCGGCCCATGGCGGACAGCGGCGGTACGGACGACCCGGTCAGCGCGGAGGACGGCCCCGGCGGGGACGGCCCGGACGGGGCCGGGCAGCGGGCCGCGCGGGACCGCAGGCTCGCGGCCTGGCGCGGCTCCGAGCGGACCCTCGCCCGCGGGGCGGTGCAGGGCCGGATCGGGGAGCGGCTGGCCCGGCTGGCGGCCGCGCCCCCGGCCGGATACGACCCGGAGGCCGGGGTGGACCTGTACGGCGACGGCGTCGTGGAGGAGCTGGAACGGCGGGTCGCCGGACTGCTCGGCACCGAGTCCGCGGCGTTCTTCCCCACCGGCACCATGGCCCAGCAGATCGCGCTGCGCTGCTGGGCGGGGCGCACCGGCAACCCCCTGGTGGCGCTGCATCCGCTGGCCCATCTGGAGAGGCACGAACGGGACGCCTACCGGACGGTGAGCGGACTGCGCTCGGTCCACACCACGGACCGGCCGCGGCTGCCCACCGCGGAGGAGATCCGCGACCTCGACGAGCCCTTCGGCACCCTCGCCCTCGAACTGCCGCTGCGCGACGCGGGCTTCGTACTGCCCCGGTGGGACGAGCTGGTGGCGGTGGTGGAGGCCGCCCGGGAGCGGGACGCGGTGGTCCATTTCGACGGGGCCAGGCTGTGGGAGTCCACCGTCCACTTCGGCCGCTCCCTGCCGGAGATCGCGGCCCTGGCGGACTCGGTGTACGTGTCCTTCTACAAGTCGCTGGAGGGCCTCTCGGGGGCCGCGCTGGCCGGGCCGGAGAGCCTGGTCGCGGAGGCGAAGGCATGGCGGCACCGATACGGCGGCACGCTGTTCCAGCAGTGGCCCGCCGCGCTCAGTGCGCTGGCCGGGCTGGACCGCGAACTGCCCCGGCTGCCGTCGTACGTGGCGCGGGCGCGGATCGTGGCGGGGGCGCTGCGGGAAGCGTTCGCGGCGGCCGGTGTGGGGTGGTCGCGGGTCCACCCCGAGGTGCCGCACACGCACCAGTTCCAGGTGTGGCTGCCGTATCCGGCGCGGACGCTGGACGAGGCGGGGGTGCGGCTGGCCGAGGAGACCCGGACCACGCTGTTCCACCGCTGGCACGAGTCGGGGCCGCCCGGACTCGCCGTGACGGAGGTGACGGTGGCCTCACCCGCACTGGACTGGACGGCCGACGACGTCACGGCCGCGGCCGCCGCCTTCCTGGCCCGGGTCCGCGAGATCGCCGCCGCGGACGGCTGAGCCACCGCGGCGCAGCAGCCCGGCCAGCCGTGCCCGGATGCCCGCCGACCGCCGCGCGTCGGGCCGGGCCGCGCGGTACTCGCGCAGTTCGCGCAGGGTGCGCCAGTCCTCACGGCCCGGCGCGGGCGGGGCCGGTTCACCGCGCCGGGCGGCCCGGTAGAGATCGAGTGCGTACTGCTGGGTGATGGTCATGACCCGAGACTCCGCCCGGCCGGGGCGCCCGGTCACGTCGATTGACCATCGCCGTCAATCGTGGCCGTGACCAGCCGGAACTCCCGCACCATGGGGCCATGGCCAACGTCATCGACATCGCCGGACTGCCGCCCGAGCGCATCGTCTTCAGCCCGTCCCCGCTCGCCGAGCTGGGCGCCGCGCTCCATGTGCTCTCCGAACCCGGCCACCACCCGGGGCTGCACGGCTGGGCCACCGCGACGGCGTCGGGGCTGAAGCCGGATCTCGCGGACCGGCTCCACGAAGCGGACTTCCTGTGGCGTTCGGCCCGTTGCGACCTGCTGCTCCCGGCCCGCCCCGGGGCCACGCTCACCGAGGAACTGGACGCGCTGGACCGGGTCGACGACGCGACGTTCATGACGGCGGCCTTCGAGATCAGCTGCTCCGCCTCGTACACCCGGTGCAGGACCTCCCCGCTGGTCGACGCGGACGCGCGGGCCCGGGTCCGGGAGATGGCGGCGGCCCGCGGTCCCCGTCAGGCGGCGTTCACGGACCGGATGCTGGACGACCCGGACGGGCTGCGGGTGTGGCTGCGGCGGCTGCTGGAGGACTGTGAGCAGGCCTTCTTCGCCGACACCTGGCAGCGGACGCGGTTCCAACTGGCCGCCGACGCCCGCCACAAGGCGGAGCTGCTCCAGCGCAAGGGGCTCGCGGAGGCACTGACCGCGGCGTCCGCCGCGCTGTCACTGTCCGAGGGCGGCGACCGCATCCTGGTGGACAAACTGGCCGCGGGACGGGCGACGGCCTCGGGCCACGGCCTCACCCTGATCCCGACCGCCTTCGGCTGGCCGCATCTGCTCGTGGTGCACGCGCCCGGCTGGCGGCCGGTGATCCAGTACCCGGTCGCCGTGCCCGAACTCCCGGCGCCCGCCGCCCTGGAGCTCGTCCAGCACCGGCTGGAGGCGCTGTCCCACCCGATGCGGATGCGGCTGTGCCGCACCCTGGCCCGCGGTCCGCACACCACCGGTGAACTGTCCGAGGCGTACGGCATCACGCCCCCGGAGGTCTCCCGCCACATCACCGTCCTCAAGAAGGCGGGCCTCCTCACCACCCGCCGCCGCGGCCGCTACGTCCTCCACCAGCTGGACCTGACGGCGGTGGCCCGCCTGGGCACGGATTTCCTGGAGACGGTCCTGCGCTGAGGCCCGCCGGTGACCCCGGCGGGAACCCCCCGCGCCCCGGACACAGCCCGGCAGCCCGGACGCACGGCGCACGCCGGGCCGCCACCGCGGGCACAGGGCCCCGGCGCGACGCAGCCGCCACCGGCGCGCGAGGCGCCGGGGCGAGGGGTTTGCCCGCCCGGCCGGCGCCCCGGTGGCTTTCCGGTCCGGGGTCAGTCGCCCGCTACGCGGAGGAGGAGCTTGCCGGTGGTGGTACGGGTTTCGATCAGGCGGTGGGCCTCGGCCGCTTCGGCGAGGGGGAACTCGGCCGTGACGGGGAGTTCGACCGCGCCCTCGGCGACCGGCCGGAAGGACCGTTCGGCCAGCGGGCGCAGGGCCCGCGGGTTCTCCGCGGCGAGGTTGATGATGGAGAAGCCGGAGACCGTACGGGCGCCCGGGTACAGCTCGCCCGGACCGGCCTGCCAGGGCTCCTCACCGCTCGCGTTGCCGAACGAGACGAGGCGCCCGAAGACGGCGAGTGAGTCCAGGGTGCGGCGGAGGGTCCCGCCGCCGACCGGGTCGAGCGCGAGGTCCACCCCGCGCCCGCCGGTGGCCGCGCGGAGCTCCTCGGGGAAGCCGTCGCCGACGAACACCTCGTCGTAGCCGTACTTCAGCGCCTCCTCGGCCTTCTCCGGGCGGGAGACCACTCCGTAGATCCTCCCGGCCCCGGCCAGCCGGGCCATCTGTCCGGCCACCGTGCCGACGCCGCCCGCCGCGCCCTGGACGAGCACGGTCTCGCCCTCGCGGAACCGCCCCACCTCGTGCAGCAGGGCCTGGACGGTGGGCAGCACGGTCGGAAGGGTGGCCGCGGTGCGCAGCGGGACACCGTCGGGCACGGGGAAGACGGTCTCCGCGGGCACGGCCACGACCTCGGCGTACGCCCCCGCCGTCATGAACGCGGTGACCTCCTGGCCGACCCGCAGCCCGGTGACGCCCTCCCCCAGCGCGCGGATCCGGCCGGATGCCTCCAGACCCGGGGTGAACGGGAAGCCGGAGACGCGGTAGCCGACGGAACGGGCCTTGAGGTCCGCGAAGTTGACGCCCGCGTAGGCGACGTCGAGGGTCACCTCGCCGGGCGCGGGCACGGGCTCCGCCACCTCGGTCAGGCGCAGGACCTCGGGCCCGCCCAGCTCCTCCAGAACCACCGCACGCATGCCGGACTCCTCCGCCTAGACTGTTCAATCAATAGCGAACAGCCAGGAGTGTACGCATCTCATCGAACACTCGGCAAGGGCGGCTCGCGGCAGACTGCAGACCGGCACTACGGCGGAGGAGAGCGATGAGCCAGCGGAGCCACCGGGCCGCGCCCGAGCACACCCACCCCGACGACGTCCCCGTACAGACGGCCCTGGCGGCGCTCGCCGATCCGGTGCGGATCCAGCTGGTCCGCGAACTGGCCGGGGCGGCCGACTGGGAGCGCACCTGCGGCACCTTCGACGTCCCGGTGGGCAAGGCGGCGCTCAGCCACCACTTCTCCGTGCTGCGCGCCGCCGGGCTGATCGAGCAGCGCGACGCGGGCCCCAAGCGGGTCAACCGGCTGCGGCGGCCGGAGTTCGACGAGCGCTTCCCCGGCCTGCTGGACCTGGTACTGCGCGACGCCGGGGACGCGGGGGACGACCGGCGGCCGGGGGCCTGAGCCCACAGGGCCGCCGCCCCCTCAGGCTCGTCAGGCGCGCGGACCGCCCGCCCGGATCAGCCCCGACTCGTACGCCATCACCACCACCTGCACCCGGTCGCGCAGCTCCAGCTTGGTCAGGATCCGGCCGACGTGTGTCTTCACGGTGGCCTCGGACAGCACCAGCCGCGCCGCGATCTCCCCGTTCGACAGCCCCTGCGCGACCAGCATCATCACCTCGCGCTCGCGCTCGGTCAGCCGCCCCAGCTCCGGCCGCGCCGCACCGCCCGCCCCGGCGACACCGCCCCCGGTCCCCGCGCCCGGCAGCATCGGCGCGAAGCGGTCCAGCAGCCGCCGGGTGGTGCTGGGCGCCACGACCGCGTCACCGCTGTGCACCGCGCGGATCGCCGCGAGCAGTTCGCCCGGCGGCACATCCTTGAGCATGAAGCCCCCGGCCCCCGCCTTGAGCGCCGAGAACGCGTACTCGTCGAGGTCGAAGGTGGTCAGGATGAGCACCTTCGGGGCGTCCGCGCGCTCGCATATCCGCCGGGTCGCCTCCACCCCGTCCAGCTTCGGCATCCGGACGTCCATCAGGACTACGTCCACCTCGGTGGAACGCAGTGCCTCCAGGGCCTCCACCCCGTCGCCCGCCTCGGCCACGACCTCCATGTCCGGCTGGGCCGCGAGCACCATCCGGAAGCCGGTGCGCAGCAGCACTTGGTCATCGACGAGCATGACGCGGATCGACATCCGGTCGGTCCTTCCCTCGGGCCTGTGACGCGGCACCGGAAGTGGTCCCGCACGGGCGAATCTATGCCGATATGTGGTCAGCCGGTCGGCTTCAGCGGCAGCAGGGCGCTGACCCGGAAGCCCCCGCCCGGCCGCGGCCCCGCGTCGAGCGTGCCGCCCACCATGCCGACCCGCTCCCGCATCCCGATCAGCCCGTGTCCCCGGCCGTCGGCCCCGCCGTCCTCGTACATCTCGCGGCGCGAACCCCGTCCGTCGTCCTCGACCAGCAGTCCGAGCCCGTCGTCGAAGTAGGTGATGCGCACGCTCGCGCCGACGTCAGGACCGCCGTGCTTACGGGTGTTGGTCAACGCCTCCTGCACGATGCGGTACGCGGTCAGCTCCACCCCGCTGGGCAGCTGGCGCGGGCTGCCGACGACCTTGAAGTCCACCGGCAGCCCGGCCCCGCGCACCTGCTCCACCAGCTCGTCGATCTGCTCCACGTCCGGCTGCGGCACATAGTCGCTCTCCTCGCCCGGCTCCCCGGTGCGCAGCACCCCCAGCAGCCGCCGCATCTCGGCGAGCGCCTGGCGGCCGGTGCCCGAGATCGTCTCCAGCGCCTGCCGGGCCTGCTCGGGCGAGGCGTCCATGACGTACGCGGCGCCGTCCGCCTGGACCACCATCACCGACACGTTGTGCGCGACGACATCGTGCAGCTCCCGGGCGATCCTGGCCCGCTCGGCGGCCACCGCCACCTTCGCCTGCGCCTCCCGCTCCTTCTCCAGCCGGGCCGCGCGCTCCTCCAGCTGCGCCCAGTAGGCACGGCGGGTGCGCATGGAGTCGCCGAGCACCCAGGCGAGGACGAACGGAATGGTGACGAAGATCGCCGAGACAAGCGCCTGCCAGCCGCTCTCGTTCTCGTTGGGCCACCGCAGGCTCGCCAGGGCCGTCGCACTGAACGCCCCGGCGAGGGCGAACCGGGAGTAGCCGCGCGAGGCGTTGGCCGCCGCGGTGTAGACGATCATCAGCAGGGCGATATCGGCCGGGTTCGGCTTGATGTCCAGCGCGAGCTGGACGAGCCCGCACGCGGTGGCCAGCACCAGCATCTTCTCGGGGGCACGGCGGCGCAGCGCCATGGTCGTGCACAGGGCCAGGATCACCGGCACCGCGGCGATCCGCGGCTCGGTCCCCAGGGACGCCTCCGCGTACCAGAGCATGCCGACGCCGAAGAGGAGGACGGCCCAGAAGGTGTCCACCCCAGTCGGGTGACGGCGGAGAAAATCGTAGAGGCGCTGCACGTCACCCAGCGTAGGCACGCTGGATACCCTGATGGGTCAGTCCGACGGGCGATCCGTGCCGCCGGCTCCTACTCCGGAAGGTGGACACCGCTCCGTTCCGGGGTCCGTCTAGCGTTGCGGTGTGGCGAACGACATGCGGGAATGGCACGGCTGGCGCACCGCGGCCGAACAGGCGCTTTACGGTCCGGAAGGCTTCTTCCGGCGTGCGGAAGGACCGGCCGGGCACTTCCGCACCTCCGTACATGCCTCGCCCCTGTACGCGACGGCCGTCGCGGAGCTGCTGGGCCGGGTGGACGAGGCCCTGGGGCGGCCGGGGGAGCTGACACTGGTGGACCTGGGCGCGGGCCGCGGTGAGCTGCTGACCGCGGTCCTCGCCCTGGCGCCCGGGATGCCGCACGGACGGGCGGCGCGGCTGCGGCTGTGCGCGGTGGAGCGCGCGGCACGGCCCGCCGGGCTCGACGGCCGGATCGAGTGGCACGACACCCCGCCGGACGGGGTGACGGGGCTGCTCTTCGCCAATGAGTGGCTGGACAACGTGCCGGTGGACATCGCCGAGACCGACGCGGCCGGGGTGGTGCGCCGGGTCGAGGTCAGCACGGTGGACGGCACCGAACGGCTCGGTCCCCCGGTGACCGGCGCCGACGCCGGCTGGCTGGCCCGCTGGTGGCCCCTGGACGGCGCGGAACCGGGCAGCCGCGCCGAGCTCGGCCCTCCGCGCGACGCGGCGTGGGCCGGGGCGGTGGCCTCCCTGCGGGCGGGGCTCGCCGTCGCCGTCGACTACGCCCACGAGCGCGCCGCCCGTCCGCCCTTCGGCACGCTCACCGGCTTCCGCGAGGGCCGTGAGGTGCGGCCCGTCCCCGACGGCTCGTGCGACCTCACCACCCATGTGGCGCTGGACGCGTGCGCCGCCGCCACGGGCGGGGAGCCGCCCCCGCGGCTGCTGTCGCAGCGGGAGGCGCTGCGCGCCCTGGGCGTCGACGGCGGCCGCCCCCCGCTCGCCCTGGCGTCCACGGACCCGGCGGCGTACGTGCGGGCGCTGAGCGCGGCGGGCGAGGCGGCCGAGCTGACCGATCCGGCCGGTCTCGGCGGCTTCGGCTGGCTGCTCCAGCCGGTGGGCCCCGCCTGCGCGGGCCCCGGCGGCCCGCTGTGACCCGGAGCCCGGCACGGGCGGGGCGGACCAGGGGCGGAGCCCCGGCGGGCCGTCCGGGGCGAGCTGACAGACTGGTGCCATGACGGAGACGACAGTCGGCATCGGCGGCGCCGCGGAGAGCACCGACATGGTGCTCAACATCGGCCCGCAGCACCCCTCCACCCATGGCGTGCTGCGGCTGCGACTCGTCCTGGACGGGGAGCGGATCCAGCACGCCGAGCCGGTGATCGGCTATATGCACCGCGGCGCGGAGAAGCTCTTCGAGGCGCGTGACTACCGCCAGATCATCATGCTCGCCAACCGTCACGACTGGCTCTCCGCCTTCTCCAACGAGCTGGGCGTCGTCCTCGCCGTGGAGCGGATGCTCGGCATGGAGGTCCCCGAGCGCGCGGTGTGGACCCGCACCCTGCTCGCCGAGCTGAACCGGGTCCTCAACCATCTGATGTTCCTCGGCTCCTATCCGCTGGAGCTGGGCGGGATCACCCCGATCTTCCACGCGTTCCGGGAGCGCGAGGACCTCCAGCACGTCATGGAGGAGATCTCCGGCGGCCGGATGCACTACATGTTCAACCGGGTCGGCGGCCTCAAGGAGGACCTCCCGGCGGGCTGGCTCGGCCGGGCCCGCCAGGCCGTCGCCGAGGTGCGTTCGCGGATGGACGTCTACGACCGGCTGGTGCTCGGGAACGAGATCTTCCGGGGCCGCACCCGCGGGGTCGGCACCCTGGCCCGGGAGACGGTCCACGCCTACGGGGTCAGCGGACCGATCGCGCGCGGTTCGGGCGTCGACTTCGATCTGCGGCGCGACGAGCCGTACCTGGCCTACGGGGAGCTCCAGGACACCCTCAGGGTCGTGGTGCGCGAGGAGGGCGACTGCCTCGCCCGCTTCGAATGCCTGCTGGACCAGACCCACAACGCGCTCGAGCTGGCCGACGTCTGTCTGGACCGGCTGGCCGAGCTGCCGCCGGGACCGATCAACCAGCGGCTGCCCAAGGTGCTCAAGGCGCCCGAGGGCCACACCTACGCCTGGACCGAGAACCCGCTCGGCATCAACGGCTACTACCTCGTCTCCAAGGGCGAGAAGACGCCGTACCGGCTCAAGCTGCGCTCGGCCTCGTTCAACAACATCCAGGCACTGACGGAGCTTCTGCCGGACACGCTGGTGGCCGACATGGTGGCGATCCTGGGCTCGATGTTCTTCGTCGTCGGCGACATCGACAAGTGATCGGCCGGTAACGGACCGGCGGGAGCCGGGAGAAGCGGCGCGGCCGCCGCGCGGGGCGACCGCCGCTCCTCATGGATCACTACGGATCACGGGACGGCTCACGAGATCGCGCTGCGCAGCTCCGCGATCTCGATCTGCTCGGTCTCGTCGTGCGCGGTCAGGTCGATGACCTCGCCCGCGGCGTCCTTCTCCGACTCGGCCATCGTCTCCGCGCCGATCACATCGGCGAGGTCCTCCTCGGCCGCCGCGTCGGCGGCGGCCTCGGCTGACGCGGAACCGGAGTCCTCGGACCGCTGCTTCTTCGGGTGCTTCTTCTGGGTGCCGAAGTAGTCGAAGCCGGATTCGGTACGGGCCGCGGCCCGGCGGGCGGCGGCGTAGGGCACCACTGCCGAGGCGACCGTACGGGCGTGGCTGCGCGGCTCCGGCGGGCCGTCGCGCTCGTCGGCCGCCGGGGACTTCCCCGGCGCGGCGGCACCGTCCTGGTCGCGGTCCCCGCCGCGGTCGTCCCGGCCGTCCCCGGACGCCTCGGGCTCCGTGACATCGGCGGCGGCCCGGCGCTCGCGGTCCTCCCGCTGCCGCCGCGCGTTGGGCAGGAGCCTGCTCAGTGCCTCATCGGCCGCGGCGTACGCCTCGGCGGTGGGTGCGGAGGCGGCGGGCGGCTCATCGGCCGCGGCCGTCCCCGCGTCGGCGGACTCGGCCCCGGGCTCCTGGGCCCCGGACCGGGCGGACGGTCCCGCCTCCAGCCCGCGCGGCGGGGTCGCGGCCTCCAGGGCGAGCCGGCGACGGCCCTCCAGGGCACTGGCGCGCTCGGTCTCGGCCGTGGCGTAACGGCGCAGCAGTTCGGCGTGCTCATTGCGCAGCCGGGCCAGTTCGGCCCGCTTGGACCGCAACTTGGCGTTGAGCGCGGCGCGGAGCTCGGCCGACTTCTCGGCCTCGGCCTCGAGGTCCGCGATCCGCTCCTCGTACCTCAGCTCCTGGCGTGCGGTCTCGCTCGCGGCCTCCGCGACCCGGCGGCCGGCCGCGCGGTCCCAGCGGCGCATCAGCACCGCCCCGACGACCGCCGCGGCCGCCGCGGTCGCGACGAGCCCACGGATGACGACCGTATCGCCGACCAGCCAGGCACCGCCGGCGCAGGTTATTGACGCACCGGCGACCGACAGCGGAGTGAGGAGCCTGTGCAACGGTGGGGATTGGCGGTGGCGTCCACGTGGCATGGCCCGAAACTTACCTTGCGGAGGGGTCGCTTGGGTGCCCGCCGGGCCAGATCCGTTGTCAATCCGTTGACAAAAAGGGCCGGGCCGCCGGACGTGCCCGCTATCGGGCAGCGGCGCCCCGGCAGTAGCCCTACTTCACCAGCCCCTTGTCCTCGAGGTACGTCTCGGCGACCTCGGCCGGCTTGAGCCGCTCGGCGTCGACCTTCTTGTTGAGCCGGGTGAGATCGGCCGTCGTCAGTACACCGCTCAACTTGTTGAGCGCGTCGGCGATCTTCTTCGATCCCGCGGACTTCGCATTCACCACCGGCAGCACGTTGTCGGCGTTCTGGAGTTTCTTGTCGTCCTTCAGCAGGACCAGACCGAACTGGTCGAGGGTGGCGTCCGTGGTGGTGGTCAGGAGCATCTGGTCCTTGCCGTCCTTGACCGCCTGCTTGGCCTGAACGCTGCCGATGTCCAGCGGGTCGATCCCGGTGACGTCGATGCCGTAGGTCTTCTCCAGACCCGGCTGGCAGAACGGCCGCTTGGGGCATTCGTCACCCGCCGCCAACTGCACCTTCTGCTTGGACTTCCCCAGGTCGGAGAGGGTCTTGAGCTGGTGCTCCTTCGCGAAGTCCGCGGTGACCGCGAACGCGTTCTGGTCCACCGCCTTGCCGGGCTCGAGCACCTTCAGCCCGCGCGCCCCGGCCAGCTTCGTCAGCGCCGCGACGGTCTCGTCCACGTCCGAGGAGGCCACCGGCTTCGCATTCGGGCCGTTCTTCTTCTGGTTGAGGAATTCGGCGAGTGTCGCCGCGTACTCCGGCACCACGTCCATCTGGCCCTTCTCCAGGGCCGGTTCGTAGAGCTCTCTGGTGTCGACCGTCTTGATGCTGGTGGAATACCCCGCGTCCTCCAGAAGACCCGCGTACAACTCGGCGAGGATCTTCGATTCGGCGAACGAGGCGGTGCCGATCACCAGGGAGCCCTTGCCCGGTTTCCCGGAGCTGTCACCGCCCCCGGACTTCTCCAGGCTGTCGCCGCCGCAGGCGCTCAGCCCCGCCGCCAGCGCGATGACACCCGCCGCGGCTCCCGCCACCCGATAGATCTTGCTCATGGGTTCCCCATCCATAGATTTCCGGACGTTCTCCGTCGTGGGACGCCATTGACCCACCACAGCTGCTATGGCACTCCGCCGGGCCGTCAGCGCGTCTTGAGCACCGGTGACTTCGGAGCCTGGTCGGCGGGCGGACGGTAGGTCGACGGAGACCGCCGCCCGGTCCTGCGCCGCATCGGGTCGAACGCCAGCCCCAGCAGTACGAACGCCCCCTCGACCAGCAGCGCGAGCCCCGCGACCAGCACCGCCCCGGCCACCACCTGCGGAGTGTCGGTGAGCCGGAAACCGGCCGTGATGATCCGGCCGAGACCGCCGCCGCCCGGCAGCGCCGCCAGCGTCGCGGTGGCCACGACCTGCACCGCCGCGGTCCGTACCCCCGTCATGATCAGCGGGAAGGCGAGCGGCAGCTCGACCCTGCGGATCAACTGGCCGCCGGTCATCCCCATCCCCCGGGCGGCCTCGACGATCTCCCGGTCCGCCTCGCTCACCCCCACATAGGCGTTGGTGAGCACCGGCGGGATGGCGAACAGCACCAGCGCGATGATCGTGGGCCACTGGCCGTGCGAACCCAGCGGGCTGAGCAGGAGCAGCACCAGCACCGCGAAGGTGGGCACGGCCCGGCCCGCGTTGGAGATGTTGACCGCGATCGCCCCGCCCTTGCCGAGGTGCCCGAGCAGCACCGCGACGGGCAGCGCGACGGCACAGGCGATCGCCAGACAGACGAACGTCAGGTACAGATGCTGGCTCAGCCGGTGCCACACCCCGTCGGTGCCCGACCAGTGCGATCCGGTGGCCAGCCAGGTCCACGCCTCGCCCACGACGCCCATCAGGCGGCCCTCCTCCTCTTGCGCGCCCAGGGCGTCAGCAGCCGCTGGACGCCGAGCAGGGCCACATCCGCCACGACCGCCAGCGCCACGCAGAGCACCGAGGCGGTGAGCACCTGTGCCTTGAAGAAGCTGCGCATCCCCTCGTAGATGAGGTTGCCGAGGCCGCCGTAGCCGATGATCGCGCCGACCGTGGTCAGCGAGACCGTGGAGACGGTGGTGATCCTCAGCCCCGCCATCACCGCGGGCAGCGCGAGCGGCAGCTCCACGCCGAACAGCAGCCGCAGCGGCCCGTACCCCATCCCGCGGGCCGCCTCACGGGCCTCCTCGGGCACCGAGGCGAGCCCGGCCATGATGTTGCGCACCAGGATGGTCAGCGAGTAGAGCACCAGCCCGGTGATCACCACCGCGACGGACACCCCGAACACGGGCAGCAGCAGCGAGAACATCGCCAGCGACGGCACCGTGTAGAGGATCGTGGTCATCCCCAGCACCGGCCCCGCCACCACCCGCCAGCGGCGGGCCAGCAGCGCGAGCGGAAAGGCGACCAGCAGTCCGATCGCGACCGACGCGAGGGTGATCCAGACGTGCTGGAGCGTCGCGTCCGTCAGCTCCTGACTGCGTGTGCGCACATACTCGCCGCATATCCACTCGTTGCTGATCAGACAGTTCCGGTCCGCCATACGCTCACCTCCCCCGTCGGGCCGCAGCCACCTGGTCGTCACAATTCCTGGTGACCCTAACCCCGGGAGATGACAATCTCGTCCGATCGCCACACAACAGCAACAATGTCTGCCACGAATGCGGCAACAATGGGGAGCCATGATCCGTTTCGAGCATGTCACCAAACGCTACGCCGACGGCACGACGGCCGTGGACGACCTGTCCTTCGAGGTCGCGGAGGGCGAGCTGGTCACGCTCGTCGGACCCTCGGGCTGCGGCAAGACCACCACCATGAAAATGGTCAACCGGCTGATCGAACCGACCTCGGGCCGGATCCTGGTGGAGGACGGGGACATCGCCAAGGCGGATCCGGTCCAGCTCCGTCGCCGTATCGGCTATGTCATTCAGCAGATCGGTCTGTTTCCGCATAAGACCGTACTGGAGAACACCGCAACCGTTCCCCATCTGCTGGGCTGGCAGCGCAAGAAGGGCCGTGACCGCGCCGCCGAACTGCTCGACCTCGTCGGGCTCGACCCCTCGGTCTACGGCGACCGCTACCCGGACCAGCTCTCCGGCGGCCAGCGGCAGCGGGTCGGGGTGGCCCGGGCGCTGGCCGCGGATCCGCCGGTGCTGCTCATGGACGAACCGTTCGGCGCGGTCGACCCGGTCGTCCGCGAACACCTCCAGACCGAGTTCCTGCGACTCCAGTCACAGGTGCGCAAGACCGTGCTGTTCGTGACCCATGACATCGAGGAGGCGGTCCGGCTCGGCGACCGGATCGCGGTCTACGGCTCGGGGCGGATCGAGCAGTTCGACACCCCGGCCTCGGTGCTGGGCGCGCCCGCCACCCCGTACGTCGCCGACTTCGTCGGGGCGGACCGCGGGCTGAAGCGGCTCTCGGTCACCCCCATCGAACCCGGCGACCTGGAACAGCCCCCGGTGGTCCACCTCGACGACCCGCTGCCCAAGGCCGCCGCCCGGATGGCGGCGGACCGGGCGCGCTGGGCCGTGGTGCTGGACGACGCCGACCGGCTGCACGGCTGGATCCGGGCGGACGCGGTCGACGGCACCGAGGGCGCCGTCCGGGACCACGCCCGCCGCATGGAGGCGTGGCTCCCGGTGGGAGCGCCGCTGAAGCAGGCGTTCAGCCAGATGCTCCAGCACGACGCGGGCTGGGTCGCCGTCCTGGACGGCGACCGCTTCCTCGGTGTCCTCACCCCGGCCCGGCTCCATGAGGCGCTGCGCCGCTCGATCGACGCCGACGCGGGCGGGATCGCCCGGGGCGACGTGGCCCTCGAGACGGTGGCCGACGTCTGAGCGCGAGCGCCGGGCACGGCCGGCTCAGCGGGCGCTGAGCCGGCCGCCCATCCACTCCAGGGCGGCCGGGACCTCGCGCCGCCAGGTGTTGAAGTTGTGGCCGCCGGTCTCCAGGATCATCGACGAGATCCGGATCGGCTCCCCGTTCCGGTTCAGCGCCTTCGCCTTGTTCACGAACCGCATCGTCTCCCGGTAGTTCTTCTCACCGCGCTCACTGCTGGAGACCAGCAGCGACACCGGCGGCGCGGGCTTGTGGTCCAGCCGCCACAGCAGGTCGTTCTCACGCTCCAGCCGTGCGCTGCCGCCGAACAGATCGCCCGTGGTGGCGTCGATCGGCGCCTTGTACAGCGGTGAGAGTCCCGCGGCGACCGAGAACGACCCGGGGTGACGCATCGCCATCTTCAACGCGCAGTAGCCCCCGGTGGAATTGCCGATGACCCCCCAGTTACGGGCCTTTCGGCCCACCCGGTAGTGCTCGGCCACCGCCTTCGGCAGATCCTTGGTGAAGAACGTCTCGGTCTGCGGACCGTCGGGAACGTCCACGCACTCGGTGTCCCGGGGCGGTGCCACGGTAGGCCGCATCATCACCAGGACGGTCGGCTGCATCCGCCCGTCCCTGGCCAACCGATGTGCGGTCTGGGGGTACTTCAGACCTTTGATCAGCGCCTCGGTGGTCCCCGGGTAGCCGGTCAGCACCAGCGCCGCGGGGAACTTCCGTCCGGCGTAGCGCGGTTGGAAGTACTCCGGCGGCAGATAGACGTACGCCCGGCTGGCGATCCGTGAGACCGGCCCCTGGATGTTCACCTTCTCGATACGCCCGGCGACCTTCGGCGACGAACTCCCGTCCACCGGCACCTGTCGGGTCTCGGTGACCCGTACCCGGTTGCCGGAGGCATCGTGGTTCACCACCACACCCGGTTCGTCCTCTTTGCCGAACAGATCCGCCCAGGAACCGTAGAAGCCGAAGGACTGGTTGGCGAACAGTCCGAATGCCGCGAACACCGTGAGCTGCGTCGCCAGCAGCATGCCGACCCGGCCGAGCACGGCGGTCACCCCGCGCCCGGCCAGCCGTGGCCACAGCCATATCGTGGTCGCGAACAGCAGCACCGCGGCCACCACAGCCGTGATCACGATGTTGTCGCTGGTGAGACCCATCACTATCTTCCTGCAGGGCGGCCGGCTCCCCCGCGCCGCCGGGGGCGCCTCCCAGCGGTGGCTGGGGGCGGAACCCCGCCGCCTCGAACTGCATCTTGAAAGATGCAAATCGTGCAGATGCTGCGTCAGAGAACCAAATCACCTGACCGAAGCGACGGGAATGCAAATGTCTGACAGTCAAGATGCCGAAACGTCCGGAGGGGTTGCGTGCCGGATACGGCGGGTGCTCCGCGGACCGAGGCCCGAGGCGGTCCCGACCGTCGTCGGGACCGCGTGCGGGCTGATCGGGCTGCTGGACATCGTCTTCCCACGCCTGCGCTACACCCGGATGCACGCCCTCGCCGAGGTGCTGCCGGGGGCGGTCAGCTCCCTGGCCGCCGCCGCGTCCATGGTGGTCGGCCTGCTCCTGCTGATGCTGGCGCACGGGCTGAAACGGCGTAAGCGCCGGGCCTGGGTCGCGGCCGTGGCCCTGCTGCCCATCGGGGCCACCGCCCAGCTGCTCTACCGTCACTCCATCTGCGGCACCGTTCTCTCGCTCGCCCTGATGGGCGTACTCCTGCGCCACCGCAAGGAGTTCGCGGCACTGCCCGATCCGCGCAGCCGCTGGCGGGCGCTGACCAACTTCGTACTCATGGGCGGGGTCAGCGTCGGTCTCGGACTGCTCATCGTCCGGTCGCACCCGGACGCGGTCGTGGGCGAGCCGTCCCTCGGGGAGCAGCTGGAGCACGTGCTGTGGGGGTTGTTCGGCTTCGAGGGGCCGATCGACTACCAGCAGGGCGCCGACTACACCGTCGGCTACTCCCTCGGCGCCCTCGGTCTGCTGACCGTCGCTACCACCGCCTATCTGGCCTTCCGCCCCGAGCACCCGACCGCCCGGCTGACCGACGAGGACGAGGAGCGGCTGCGGTCCCTGCTCGCCACCCACGGCGGCCGTGACTCCCTCGGCCACTTCGCGCTCCGCCGCGACAAGGGCGTGGTCTTCTCCCCCAGCGGCAAGGCCGCCGTCTGCTACCGCGTCGTCTCCGGTGTGATGCTGGCCAGCGGTGACCCGGTCGGCGACGTCGAGGCGTGGCCCGGGGCCATCGCCCGCTTCATGGAGGAGGCCCGCGCGCACTCCTGGACCCCGGCCGTCATGGGGTGCAGTGAGACCGGCGGCGAGGTGTGGACCCGGGAGACCGGACTGGACGCCCTGGAGCTCGGTGACGAGGCCATCGTCGACGTGGCCGACTTCACCCTCTCCGGCCGCGCCATGCGCAACGTCCGCCAGATGGTCAAGCGCATCGAACGGGCCGGCTACGAGACCCGGGTGCGCCGCGCCCGCGATCTGGAACCGGAGGAGCTGGAGACCATCCGCCGCGCCGCCGCGGACTGGCGCGGCACCGACACCGAACGCGGCTTCTCCATGGCCCTGGGCCGGATCGGCGACCCGGCCGACGGCGACGCGGTCATCGCCACCGCCCACAAGGCCGCCGACGAGGGCGCCGAGGACGGTCCGTACGGGGACCTCAAGGCCGTGCTGCACTTCGTGCCCTGGGGCCCGGACGGAATGTCGCTGGAGCTCATGCGCCGTGACCGCGCCGCCGACCCGGGGATGAACGAACTGCTGATCGTCGCCTCCCTCCAGGCCGCCCCGCGGCTGGGCGTCAAACGCGTCTCGCTGAACTTCGCGATGTTCCGCTCGGCGCTCGCGCGCGGCGAGAAGCTGGGCGCGGGTCCGGTGCTGCGCGGCTGGCGCGGACTGCTGGTGTTCCTCTCCCGCTGGTTCCAGATCGAGTCGCTGTACAAGTTCAACGCCAAGTTCCAGCCGCGCTGGGAGCCGCGTTTCGTGGTCTTCCGCAACACCCGCGACCTGCCCCGTATCGGGTTCGCCGCGATGCAGGCCGAGGGGTTCGTCTCACTGGCGCTCCCCCGGCTGCTGCGCCGCACCCGGGGCCCCGAGCCCCGGCCCTGCGCCCACGGGCAGGGCGCCCGCGGCCGGGAACTGGAGCGGGTGGCCTGAACTCATCCATGGCTCCCCGGGCGGGGATTTCGCCCGGGGAATCCCTGGATGCCCGGTTCGCCCGCGTCCCCCGTCCGCCCTCCAGGGCCGTCTAGCCTGGGGTCATGACGACGTTGCGTGGGCGGGGCCGGGTGGCCGGACTGCCGGAATGGGACCGGTGCGCGGTCATGGGCGTGGTGAACGTCACGCCCGACTCCTTCTCCGACGGCGGCCAGTGGTTCGACACCGAGCTGGCCGTGAAACGGGGCCATGAGCTCATCACCGCCGGGGCCGACCTGGTGGATGTCGGGGGCGAGTCGACCCGGCCGGGCGCCGCCCGCGTCGACGAGGCCGAGGAGCTGCGCCGGGTGATCCCGGTCGTCCAGGAGCTGGCCGCGGCCGGCGCCCTGGTCAGCGTGGACACCATGCGGGCCACGGTGGCCGAGCGGGCCGTGGAGGCCGGGGCCCGGCTGGTCAACGATGTGAGCGCCGGGGGTGCCGATCCGGCCATGATCCCCACGGTGGCCGCCGCCGGGGTGCCCTTCGTGGTGATGCACTGGCGCGGCCAGTCGATCGACATGAACAACCGCGCGGTCTACCGGGACGTCGTCGGCGAGGTCCTCGCCGAGCTGCGCACCGGCCTGGAGCGCGCGGTCGCGGGCGGTATCGACCCGGAACGGATCGTGATCGACCCGGGCCTCGGCTTCGCCAAGGAGGCCGAGCACGACCTGACGCTGGTGGCACAGCTGTCCGCGCTGCGTGAGCTGGGCCGTCCGCTGCTGGTGGCGGCCTCCCGGAAGCGGTTCCTGGGACGGGTGCTGGCGTCCGGCGACGGCACCCCGCCACCGGCCCGGGAGCGCGACGCCGCCACCGCCGCGGTCACCGCGATCGCGGCGCGCGAGGGCGCCTGGGCGGTCCGGGTCCACGAGGTGCGGGCGAGCGCGGACGCGGTCCGGGTGGCACGGGCCATCGAGGCGGCCGGGAACGCGGCGGGAGCGCCGTGACCTCCCTCACCGACGGCGAGCGGGTGGCACGGGCGAACACCGCGCTGTACGAGGCCATGGAGCAGGGCGACCACGCGGCGCTGGAGCGGCTGTGGCTGGACGCGGCGGACACCGAGGTGTCCTGTGTGCACCCCGGCTGGCCGGTGCTGCGCGGCCGGGGCGAGGTGCTGCGCTCCTATGCGCTGATCATGGCGAACACCGAGTACATCCAGTTCTTCCTGACCGATGTCGAGGTGTCGGTGCTGGCCGACACCGCGCTGGTGACCTGCACCGAGAACATCCTGAGCGGCGCCCCGGCGGAGGAGGAGGGCGAGCTGGGGCCGCTGGTGGGACAGCTGGTGGTGGCTACGAACGTGTTCCGCCGGACGGATGACGGCTGGAAGGTCTGGTCGCACCACGGCTCCCCGGTGCTGGCGGAGAGTGACGAGGACGGTCCGGAGGGCCCGGAGGGACCGGACGACGGCGGACGGCTGATGCCGGACTGACGGACCCCGTTCAGCCCCCGCGAGGTGCGGGTAGGGGTCAGGGACGCGGGGGCGCGGAGCGTGCGCGCCGTGACCCCGTGGGCGAGTGCCGACGGCGCCCGCAGGTAGATTCGAGAGAGGTACCCCGGCAGACGGCCGGGGACGGGTGGTGCGTTCCGGGCACGTCGGGACGTGCCCGCGTACCGACGACCGGCGGGAGTGATTCGGGTGGATCGTGTCGCGCTGCGCGGCCTGAGGGCCCGCGGGCACCACGGGGTGTTCCCCCATGAGCGCGAGGAGGGTCAGACGTTCGTCGTGGACCTGGTGCTCGGCCTGGACACCCGGCCCGCCGCGACCGCCGACGACCTGAGCAGGACCGTCCACTACGGGGAGATCGCGGAAGAGGTCGTGGACGTGGTGCGGGGTGAGCCGGTCGATCTGATCGAGACGCTCGCCGAGCGGATCGCGGACCGCTGCCTCAAGCACGACGTGGTACAGGAGGTCGAGGTGGTGGTGCACAAGCCGCAGGCCCCGATCACCGTGCCCTTCGACGACGTGACCATCACCATCACCCGGAGCCGAGTATGAGCAGCAGCGACCCGACCGTGCAGCCCGTTCCCACCTCCGTGGTGGAGCGGGTGGACGCCGCCGACGTGACGTTGAGCAACCCCAAACGGGCGGTGATCTCGCTCGGCAGCAATCTGGGCAACCGTCTGGAGACCCTCCAGGGCGCCATCGACGCGCTGGAGGACACTCCCGGGCTGCGGGTCAAGGCCGTGTCGCCGGTGTACGAGACGGACCCCTGGGGCGTGGAGCCCGGCACCCAGTCGACGTACTTCAACGCCGTGGTGCTGGTGAAGACGACCCTGCCGCCCTCCTCGCTGCTGGAGCGCGGCCACGCCATCGAAGAGGCGTTCGAACGGGTGCGGGACGAGCGCTGGGGCCCGCGCACCCTGGACGTGGACATCGTGTCCTACCAGGACGTGGTCTCCGACGACCCGACGCTCACCCTCCCCCATCCGCGGGCCCACCAGCGCGCCTTCGTGCTGGTCCCGTGGAACGACGTGGACCCGCAGGCCGAGTTCCCCGGCCGGGGCGCGGTCTCCGGGCTGCTGACCGAGATGGGCCAGGACGGAGTACAGGTCCGTGAGGACCTGGAACTGCGCCTGCCCGAATAGACGTTGATCTCCCGGTAGGTTCGGGAGATGTTGGCACGTACGAGTTGAGGGGCGACCGCGCGGTGGAGCAACTTCGGATCCGGGTGCTGGTCGGGCTGTTCGCCGTGGCCGGGGTGGTGTCGTGGGCGGGCGCCCGGCTGTGGGACACACTGGGGACGCTGCCCAGCGTTCCGGTGGCCGCACCGATCGTGCTGGCCCTGATCGCGGTCGTGCTGGCCGCCACGTCACTGTCCCTGCGCGCCCGGCTGCGCGCCCAGCGTGAGCGCCGCCCCGGCGCCAAGGGCGTGGATCCCCTGGTGGCCGCCCGCGCGGTGATCTTCGGCCAGGCCAGCGCCCTGGTCGCGGCCCTGATCGCGGGTATGTACGGCGGTGTGGGCGCCTTCCTGGCCATGGACCAGCTCGATGTCCCGGCCCGCCGGGACCAGGCCATCTACGCCGGTTTCTCCGTCCTCGCGGGGGCGGCCGTGGTCGCCGCCGCCTTCTTCCTGGAGCGCGTCTGCAAGCTCCCCGAGGACGACGACGAGCAGAACGGCGACGGCGGCCCCAGCGCCGCCGCCCGCGCCTGAGCGCCGAGCACGGCCCCTCCCGCGCAGCGGACCCGGCTAGCGGGCCATGATCAGGCTCATCGCCTCGGCCCGGGTGGCGGCGTCGCGCAGCTGACCGCGGACGGCCGAGGTGAGGGTCTTGGCCCCGGGCTTGCGCACCCCGCGCATGGTCATGCACATGTGCTCGCACTCCACCACGACGATCACGCCGCGCGGTTCCAGTATCCGCATCAGGGAGTCGGCTATCTGCGTGGTCAGCCGCTCCTGGACCTGGGGGCGGCGGGCGAAGACGTCCACCAGCCGGGCCAGCTTGGACAGCCCGGTGATCTTGCCGTCATGGGACGGGATGTA
Source organism: Streptomyces sp. NPDC045899 (assembly GCF_056431485.1). Classification (NCBI taxonomy): domain Bacteria; kingdom Bacillati; phylum Actinomycetota; class Actinomycetes; order Kitasatosporales; family Streptomycetaceae; genus Streptomyces; species Streptomyces sp. NPDC045899. The sequence goes on from NZ_JBWKKP010000026.1 coordinate 27,613, forward strand.
GCCGACGTGGGCGACGCCCACGAAGGGGACCAGGTGGTGCTCACAGGAGGACATCACCTCGATGTCCTTCACCAGCACCATCTCGTCATGGCCCAGGTCGAACGTGGTGGTGAGGACGTCCTCCGGCTGCTGGCGCAGCCCCGCGAAGATCTCCTTGTAGGCACGGGCCACCCGCCCCGGGGTCTCCCGGAGCCCTTCCCGGTCCGGGTCCTCGCCGACGGCGATGAGGAGCTCACGGACCGCGTTCTCGGCGCGCTTCTCATCGAACTCGCCGATGCGGCCTTCGCCGTACAGCGTCACCGGGTCGGTCATGGATTGCCTCGTTCCTCACACACACATACAAATGCGGAATGCCGCGTCAACAGGCTAGAACCTGGCTGACGCGGCATTCATTCCGGGGCCGTCCAGGGGCTCCGGGCCCCTGGACGCCGCGGTCAGTTCTCCGGACCGGTACCCGATTCCTCGGTCCGCTCCGGGGTCTCCTCCGGGGCGGTGGCCTTCGCGAGGGAGGCCGTCGGGGACTGGGCGCCGTTGGCCGGGGCCAGCTCCTTGGGGGAGAGCACCGGCGGACGGGTGGAGGGGGTGCGCCGCGATGAACCGGTCCACGCCGGACGGGCCGGACGCTTGACGATCGGGGCGAAGATCTCGGCGATCTCCTCCTTGTTCAGCGTCTCCTTCTCCAGCAGCGCCAGGACGAGGTTGTCCAGGACGTCGCGGTTCTCGACGAGGATCTCCCACGCTTCGTTGTGCGCGGCCTCGATGAGCTTCTTGACCTCCTCGTCCACCAGCGCGGCGACCTCTTCCGAGTAGTCGCGCTGGTGGGCCATCTCACGGCCCAGGAACGGCTCGGAGTTGTCGGAGCCGAACTTGATCGCGCCGAGCCGCTCGGTCATGCCGTACTGGGTGACCATCGCGCGGGCCGTGGCGGTCGCCTTCTCGATGTCGTTGGAGGCGCCGGTGGTCGGGTCGTGGAAGACCAGTTCCTCGGCCGCCCGGCCGCCCATCATGTAGGCGAGCTGGTCCAGCATCTCGTTGCGCGTGGTCGAGTACTTGTCCTCGTCCGGCAGGACCATGGTGTAACCCAGGGCCCGGCCGCGGGAGAGGATCGTGACCTTGTGCACCGGGTCGCTGTTCGGAGAGGCCGCCGCGACCAGGGCGTGACCGCCCTCGTGGTACGCGGTGATCTTCTTCTCCTTGTCGCTCATGATCCGGGTCCGCTTCTGCGGTCCGGCCACGACACGGTCGATCGCCTCGTCCAGGAAGTGGTTGTCGATCAGCTTCTTGTCGCTGCGGGCCGTCAGCAGGGCGGCCTCGTTCAGCACGTTCGACAGATCGGCACCGGTGAAGCCGGGGGTGCGGCGGGCGACGGCCGACAGGTCGACGTCCGGTGTGACCGGCTTGCCCTTCTGGTGGACCTTGAGGATCTCCAGACGGCCCTGCATATCCGGACGGTCGACGGCGATCTGCCGGTCGAAGCGGCCCGGGCGCAGCAGCGCCGGGTCGAGGATGTCCGGCCGGTTGGTGGCGGCGATCAGGATGACGCCGCCCTTCACATCGAAGCCGTCCATCTCGACGAGCAGCTGGTTCAGCGTCTGCTCGCGCTCGTCGTGACCGCCGCCCATACCGGCGCCGCGGTGGCGGCCGACGGCGTCGATCTCGTCGACGAAGACGATCGCCGGGGCGTTGGTCTTGGCCTGCTCGAACAGGTCACGGACCCGGGAGGCACCCACACCCACGAACATCTCGACGAAGTCGGAACCGGAGATCGAGTAGAACGGGACGCCCGCCTCACCCGCGACGGCACGCGCGAGCAGCGTCTTACCCGTACCGGGCGGGCCGTAGAGCAGCACACCCTTGGGGATCTTGGCGCCCACGGCCTGGAACTTCGCGGGCTCCTGGAGGAACTCCTTGATCTCCTGGAGCTCCTCGACCGCCTCGTCGGACCCCGCCACATCGGAGAAGGTCGTCTTCGGGGTGTCCTTGGTGATCAGCTTGGCCTTCGACTTCCCGAAGTTCATCACCCGGGAGCCGCCGCCCTGCATCTGGTTCATCAGGAACAGGAAGACCACGACGATCAGCACGAACGGGAGCAGCGAGAGCAGGATCCCGACGAACGGGTTCTGCTTCGACGTCGAGACGTTGTACCCGTCCGGGATCCCGTTGTCCTTCTGGGCATTCGCCTGAAGGGTCCGGGCGAGGTCGACGCCCTGGTCACCGATGTAGGTGGCCTGGAGCTTGTCGCTGCCGGAGATCTTCGCGACGTTGTCCTTGAGCTTGATCTTGATCTTGTGCTCGTCGCCGGTCGTCAGTTCGGCGGACTGGACCTGGTTCCGGTTGATCGCCTTGACGACCTGGCTGGTGTCCACCGACTTGTAGCCGCCGGACGAGCCGACGACCTGCATCAACACGACCACGGCGAGGACGGCCAGCACGATCCACATGACCGGCCCACGGAAGTAGCGCTTCACGTCCATCCATACGGGGCGAAATCGCCCCGTCCCTCCTGCCACAGTGAGGCACGGCAGCCCTGGAGGGGCGCCTGTGCGTGCGGTGTATTGCGGTGTATTTGTGGTGTATGAGCTGTCTGATCCTCAGCCTCGAAAGAGGCTGACCTTCGGACGGTACCCCAGCATTGTCACCCGACGCCGCCGTGGACTGTTAACAAAACCGCCTTCCCCTGCTCCAACGGCGGGAAACCGCGACAGGTTCCCGCCGGGCGCGCCGCGGCGGCGGGACGGCTCAGCCGCCGTAGACGTGCGGCGCCAGCGTGCCGACGAAGGGGAGGTTGCGGTACTTCTCCGCGTAGTCCAGTCCGTAGCCCACGACGAACTCGTTCGGAATGTCGAAGCCGACCCACTTCACGTCGATGGCGACCTTGGCCGCCTCCGGCTTGCGCAGCAGGGTGCACACGTTCAGTGAGGCGGGCTCGCGCGAGCCGAGGTTCGACAGCAGCCAGGACAGCGTCAGACCGGAGTCGATGATGTCCTCGACGATCAGGACGTGCCGTCCCTTGATGTCGGTGTCCAGGTCCTTGAGGATCCGCACCACACCCGAGGACTGGGTGCCCGCGCCGTAGGACGACACGGCCATCCAGTCCATGGTGACGGGAGAGGACAAGGCGCGCGCCAGGTCCGCCATCACCATCACCGCGCCCTTGAGGACACCGATGATGAGCAGGTCCTTGCCCGCGTACTCCGCATCGATCTCGGCGGCCAGCCCGGCCAGCTTCGCCTTGATCTCTTCCTCGGTGATAAGGACCGACTTCAGGTCGGTGCCCATGTCCTTGTCGTCCACCCGCGCCACTCTCGTTCGACAGTCCGGCAATTCGGCGGGCGGATCAGCCCTGCCGGATGACCAGTCTGCCACCCTCCCGGCGGACCTCTACCCGCCCGGGGAGGTTGATGGCCCGCTGACCCCGCCAGCCGGTGATCAGCCGGTCGACCTCTTCGATGTGGCGGGCGAAGAGCGAACCGGCCGGAGCGCCCGCGGCGATGGCCGCGCGGCGCAGCACCCGGCGGCGGACGGCGGTGGGCAACCCGTGCAGTCCGGCGGTGTCCAGCTCGACCGTCCCGCCCCCTTCGGCGGGCACCTCGGCGGTGGTCACCACATCGGCCTCGGCACGGGCGGCCCAGGCGTCCAGGGCGTCGGCGTCGTCACGGGAGAGCTGGGCGGTGCGGGCGAGCGCTTCGACGACACCTTTGCCGAGAGCCTTCTCCAGGACGGGCAGTGCCTCGTGGCGGACCCGGGAGCGGGTGTAGGTGGGGTCCACGTTGTGCGGGTCGTCCCAGACCGGCAGCGACTGGGCCAGACAGGCCTTGCGGACGGTGTGCCGGTCGAGCTGGAGGAAGGGGCGGCGGTAGCGGCCGCCGGCGCCGGAGACGCGGGCCATACCGGACAGGGAGCGGATACCGGAGCCGCGGGCGAGGCCGAGCAGCACCGTCTCGGCCTGGTCGTCGCGGGTGTGGCCGAGCAGGACGGCGGCGGCGCCGTGGCGCTCCGCGGCGGCGTCGAGGGCTGCGTAACGGGCGTCGCGGGCGGCGGCCTCGGGACCGCCGTCCCGGCCGACGGCGACCGGGATGGACTCGACCGGTACGAGGCCGAGCTCGCGCATCCGCTCGGCGACCTCGGCCGCGCGGACGTCGGAACCGGGCTGGAGACCGTGGTCGACGGTGATGCCGCCGGCGCGCAGGCCCAGCCGGGGGGCCTCGAAGGCCAGTGCGGAGGCGAGCGCCATGGAGTCGGCGCCGCCGGAGCAGGCGGCGAGCACCAGCGGCCCGTCACCGGGCGCCCGCCGGGTGCGCGGGGCGGTGGCGGGGCGGGAGGAGGGCGGAGTGGGGGCCGAGGAAGCGACGAGGACGTCGTGCAGGACGCGGCGCACCGCCAGGCGTATCGCGGCGACCGCTGGATGGGGACCCATGTCCGTTTCCCATCTGTATGCGAGGGGGTGCCTCGGGGGGCGTATACGAGATGTCGTCACGCAGAGTATGTCGATGGTGACAGAAGCGAGCTGTTCCCCGAGCATCGCACGCCTACCCGTGGCCCACGGTCCCTCGGACGGGTGATTAAGGGGGGCATTCCGCCGCCGCCGAGTGTGCCGGTTCTACGACTCCGCCCTACGGTGCACCCGCGCGACCCACTCCGCCGGTTTGTTGATCTCCGACTTGGTGGGGAGGGTGTTCGGGGACGTCCAGACCCGGTTGAAGCCCTCCATGCCGACCTCGTTCACCACGGCCCGTACGAACCGCTCACCGTCACGGTACTGCCGCAGCTTGGCGTCCAGCCCCAACAGTTTGCGCAGCGCCTGGTCCAGCCGTCCGGCGCCGCTGGCCCGCCGCTTCTGGAACTTCTCGCGGATCTCCGCCACGGAGGGCACGACCTCCGGGCCCACCCCGTCCATCACGTAGTCGGCGTGGCCCTCCAGCAGGGACATCACCGCCGTCAGCCGGGCCAGGATCTCCCGCTGGGCGGGCGTCTGGACCAGCTCGATGATGCTGGACGCGCCCCGGTCCCCGGTGTCCTCCCGCTCCCTGCCGCCGCCGAGGGACTGGACGGCCTCGCGCAGCCGCTCCAGCAGGGTGGCCGGGTCCACGTCGGTCTCGCCCAGGAACGCCTGGATCTCGGACTCGATGTGGTCGCGCAGCCACGGCACGGCGGTGAACTGGGTGCGGTGGGTCTCCTCGTGCAGCGCCACCCACAGCCGGAAGTCATGCGGGTGGACGTCCAGCTCGCGCTCCACGTGGACGATGTTGGGGGCCACCAGCAGCAGCCGTCCGCCGCCCGCGGTCCCGGGCAGCTCACCGCCGCCGGGTGCGAAGGTCTCGTACTGGCCGAGCACCCGGGAGGCGAGGAAGGACAGCAGCATCCCCAGCTCCACACCGGTCACCTTGCCGCCGACCGCGCCCAGCACCGCGCCGCCGGGCATACCGCCGCGCCGGTCCTGCATCTTGCCGAGCAGCGGTTTGAGGATCTGGCGGAAGCCCGCGACATTGGCCTTGATCCAGCCCGCGCGGTCCACCACCAGCACCGGGGTGTCGGAGTCCGGACCTCCTGGCACGGCCATCCGGGTGAACGCCCGTACGTGCTCCTCGGACGACTTGGCGTGCCGCCGCAGCTCCGCGACGACCGCGCGCGCCTCCTCCCGGCTCACCTCCGGCCCCGGGCGGACCAGCCGGGTCGCGGTCGCGACCGCGAGGTTCCAGTCGACCATCTCCACACCACCGATGCTCGTCATGGCTTCACGGTACGTGGCCCCGGTCGCATCCGGGAGGAGACGGCGGCCCGTACACGCGGTCGCCGGGGTCCGCCGTCACCTCCGTCAGCGGCAGCCGCAGTTGGCCAGGGCCGAGGCCATCCGGTCCAGGGCGTGCTGGGCGCCGTCGGGGTCGGTGGTGCCGTTGGTGATGAAGGTGAAGACCAGCAGCCGTCCGTCCGCGTCGACCACCGTGCCCGCCAGGGTGTTGATCCCGGTGAGGGTGCCGGTCTTGGCGCGGACCACCCCGCGGCCCACCGAGTCCTCGGCGTAGCGGGTGCGCAGCGTGCCGTTGAACCCGGCCACCGGCAGTCCGGTGAGGACCGACCGCAGTTCGGGGTGGTCGTGGTCGGCGGAGCGCACCAGCGTCTGGGCGAGCAGGGCGGCGGAGACCCGGTCGGCACGGTCGAGACCGCTGCCGTCGGCGATGTGGACACCGCCCACCGGCAGGTCCAGCTTCCGCAGCCGGGCGGTCACCGCCTCGGCGCCACCCTCGAAGCTGGCGGGCCGTCCGGCGGCGATGGCGGTCTGCCGGGCCAGCGCCTCGCCGAGGTCGTTGTCGCTGTTGGTCAGCATCCGCTCGACGAGCGCGGACAGCGGTTGGGAGCGTACGGCGGCCAGCGCCTCGGGGGTCTTCCCGGCCTCCCGGGACCGCGGTTCGCCCTTCACCTCGATACCGCGGTCGCGCAGCAGCGACGCGAAGGTGCCGGCCGCGTCGGCGGCCGGGTCCTCGGCGCGCGGGGCGGGACCGTGGTCGCTGTCGTCCTGCCGTCCCTCGTCGACCATGAGCGGGGTCACCGGCGAGATGTTCTCGTTGACGCCGATCGGGTGCAGACCGGGACCGGAGTAGAGCGAGGTGTCGTAGCCGAGCCGGACCGTCCGGGCGTCGCGCTTCTTCAGCGCGCGGGCGGTGTCGTCGGCCAGTTTCCGCAGCGAGGCGGGCTGGTCGGGGCCCTTCACCGGACGGGCGGTGAGCGTGGGGTCGCCGCCGCCGACGAGCACGATGCCGTCCTTCCCGGCCCTGACGACGGTGGTCTTGATCCGGTAGTCGGGGCCGAGCGCGGAGAGCGCGGCGGCGCCGGTGGCCACCTTGATGATGGAGGCGGGCACCGCGGCGCTGTCCGCCTTCGCCCCGTACACCTGGCGTCCGGTGGCCACGTCCACGACGGACACCGAGCGCCGGTCGCCCAGGGCCGGGTCGTCCAGCAGCGGTTCGAGGGTGTCGGCCAGCCCGCCGCCGGTGGGCGGCGGCACCGCGTCCTCACCGCTGTCCGGTGACGGTTCGGCGGTGGGCGCGCCGAGGGCGGCCAGCACCGGGGACGCGCTGGGCGCGGGCCTGTCCCCGCCGTGACGGTCGCCACCCGTCGCCGGTCCCCCGGCGGCGCGGGCCCGTTCGGCCGTACGCTGACCCGAGTCCCACGGCCCGGCCACCAGCACCGAGCCGATCGCGACCGCGAGGCCCACCGTCGCGGCGACAGCCGTCACCCGTACGGTGCTCCGCTGTTCGCACGTGGCCCGCCGCCACTGGTCCCGCACTCGGCTCCGCCCGCGGCTCAGCCACTCCCTGACCTGCCACGATCTGGCTTCAGGCACGACCGACCAGCCCCTTTCGCCACCACACACCTGCGTGGGGGACACTTAATCACCAGACGTATGTGTTGATCATGGAGGAGCCACCCGTGGAGTTCGACGTCACCATCGAGATCCCGAAGGGTTCGCGGAACAAGTACGAGGTGGACCACGAGACGGGACGTATCCGTCTCGACCGTCGGCTCTTCACTTCGACCAGCTACCCCGCGGACTACGGCTTCGTCGAGAACACCCTCGGCGAGGACGGTGACCCGCTGGACGCCCTGGTCATTCTCGACGAGCCGACGTTCCCCGGCTGCCTGATCAAGTGCCGTGCCATCGGCATGTTCAGGATGACCGACGAGGCGGGCGGCGACGACAAGCTGCTCTGTGTCCCGGCCTCGGACCCGCGGGTGGAGCACCTGCGTGACATTCACCACGTGTCCGAGTTCGACCGCCTGGAGATCCAGCACTTCTTCGAGGTCTACAAGGACCTGGAGCCCGGCAAGTCGGTCGAGGGGGCCGACTGGGTGGGCCGCGCCGAGGCCGAGGCCGAGGTCGAGGCGTCCATCAAGCGCCTCGAGGCGTCCGGCGGCCACTGAGCCACCACAGACAGCGGACGGGCCGGAGTGATCCGGCCCGTCCGCTGTTTTTCCGCTCCGTCCCCCGGAATTCCGGGGATGTCCGGGCTCGGCCCGGGGGGTCAGAAGCCGCGGGTGCGCTTGGCCGCACGGCGGTCGGCCGGCTCGATCCCGGCGCCCGGCATCCTGAGGAAGAGCCGTGCGGCCTCGTTCCCCAGATTCACCCCGATGGCGATCGCCAGGGCCAGTGCGGCCGCTTGGGTGAGGTGGGAGACCCCGCGGTCCAGATTGCCCTGCGCCAGGGCCAGCAGTCCGAAGTAGGTCGCGCTACCGGGCAGCAGCGGGCCGATCGCCGCCGTGACGTAGGGCAACGCGGAGGCGAAGCGGTAGCGGGACAGCAGCTGGCCGAAGAGGCCGACCAGTCCGGCGGCCACCGTGGTGGCGGCCACTTCCGGGACGTCCGCGGTGTCGGCGAGGGCCGCGTAGACCACCCAGGCCACCCCGCCGTTGAGCGTGGCGAACAGCACGGTGTGACGTTCCTGCTGGAGCAGGATCGAGAACGTCAGGGCGAGCAGCATCGCCGCCAGTATCTGGATGTACGGCCGCTCCACATGGCGCAGCGCCGCCTCCGGGTTGAGCTTGGCGTCCAGTTGCAGACCGCCGTACAGCACCGTGAGCACCCCGCACACGATGCCCACGATGAGGTAGCCGACTTCCAGGAGCCGGGCCGCGGCGGTGATGTAATAGCCGGTCAGCCCGTCCTGGACACCCGCGACCAAGGCCCGTCCCGGGATCAGCGCGAAGAGTCCACCGGTGATCACCGCGGACGCCTGGAGCCCGGAGCCCACCAGGCTGAGCGCGACGCCCATCGCGGCCGGCGGCATCGCCGCGACCACGAACTGGTAGAACTCCGGCAGCCCGCGTCCGGAGGCCAGCCATGCCAGCCGGTCGCCGAGCATCGCGCCGACGGCCGCGGCGAAGAACACCGGCCATTCACCGCCGACGAGCATGCTCGCCGCTCCGGCCAGCCCGCCGCCGGCCACGGTGAGCGCCCAGCCGGGGTAGGGGTGGCGGTTACGGCGTATCTCGGCCAGCCGCCGGTACGCCTCCTCCAGGGTGATGTCCTCGTGTGTGGTGATGTCGTCGACCAGCCGGAAGACCGCGGAGAGCCGGGTGTAGTCGGTGCCCCGGCGGCGCACGGTGCGGCTGGCGGTGACCGGGTCGTCCACCAGCGACGCCTGGTAGCTGACCGACAGCAGGGTGAAGGTCACCGTCGGTTCGCAGCGGTCCAGCCCGTAGGCATGGGCCACGCCGAACATGGCCGCCTCCACGTCCTCGGCCCCCTCGCCGCCCGCGAGCAGCAGCTCGCCGATGCGGAGGGTGAGGTCGAGCACACGGGGCACGGCGGGGCCGGTGTCGTCCTCCGACCGTTCCACGCGCTCGGGGAGCGGGCGCTCACCGAGCGGCATCCGCAGCATGGTGCGCATGCGGTCCTGCCAGGGCGCGTCCTTGGTCAGCCGGACGACGGGTATCCCGCCGGGCGGGGTGAAGGCCGCGAAACCGCCGGTGGTCGAGTTTCCGCCGGGCTGGGGCCTCATCCCGCCGGGCGGGGCGAAGGCGGAGCCCTCGGGCTCGGCGGCGGGCTCGGCGGCGAACCCCTCGGGGACGGCGAACTCCGATGTCGGGTGCTCGTCCTCGGAGGCCGGGGGCAGTGGTAGGCCCAGAGGCGGGGTGAAAGCGCTGTGCGCCTCGTCGGACTGCGGCTTGCCGTTCCCCGCCGCGTCCGTCTCCGCGGTCCCGCCGCGCTGTCCCTGCTGTCGTTCCGACCCCACGTCTCCTCGCTCCTCGCCAGCCTCCCCGTGCATTTCCGGGCGGTCCCGCGCCGATACGACAGGGGCCACCGCTGCCCATTGTGCGGGGCGGTGGCCGTCTACCGGGAGCGGGGGCGGAGCTGGGGCCGATGTGAAGCGGGGGGAAGAGAAGCAAAAAGGGGTGAACGGGGTGTGACCGGCGCGGACGGGGACTCTGGGGCCCCGGGGGTCAGCGCTTGGCGTGGCGTCCGCGCGGGGCCTGCGGCGGCGCTCCGGCGCCCGGCCGCCCCCCGGACGCGTCGGACGCGCCCCGCTCCGCCGGTCCGGCGGCGGCCTTCTTGGCCTTGCTGCGGGCCCGCAGGAACTCGATGGCGATCGGGATCACCGACAGCAGCACGATGCCGATCAGGATCAGCTCGATATGGGCGTGGACGAATTCCACCTTGCCGAGCGCCGCACCGAGCAGGGTGACGCCGGTGCCCCACAGCACACCGCCGATGATGTTGAAGATGATGAAGGAGCGGTAGTTCATCCGGCTCACGCCCGCGATGATCGGCGTGAAGGTGCGGACGATGGGCACGAAACGGGCCAGCACCAGCGACTTCGGTCCGTGCTTCTCGAAGAACTCGTGGGCCTTCTCCACGTTCTCCTGTTTGAAGAGCTTGGAGTCGGGGCGGCGGAACAGCGCCGGGCCCACCTTCCGGCCGAAGAGATATCCGGCCTGGTCACCCAGGATCGCGGCGAGCGCGATGGCCGTGCACACCAGCCACAGGTCCTGCTTGATCACATCGGTGGTGACCAGCAGTCCGGTGGTGAACAGCAGTGAGTCGCCCGGCAGGAAGAAGCCGATGAGCAGGCCGGACTCCGCGAAGACGATGGCGAGGACGCCGAGCAGACCGAAGGTCTCGATCAGATAGTCCGGGTCCAGCCACTGGGGGCCGAGCGCGAGAGTGGTCACGGGTGACAGGCTCCTGGGTCGAGGGGTGCAGGCTCGTGCGAGGCCCGGCCGCAGGTCGGGGCGGACTGGATGCGGGGTTCTTCGCAGTGTGCCGCCCAAAGCTATCAACGCCGGGTGCCTGCCCTTGGTTCCCACCGGTCCGGGAGGCGCGCCCGCGGGCCCGGGGAAACCCCGGGCCCGCACCGGACGGCTCAGCCGGGAGTGTGTCCCGCGCGCTCGGCGTTGGCGAGGATCGCGGCCCGGAGGTAGGCGGCCAGCCCCGGCTTGATGGCGTCATAGGTGGCGGTGAAGCGCTCGTCCGCCACGTAGATCTCGGCCAGACAGGTGTGGATCCCGTAGTCGCAGTCGTAGAACCAGCGGACGATCTGCTGCCGGTGCTCCTCGGCGAGATCCATCGCGGCCTCCGACTCCGGCGGGGTCCCGGCCTCCAGGAGGGCGGCGAGGACGGTGTTGAGCCGTTCGCCCTCCGCCTTGATCCGCAGCAGGTCGTCCTTGCCGTAGGTCGCGTACCGGCGCATCGACTCCCGGTACGCCTCGGTGTGGCCCCAGCGCTCCTCGGCCTCCTGCACGTACTGCTCGGGGTCGGCGTCGCCGAAGACCTCGAACCTCTCCTCCGGGGTGAGGTTGATGCCCATCTTCCGTGCCTCCATGGCGTGTTCGACGGCGGCGGCCATCTGCCGCAGCCTCTCGATCCGTTCGGTCAGCAGCTGGTGCTGGTGCCGCAGGAGTGCCTGCGGGTCCGCGTCCGGGTCGTCGAGCAGCACCGCCACCTCCTCGAGCGGAAAGCCGAGCTCCCGGTAGAACAGGATCTGCTGGAGCCGTTCGAGATCGGCCTCGTCGTACCGCCGGTGCCCGGCCGGGCTGCGGGCGCCGGGGCGCAGCAGTCCGATCTCGTCGTAGTGGTGCAGGGTGCGCACCGTGACGTTGGCGAAGGCCGCGACCTGTCCCACGGAATAGCTCATGTCCGCTTCCGCTCTCCTGGTGTCGGTACCGGTCGTGCTCCCGGTACGGGCTCCACGCTGCGCCCTCACCTCACGTGAGGTGCAAGTCCGTATCGCGAAACCCGGATGAGGAGGGATTCCGGACCCTGGCATCCTGCTGATTGTGCTCGGGATAACGGATCTATCGACCTATCTGGCGGGCCTGGCGCTGATCATCCTGCTGCCGGGGCCCAATTCGCTCTACGTGGTGTCCGTCGCGGCCCGCCGCGGCCCCCGCGTCGCCTATCAGGCGGCGGCGGGCGTGGTGTGCGGGGACGCGGTGCTGATGGCGCTGTCGGCGGGGGGCGTGGCCTCGCTGCTGCACGCCAGCCCGCTGGTGTTCACCGTGGTGAAGTTCGCCGGCGCGGGCTATCTGACCTGGCTCGCGGTGGGCATGCTGCGCGGGGCGCGGGCGCTGTGGCGGCGCGGCCCGGGGGCCGTACGGGCCGTTGACGCCGACGCCGGCGACGCCGGTGGCGCGAGCGGCGCGACGGGGACCAAGGCGGAGCGGCCGTACCGCAGGGCCCTGGTCATCAGCCTGCTGAACCCCAAGGCGATCCTCTTCTTCATCTCCTTCTTCGTGCAGTTCGTGGACCCGGAGTACGCCCATCCGGCGCTGTCGTTCGTGGCGCTGGGCGCCTGGGCGCAGTTGTTCAGCATCACCTATCTGTCGGTGCTGATCTTCGGCGGTACGTATCTCGCGGCCACCTTCCGGCGGCGCAGGCGGCTGACCGCCGGTCTGTCGGCGGGCGCGGGCGCGGCGTTCCTGGGCTTCGCGGCGAAGCTGTCGCTGAGCAGCGCGGGGTAGCGGCGGGGGGCGACGCGGGGGAGCGGCGCCGGACAGCGGCGCGGGACCGAGCCTTACACCCGATATGCCCGTATTTTCGGGAAGATGGCACTTCATCGAGGCTCCAGCGTCAGACACGGCAAGGAAGAGCGGTCCGGCTTCTCCGTCAACCCCTTCTACGGCGAGGCGGACCCGGTCAGCGGTATGGCCGCCGAACCCCCGCGCCACCGTCTCCCGGACGGACCGATGGCGCCCTCCGCCGCGTACCAGTTCGTCCATGACGAGCTGATGCTGGACGGCAACGCCCGGCTGAACCTCGCCACCTTCGTCACCACGTGGATGGAGCCGCAGGCGGGCAAGCTGATGGCCGACTGCCGCGACAAGAACATGATCGACAAGGACGAGTACCCGCGCACCGCCGAACTGGAACGGCGCTGTGTGGCGACGCTCGCCCACCTGTGGCACGCGCCCGACCCGGAGTCCGCCGTGGGCTGCTCCACCACCGGCTCCAGCGAGGCGTGCATGCTCGCCGGGCTGGCCCTCAAACGGCGCTGGGCGAAGCGGAATCCGGTGCGCTACCCGGCCACCGCCAAGCCCAACCTGGTCATGGGCGGCAATGTCCAGGTGTGCTGGGACAAGTTCTGCAACTTCTGGGAGGTCGAGGCCCGCCAGGTGCCCATGGAGGGCGACCGGTTCCACCTCGACCCCCAGGCCGCCGCCGACCTCTGCGACGAGAACACCATCGGTGTGGTCGCCGTGCTCGGCTCCACCTTCGACGGATCCTACGAGCCGGTGGCCGAGGTGTGCGGGGCGCTGGACGACCTCCAGGAGCGCACCGGACTGGACGTACCGGTCCATGTGGACGCGGCCTCCGGCGGGATGGTGGCGCCGTTCCTCGACACGGAGCTGGTGTGGGACTTCCGGCTGCCTCGGGTCTCCTCCATCAACACCTCGGGCCACAAGTACGGCCTGGTCTACCCGGGGGTGGGCTGGGCGCTGTGGCGCACCCCCGAGGACCTGCCCGAGGAACTGGTCTTCCGGGTCAACTACCTCGGCGGCGACATGCCCACCTTCGCGCTGAACTTCTCCCGGCCCGGGGCCCAGGTGGCCGCCCAGTACTACACCTTCCTGCGGCTGGGCCGGGAAGGCTTCCGCGCGGTCCAGCAGAACTCCCGCGACGTGGCCTGCTCACTGGCCGACCGGATCGAGGCGCTCGGCGACTTCACCCTGCTGACCCGCGGCGACCAGCTGCCGGTCTTCGCCTTCACCACGGCGGGCGGGGTGCGGAACTTCGATGTGTTCGACGTCTCGCGGCGGCTGCGGGAGTGCGGCTGGCTGGTGCCCGCGTACACCTTCCCGCCGAACCGCGAGGACCTGTCGGTGGTGCGGGTGGTGTGCCGCAACGGCTTCTCGATGGACCTCTCGGACCTGTTCATGGCCGATCTGAGCAGTGTGATGCCGGAGCTGCGGGCCCAGGCGAAACCGCAGGAGCGGCCGGAGTCCCAGGCCACCGCCTTCCACCACTAGGTGAATCGGCCTGGAGTGCGGTGGGAGGCGTGCGGATGGCCGGCGCGGTCGGGCGGGAGACCCTCCCGGGGCCCACGTACGCGACCGGTCGTCCGGTCCCGGCAACGCGGCGGGCCGGGTGCCAGGCGTCGTGGGTCCGGCGGGACGGTGCGGACACGGCCCAGGCGCTCCGCGGGACGTGCCACGCGGTGCCGTCCCGCGTCCGCGGCCACACCATGGCTCAGCGAGGCCGCCCGGCCGGGTCAGCCCGGCTGGGACGCGGTGCCGAGCAGCAGCCCGGCCCTGCGGCGCACCGCCTCCAGGGCCCCGGGTCTGCGGCCGGGCACCCGGCCGCGCAGCTCGATCAGCCGCGGGGCGAGGGCACCGGCCCGCGCCGGGTCCGCGATGAACTGCCACTGGTGGTGCGCCCGGTCCACGGCCCCCTCGACCTCGGGGTCCCCGGCCGGTTCCCCGTTGCCCAGCCGGGCGTCCGCCACCGCGAGCCACAACTCACAGGCGCGGGCCGGGTCCCCGGCCAGCCGGGCGAGGTCGGCGCGCACCTCCAGCCAGTGGATCGCTTCCGGGGAACGGGGTCCGGCGGCGCGCAGGGCCTCCTGCTCCCAGGCCGCCGCCATCGAGGCGGCCTCGCTGTGCCGTCCGGCGTGGGCGGCCTCGAAGATGGCGGCGTGCGGATCCGGCACCACGACGGCCCCCGGAGCAGACGGCGCCCGGTCCGGTGCGGGTACGGCGTCCTGGGGCGCGGGACAGCGCAACGGTACGCCCGGTACCGCTCCCCCCGGGCGCGGAGACGTTTCCCCTGACCCGTCCAGCAGCAGGACGGACCCGCCGCCGAGGCCCGCCTCGGCCACGGCCCGTTCATGCAGCCGGGCATACGGCGGCACGGCGTCCGGCGCACCGCCGGACGTGCCGCCCGCCGCACCGCGCAGCGCGTCGGCCAGCGCCCGGCTGTAGAGCGGCGCCGCGAGCCGCCGCTTGGGCGGGGCCGGAGCCACCGCGCCGTACAGCGTCAGCCCGGCGGAGAGCCGGCCGGGGCCGCCCGCGGATCCGGACAGCCCCGGCCAGGCCGTCTCATCGGCCACCAGGTCGGCCAGCACCGTGGTGCTGCCGGACGGCCGCCGGGCGAGCTCCGAGGCCAGCCAGTGCCACGGCAGCGCCGTGTACCGGGCCGTCCGCGGGGTGGTGCGCGCCAGTGCCAGATGCGGTAAACGCTGCTTGGCGTCCACGGTGAGCTGGCCCGCGAGGTAGATCAGCACCGGGCCCGGATGGGCGGCCGCGGTCCGCAGGTGGGTGAGGACCGTCTGCGGGTCGGCGGGGTCGACGAGTTGGACCACACTGGCGCCGCCGGGCGTGCCCAGCAGCGCGGCCGGAGGCACCGCCGCGAGCTGTGGCAGCGCGGCGGCCGCGTCCATCAGCCGCTGCCTCCCGGCCGGCCCGGCCGCGATCAGCAGGGCGTAACCCGGCCCCCCGGCCCGCTCCGCCCCCGTGCCCACGCTGTCGTTCCCCATACCCGCACCGTATCCGCAACCGCCCACCACCGGTGACGATGTGACGGAGGTGGTACCCGGACCGGGGCCACCTCCCTCAGCGGCTGAGCCCGCGGAAACGGCCCACGGCGAGCGGGAAGAAGACCGCCAGCAGGAACAGCGGCCAGCAGACGGCCAGCAGTCGGGCGTGCTCGACGGCCCAGGAGCCGCCGCCCCCGGCACCCGGGATGCCGAACAGATCGCGGACCGCCGCCGCCGTGGCCGACATCGGGTTCCACTCGGCGACCGTCCCCAGCCACGCGGGCATGTTCTCGGGCGCGGAGAAGGCGTTGGAGAGGAAGCCGACCGGCCAGACCAGGATCTGCACGGCCTGGACCAGTTCCGGACGTCCGGCCACCATGCCCAGGTGGATGCCGATCCACAGCATCGCGAACCGCAGCCAGAGCAGCAGCCCCACCGCGTACAGCGCGTCGCCGAGCCCGTCGTGCCAGCGCCAGCCCATCGCCAGGGCGACCCCGATGAGCACGCACAGGCTCAGCGCGGACTGGAGCATGTCCAGGACGCTGCGCCCGACCAGCACCGCCGACGGGGCCATGGGCATGGAGCGGAAGCGGTCGATGACGCCCTTGTTGAGGTCCGTGGTGACCGCGAGCATCGTCCCCTCCAGGCCGAAGGCCATGGTGAGGGCGAGCATCCCGGGCACCAGGTACTCCTTGTAGTCGCCACCTCCGGGAACGGTCATCCCGCCGCCCAGGAAGTACGCGAACATCAGCAGCATCATCACCGGGAAGACCAGGTTGACGACCACCTGGACGGGCCGGCGCGCCCAGTGGGCCAGTCCGCGCCGGGTCATGGTCCAGGAGTCGGCGAGGGCCCAGTACAGGGTGTTCGCGGGCCTCGCGGTGGTGTCCGTCGCGGCGCTCATACGCCCGCCCCTTCCTTGGTGGTGTGGTCCGTGCCGCCGTCCGCGGCGGCATCGGCCGCGCTCTTCCCGGTGAGATGGAGGAAGACCTCGTCCAGGGTGGGGCGGCGCAGCACGATGTCCTCCGCCTCGATCCCGGCCGCCGCGAGCGCCCGTACGGTCCCGGTGAGCGCGGCGACCCGGTCCTCAACCGGTGCGCCGATCCGCCGCCGGTCGGTGTCGGTCTCGACGGCGTCCGAGCCGGTGGCCCGGCCCACGAGCGGGACGGCGGCGACGAGTTGGCGCCCGTCGCGCAGTACGACCTCGATCCGGTCCCCGCCGATCCGTGCCTTGAGCTGGTCGGCGGTGCCCTCGGCGATGGACCGGCCGTGGTCCACCACGCAGATGCGGTCGGCGAGTTGGTCGGCCTCCTCCAGGTACTGGGTGGTGAGCAGCACCGTGGTGCCGCAGCCGACCAGGGAACGGACCGCGTTCCACACCTCGGTGCGGCCGCGTGGGTCGAGCCCCGTGGTCGGCTCGTCGAGGAAGAGGACCCGGGGCCGCATGATGAGGCTCGCGGCCAGGTCCAGCCGGCGCCGCATACCACCGCTGTACTGCCCGACGGCCTTCTGGCCGGTGTCGGTGAGGCCGAACCGCTCCAGCAGCTCCTCCGCGCGGGCCCGCGCCCGGCGGGCTCCGAGGTGGTACAGCCGGCCGAACATCTCCAGGTTCTGCCGTCCGCTCAACTCCTCGTCGACCGCGGCGTGCTGGCCGAGCAGCCCGATGCGGTAGCGGACCTGGTCGGGATCGCGCCGTACGTCGTATCCGGCGACCTCGGCCCGGCCGCCGTCGGGCCGCAGCAGGGTGGCCAGGATCCGCACACAGGTGGTCTTGCCCGCCCCGTTGGGACCGAGCACGGCGTGCACGGTGCCCGCGGGAACGGTCAGGTCGAGTCCGGCGAGCGCCGGTTTTCCGCCGTAGGTCTTCCGCAGTCCTTCGACCACGATCGCGGGATCGCTGTCGGCCAAGGTCTTCCCCTCTCACATGTCTCACCGCAGTCATGCCTCACGCGGTAATCAAATTTGACTATGCGCCCCGGGAGGCTAATCCCCGATCCAGGGCTAGTCAAACTTGATTAATGGATGAGTCCCAGGGACCCGTCATCGGGCCGGGTCGTTGATCTAGTGGCTCTCGTCGTGGTCCGGCGGGGAGGCGTCCACCAGCACATCGACCGAACGCTCCCCCTCACCCGCCATCACATACGCCCCGCCCTCAAGGCGCTCGATCAGCCCGCGGGTCCACTCCGCCCCGCTGTCCGCGGAGTGCAGCCAGAACTTCATGATCTCGCCGATGTGGCCCCACTCCTCGGGCGCGCCCCCGGCGGGCATCCAGTGCCGGGTCACCTCTTCCCGCCACCCCTCGAGCGCGGCCACCCGCTGCTTGAGCAGACCGATGGCCTCGGCCCGGGTGAGGTCCACGATGAACCCCACCCCGGCCGTCAGTTCGTCCAGCTTCTGACCGTGCTCCAGCAGGGACTTCCGCAGCAGCCGGAAGTACTCCTCCTCCCCCGCCTCGGTCAGTTCGTACTCGGTGCGCGGGGGGCCGCCCGCCGTGCTCGGCGCGATGTCATGGGCCCGCATCAGCCCTTGTTTCGCCATCTGTTTGAGCGCGTGGTAGATCGATCCGGGCTTGGCGTTGGACCACTCGTGCGCGCCCCAGAACTCCAGGTCGTTGCGGACCTGATAGCCGTGCGCCCGCCCGTGCTGGCGCACCGCTCCCAGCACCAGCAGCCGGATCGCTGACATCGCCCGATCTCTCCATCCTGCCGTCGTCCCCGCGGCCGTCTCGCTGCCGTCAAGGCTAGACGCGACGGGCCGGGCGGGGCGGACCGGGCGGATCAGGAGGTGGCGGAAGGGTCACCGGTCTCGTCGATGAGGACGAAGGCGGTCTTGCCGTCGAGGGTCTCCCGGATGATGTCCGCGTGACCGGCGTGCCGGGCGATCTCCTGGATCAGGGTCAGCAGCAGGAAGCGCATCGACCGCTCACTGCCCTCGGGGAACCACGGGGCCCGGGGCAGCGGGAAGGTGCCGTTCAGGTCCGGCAGCGAGCGGATGAACTTCTCGGTGCGCACCGCCACGTCGTCCCAGAAGGCGAGCAGCCCCTCGACGCTCTCGCCCTCCTCCAGCACAAAGCTGAGGTGCCAGTTCTCGTGGTTGCGCACGATGCTGTGCGGTACGCCCCTGGCGTCCTCGACCCAGCCCTGCTCGACTTCCGCGACATGCTTGAGCAGCCCCGCCAGCGACAGTTCGCTCACGGAGGGCCTGCTGTCCGCCTGCTCGGCGGTCAGTCCGTGCAGGGCCCGGCGGACGGCGCCGCGCTGCGCCTCCAGGAAGCCCAGCAGGGCGCCGGCCTCGTCGCCATGGGCTTCCTGGCTCACCAGAGTGGGCATGGGGTCCGCCTTCCGTCGGTTCCACCGGCCGGGATGTTCCGGTCGGTTGATGTCTCCGACAGTAGAAGGCGATGCGGTCAGCTTCCGTCCTCATCGAGGGGCCATGGTCGAGGGCGTCAGAACGGGAACTGGCTCCGGCCGTGCTGGATGGAGATCCACTTGGTGGTGGTGAAGTCCTCGATCATCGACTCACCGTTGAGCCGGCCGAGACCCGAGTGCTTCTCCCCGCCGAACGGCACGATCGGCTCGTCGTGCACCGTGCTGTCGTTCACATGGAACATTCCGGTGCGGACGCGCTGGGCGAACCGCACCCCGCGCTCGATGTCGCCCGTGTGCACCGCGCCGCTGAGCCCGTAGTCCGTGTCGTCGGCGATCCGGACGGCCTCCTCGTCGCCGTCGAACGGGATCAGCAGCACCACCGGGCCGAAGATCTCCTGACGGAGGACGGCCGAGCCCTCCGGCACCCCGGTGAGCACGCTCGGCTCCATCAGCGTGCCCCGGGTGCGTCCCCGCAGCAGCGCGGTGGCGCCCTCGGCTATGGACTGGTCGACCAGGGAGCTGATGCTCTCGGCCTGGCCCTCGTTGATCAGCGGCCCGATATGGGTGGCCGGATCGCCCGGGTCGCCCACCTTCAGGGAGCTCACCTTGGCCACGAAGCGCTCGGTGAACTCCCGCTCCACCGCGCGGTCCACCAGCACCCGGTTGGCCGCCATACAGACCTGCCCCTGATGGACGAAGCGGCTGAACACCGCCGCGTCCACCGCGTAGTCGAGGTCCGCGTCGTCCAGGACGACCAGCGCGCTGTTGCCGCCCAGCTCCAGGATGGACCGCTTGAAGTGGGAGGCCGCGACGGTGGCCACATGGCGGCCCACCCGGTCCGATCCGGTGAAGGAGATGACCTTGGGCACCGGATGCTCGATCAGCGCGTCACCGATCTCCGCGATGTCCGTGACCACCACGTTGAGCAGTCCGGCGGGCAGCCCCGCCTCCTCGAAGAGCCTGGCCACCAGACCGCCGCCGCAGATCGGGGTGTTCTGGTGCGGTTTGAGGACCACGGCGTTGCCCAGCGCCAGCGCCGGGGCCACCGACTTCAGCGAGAGCAGGAAGGGGAAGTTGAACGGGCTGATGACCCCCACCACCCCGACCGGCAGCCGGTAGAGGCGGTTCTCCTTGCCGTCGGCCGGGGACGGGAGGATCCGGCCCTCGGGGCGCAGCGCCAGCTGGACGGCCTCCCGCAGGAACTCCTTGGCCAGGTGGAGTTCGAAGCCCGCCTTCACATGGGTGCCGCCGCACTCCGCGATGATCGTCTCGGTGAGTTCCTTCTCACGGTCCTCGATGATCCGCAGCGCCCGCTCGAAGACCTGCCGCCGGGCGTAGGGGTTGGTGCCGCCCCACTCCGGCTGCGCCCGCTCGGCCGCCCGGTAGGCGAGGTCGACCTCCTCGACGGTGGCCACCGTGATGGAGGCCAGCTTCTCCCCGCTGTAGGGGTTGAAGTCGACGATGTCCCAGGACCCGTTGCCGCCGCGCCACTCACCGTCGATGTACTGAAAGGCCAACTCGGAGAAGTAGGACATGCCATCCCTATCCGGAGGACGCGGCGCCGTTCACCGACACCCTCACACGCGTGGGGGGTTTCCTGATGACATGTCATCCTACTGATGCGTCAGACGTCGTGAAGGAGGTCTCCGAGCAGTTCCCGGCTCTCACGCGGTGACAGGCTGTCCTCACCCAGCCGTCCCAACACCCGCTCGTACTGTGCCACTTCATCGCGCTTGTCCAGGTAGAGCGCGCTGGTGAGCTGTTCCAGATAGACCACGTCGGGCAAGTCCGACTCCGGGAACCGCAGCAGGGTGAACGCCCCGCTCTCCGCCGCGTGTCCGCCGAAGGAGAACGGCATCACCTGGAGGGTCACATTGGGCTGCTCGGAGACGGCGATCAGATGGCGCAGCTGGGCGCGCATCACCTCACGGCCGCCGTACGGACGGCGCAGCGCGGCCTCGTCCAGCACCGCGTGGAAGGCCGGGGCCCGCTCGGAGACCAGCAGTTTCTGCCGCTCCAGCCGCAGCGCCACCCGGCGGTCCACCTCGGCGGCGGGCGCCTGGGGCTGGCCGCGGGTCACCACGGCGTGCGCATAGCCCTCGGTCTGCAGCAGTCCGTGGATGAACTGGAGTTCATAGCAGGCGATATGGGATGCCGCACCCTCCAGACCCACATAGGTCTGGAACCAGCCGGGCAGCACATCGCCGTAACTGTGCCACCACCCGGTGAGGTTGGCCTCGCGGGCGAGACCGAGCAGCGCCGCGCGCTCCGACTCGTCCGTGACGCCGTAGAGCGTCAGCAGATCCTCGATGTCGCGCGCCTTGAAGCTCACCCGGCCCAACTCCATGCGACTGATCTTGGATTCGGAGGCACGGATCGAGTAGCCCGCCGCCTCCCGTGTGATGCCACGGGACTCGCGCAGCCGCCTGAGCTGAGAGCCCAGGAGGATACGGCGCACCACCGATCCACTCGACTCGCTTGCGGTCATCTGCGTGACCCTCCCTGTACGGAACTCACCCTTCCGAGGCGGCCCCGCGGCCCCTGGAGCTGAAGTCTGCCACTTCCCAGGTTCCACGCTGTACACATGCCGTCACTCAGCAGGGCCATGTACGCATCATTCCGCAGGAAGAAAGGCATGTAAATGCGGTCACTACCCCGCAAAGAAGCTCCGTGCACGTGCATCTGCCCTTGCATCTGCTCGGCGCATTCGGAACCATAGCCTTAGCGCACGTGCAAGCTCGTACGAGATCTGGCCAGGGATCGTCACGGCCACGGATGCAGGAGTGCTCGCATGGGGAGCGAAGGTCCGACCCTGCTGGAGCCCTTGTGGCGAGGGCTCCCTCCGATCGACCCCTCCTCCGTCTCCGGATCCGTCTCCTACGCCCTGCCCTCCCGCTTCGAAGCGGTCCGCGGCGCCCGGAAGTTCACCGGCACCACCCTGCGGCAGTGGGGTCTGCCCGAGCTCTTCGACGAGGTGGCGCTGGTCGTCTCCGAGCTGGTGACCAACGCCCTGCGGCACGGACTGCCAGGCGGGGTGCCCAGCGCTCTCACCGGGGGCCGGTGCGACGGTGACGGCGATCCGCAGATCCGGCTCCATCTGATGCACTGCCCCTCCCGGCTGGTGTGCGCGGTGCGCGACCTCAGCGAGGACGGACCGGTGGCGGGTGAGGCGGACTGGGCGGAGGAATCCGGCCGCGGGCTCCATCTGGTGGAGTGCTTCGCCGACGGCTGGGGCTGGCATCCGCTCGCGGGGACGCTGCGGGGGAAGGTCGTCTGGGCCCTGTTCCAGCTGCCGCGTCGCTGACCGGGCCCCTGACCGCGCCCCGCCGGGAAGCGTGCCCCGGGGGCGTCAGTGGTGGGCGGACTCCGGTGGCGCCGTGGTGATGCCCAGGGCGTGCAGCTGGAAGTACCGGGTGACATCGTGCATCGTCACGATGCCCTCCAGATGGCCGTGGTCCACCACCAGCACCGGCAGCCCGCCACCCGGCCGCGCCCGCTCCAGCACCTCGGTCAGCAGCTCGTCCGACGTGGCCACCGTGCACCGTGACACCGGTACGGCCACGTCCCGCACCCGGCGGGTCTCCCGCTCCCCGGCGGGCACGTTCGCCAGGGCGCGCAGCTGCACCAGCCCGCTGGGCCGGCCATCGAAGTCGAGCAGGGGCAGTACGGAATGGCGGGAACGCGCCGCCACCTCGTCGATGAACCGCGCCACGGTCAGCCAGTCGGCGCCGGTGGCCACCGGTGCCGACATCGCGTCGCCCGCCCGTACCCCGCGCAGCGCCGTGGCGTACCCGGCCCGCTGCCGTTCCGCGTTGGCGATGATGACCATGAACAGCCCGATCAGCCCGAGCCACAGTCCGCCGCCGTTCCCGCGCAGGAAGGAGATCCAGCCGAGCGCGATCAGCAGCACTCCGAAGACCTGGCCGCTGCGCCCCGCCGCGCGGTCGGCGCGCTCCCGGTCACCGGTGCGCCACCACAGCACCGCCTGCACCACCCGGCCACCGTCCAGCGGGGCCGCGGGCAGCAGATTGAACACACCCAGCAGCAGATTCGCCCAGCCCAGCCAGACCAGTACGGCGGCGGGCACCCCCCATCCGATCAGGCTGTGCACCCCGATCCCGGCGCCGACCGCGATCCCGCCCAGGAGCAGACTGGTGAGCGGTCCGCTGACCGCGACCAGCAGGGCGACCCCGGCGGTGCGCGGCCGTCCCATCTGGGTCACCCCGCCCAGCGCCCACAGCGTCACATCCTCGACCGAGACGCCCTTGCGCAGCGCGGCCACCGCGTGGGCGGCCTCGTGCAGCAGCAGGCTGACCATCAGCAGCAGGGCACCGACGAGGCTGGCGATCGCGTACACCACGGCCGTCCGCCCGGGGGTCCACACGGGCAGCGTCTCGCGGCCGAGACCGTAGGCGAGCAGGGCGACCAGCACCGGGACGCTCCAGTGCATCCGCAGTGGCACCCCGAGTACGTGTCCGACCCGGACCGAGCCCTTCATCGCCGTCGTCTCACATCAGCTGGGTTCCCCCGCTGTCAGTACCAGTGTCACTCACCCCGGTGGGATCGGCTCCGCGCGCGGCGCGCCCGTACCGGGATCAGCCGAGACCGGCCGGGTCCTGTGCCAGGTGGTCGAATTCGCCGTCCTTGACCCCGAGGAGCATCGCCTCGACCTCCGCCGGGGTGTAGATGAGCGCCGGGCCGTCCGGGAAGCGGGAGTTGCGCACGGCAACGTCGCCGCCGGGCAGTTTGGCGAACTCCACGCACGCACCCTGGGAGTTGCTGTGTCTGCTCTTCTGCCAGACGACCCCCTGAAGGTCCGCGGCCGCCATGCCGTTGTACGGGTGGTCGCGCACAGGGCTCTCCACTTTCGTGCAGCTGACAACTGCCCGGATCATAGCCGCGTTCCTTTGCCAGTGCATGGGCAAATGCATTCGCGTTTGCACAGGTAGATGCATCTTCAGATGCACGTGCACCATACGTATCGGGTTGATCACCCGGCAATCGCGTCTCCTGCCCCCGGGAGAGCAGAACAGTCGTCATGTCTTCCGTCCCCGCCCCCTAGGACGTCGACGACGCGCCCCGGGTTGGCCGCTCACGGCGGAAGCCGCGGCGTCCCCACCGGGCCCGTGGCGGGGGTCCGCTGTCAGTGCCCCCTGCCAGACTCCCGGTCATGCGGTGGGCGGTGGCGGAGACGGACGACGGGGGTGTCCGTCTCTGCCCGCTGACCGCCGAAGGGGGAGCCGCCGGGCCGGTGGTGGAGGTCACGGCGGCTCAGGGCGGGATCGCGGCCGCGGTGCGGTCCCGTCCCGAGGCGGACCGCTGGGTGTGGCGGTCCACCGCCGAGTTCGCTCCCCGGCTGCTCGCCGCCGGAGTGCGGGTCGAGCGGTGCTGGGACATCGAGGCGGCCGAGGCGCTGCTGCTCGGCCACGAGGGGCGGTCGGGCACACCGCGCTCACTGGCCGCCGCCTGGGCCAGGCTGCGCGGGCTGCCGGTGCCGCCCGACCCGCCCCCGCGCACGGCGGACACCCAGCCGTCGCTGTTCGAGCCCGGTCCGCCGCCGCTGCCGCCGGGCACCGATCCGCTCACCGCCCTGCTCGCGGTGTACGCGCGTCAGCTGGCCAGGACCGAGCTGGCCGAGCACCCCGGCCGGATGCTGCTGCTGATCACCGCCGAGTCCGCGGGCACCCTGGTCGCCGCCGAGATGAACCGCGCCGGGGTGCCCTGGCGCGCCGACCGCCACCGGCAGTTGCTGGACGAGCTGCTCGGCGAGCGCTATCCGGGCGGTCTCGAACCCCAGCGGCTGGCCGAGCTGGCCGACGAGGTCTCACGCGCCTTCGGCGGGGAGCGGGTGCGGCCCGATCTGCCCGCCGAGGTGGTCAGGGCGTTCGCCCGGGCGGGCATCGCGCTCGGCTCGACCCGCGCCTGGGAGCTGGAGCGGATCGACCACCCCGCGGTGGAACCGCTGCTGCGCTACAAGAAGCTCTACCGGCTGCACACCGCCCACGGCTGGGCCTGGCTCCAGTCCTGGGTGCGCGAGGGCCGCTTCCGCCCCGAGTTCCTGCCCGGCGGCACCGTCTCCGGACGCTGGACCTCCCACGGCGGCGGGGCACTGCAGATCCCCAAGGTGGTCCGGCGCGCGGTGGTGGCCGATCCGGGCTGGCGGCTGGTGGTCGCCGACGCCGACCAGATGGAGCCGCGGGTGCTCGCCGCCATCTCCCGCGACCGCGGGCTGATGGAAGTCGCCGGCAGCGGCCGCGACCTGTACGCCACCCTGTCCGACCGCGCCTTCGCGGGCCGCCGCGATCTGGCCAAACTGGCCCTGCTCGGCGCGGTCTACGGACAGACCTCGGGCGACGGACTCAAACACCTCGCCGCTCTGCGCCGCCGCTTCCCCGCGGCCGTGGCCTATGTGGACGACGCCGCCCGCGCGGGGGTGGAGGGCCGGCTGGTGCGCACCTGGCTGGGCCGCACCTGCCCGCCCGCCACCGGCGAGGGCGCCGAGGAGTACGCCGACGAGGCGGGGCTGCCGCGCGACCAGGACGAGGAGCCGTCGTACGGCAGCACCGCCGGTGCCCGCGCCCGCGGCCGGTTCACCCGGAACTTCGTGGTGCAGGGCAGCGCGGCCGACTGGGCGCTGCTGGTGCTCGCCGCGCTGCGCCGGTCCCTGTCCTCGGCCGGGCTCCGCGCGGAGCTGGTGTTCTTCCAGCACGACGAGGTCATCGTGCACTGCCCGGAGGAGGAGGTCGGGGCGGTCCGGGAGGCGATCGCGGCGGCGGGCGACGCGGCGGGCCGGATCGCCTTCGGCGAGACCCCTGTGCGCTTCTCCTTCACCATCGCGGCCGTGGAGTGCTACGCGGACGCGAAGGACTGACCCGGAAGACCCCGCCCACCGGCCCGTCCGGGTGAGGGCGACGGCTCTCGCCCAGGCGGCGCAGCACCGCAGGCGCCCGCCCCGGCCGTCCGCACACGATGATCACAGGGCCGCCGGGCGGCGGCCCGCCACGCCGCCCACAGGGGAGACCTGCCATGACCATCAGCCTCGAGCGGCTGCGCCGCTGCTCCATCGCCGTGGACCTCGGCGCGGCCAGGACCCGGGTCTATCTCAAGCGCACCGGAATCATCGTGGACGAGCCGACCGTCGCCGCCGTGAACACCCGCACCGGCGGTCTGATCGCGGTCGGAACCCTCGCCGAGCGCATGACGGGCCGCACGCCCGGCCATATCCGGGTGGTCCGCCCCGTCTCCGGCGGCACCGTCGTCGACATCGCCATGGCCCAGCGGATGCTGCGGCTGCTGCTCGGCGACAAACTGCGCCGCGCCTGGCGCCGCCGCCCGCTGACCAGCGCCGCCGTCTGCGTTCCGCATGACGCCGATCCGCTCGCCCAGCGTGCCGCCATGGAGACGCTCACCGGTGTCGGCGCCCGGCGGGTCGAACTGGTCGACACCCTGATCGCCGCCGCCGTAGGCTGCGGACTCCCGGTGGAACGGCCCGAGGCGACGATGATCGTGGTGTGCGGCGCGGCCACCACCCAGGTCGCGGTGTTGTCGCTGGGCTCGATCGTGGCCGCCGAACGGGTCCCGGTCGGCGGGGAGACCGTCGACCACGCCCTCGTCCAGCATCTGCGCAACGAACACGCGCTGATGCTGCCCAGCCAGGGTGTCCGCCCGCTGCACCTGGCGCTCGGCGACGACGGACCCGCCCCGCGGGAGACCGAGGTGCACGGCCGGGACGTGGCCACCGGGCTCGCCCGCTCGGTACGCGTGGACCTCGAGGCCCTGCGCACCGCCATGAGCACCCCGCTCACCGGGCTGATCGACGCCATCGGCACGGTGCTCCGCCGCTGCCCGCCCGATCTGGTGGCCGACCTCGCCGACCGCGGGATCATGCTCGCCGGTGGCAGCGCGCTGCTCCCCGGGCTGGACTCGATGCTGCGCGAGGCCACCGGGGTGCCCCTGACCATCGCCGAACACCCCAGTGTCTGCGCGGTGGAGGGACTGGGCGCGATGCTGGACGGCAAGGTGCAGCCCCTGACCCTCGACGCCATGGTGTCCTGAGCCGCCGCGCCGCCGCGCGCACCGCTGACACCACTCCCCCACACCTCCGTTCCCACCTGATCGGATTTTCTTCGCGACACGTTGAGCGGCCGCCCCCTCCCGTCCGTAGTGATGGGGGAAGAGGCCGAACGGCCGCCCAACCCCCCCGGGGCCCAGACCGGGAGTCGCCAGATGTTGTCCAACTCAGGTCAGGTCCTGGAGGTTCGTGTGCAGGACGATGCCGCCGTGGCCGATGAGCGTCCGTCGAGATCCCATCGCGGGACCCCGGACGAGCAGCTCATGCGCGCGCTCTACCAGGAGCACGCCGGGCCGTTGCTCGCGTTCGTCCTGCGCCTGGTGGCGGGCGATCGGCACCGTGCGGAGGACGTCGTCCAGGAGACCCTGGTACGCGCCTGGCGGAACGCGGACCAGCTGTCCCGGGCCACCGGTTCGATCCGGCCCTGGCTGGTCACGGTCGCGCGGCGGATCGTCATCGACGGCCACCGCAGCAGGCAGGCACGGCCCCAGGAGGTCGACCCCTCCCCGTTGGAACTCATGCCGGCGGAGGACGAGATCGACAGGGCACTACGGCTGATGACACTGTCCGACGCGATGCACGACCTCAGCGACGCCCATCGCGAGGTGCTGGTCGAGACGTATTTCAAGGGCCGGACGGTCAACGAGGCGGCGGAGACGCTCGGCATACCCAGTGGGACGGTCCGTTCCCGGGTCTTCTACGCGCTGCGCTCCATGAAGCTCGCGCTTGAGGAGAGAGGAGTGACGGCATGACAGCGCAGGCGCACCACGCGGGACATGACGCCGTTGGGGCGTATGTGCTCGGCGTGCTCGACGAGGTGGAGGCCACCGCCTTCGAAGCCCATCTGGCCGGCTGTGACCAGTGCGGACGGCAGCTCGACGAGCTGACCGGACTGGAACCCCTGCTGGCCGACCTGGCCGCGGACATCCCGGGGATCCACAGCTCCCCCGGACGCACCGCGCTGACCGGCCACACCCCGCACGTCTTCAGCGCCACCCCGAACGCCATCGACACCCTCACCGCACGCCCCGGCCCGGCCCTGCTGAGCCGTATGACCGCACGGGTCGCCGCGGCCCGCGGCAAGCGGCGGCGGCGCGGTCTCTACCTGGTCGCCGCGGCGGTCGCGATGATCGTCGGCGGACCGCTCGGCACCCTCGCGCTCACCTCGGACTCCGGTCAGGACACCACGGTCGCGGCCGCCCCGAGCCCGAAGGCCGCGTTCGTCAAGATGCCGGTGAAGGTGCACGGCACCGACCCGGACACCAAGGTGAACGCATCGGTCGCCCTGGAGGACAAGATGTGGGGCACCGACGCCGTTCTCCAGCTGAAGAACGTCAAGGGCCCCTTGGACTGCAGCCTGATCGCGGTCTCCAAGGACGGCGATGAGCAGGTCATGACGACCTGGTCGGTGTCGGAGTGGGGCTACGGGATGAAGGACAGCCCCCACAAGGAGGCCAGAGATCCGCTCTGGGCCCACGGCGGCGCGGGGATGAAGCTCGCCGACATCGACCGCTTCGAGGTCCGCACCACCGACGGAAAGCGCCTGGTCTCCGTGGACGCGTAACGCATCGTCGTCACCACACGGGAGATCGACGCACCCGGCCACTCGGATTGCCGAACGTGCCGTGCGGCGCTGTGAGCGGGATGTTACACAGAGTGTGATATGTCGTCTTTCGCGTCCCCGGGGGGTCCGGATCCGAGGAGGCACCTGTGGCTGACCCGGACACCCATCAGCAGCGCATGTTCGCCCAGTACGTCCTGCCCGAGATCGAGGTGCTGCTGCGCGTGGCGATGTCTCTGACCGCCCAGCGCGCGGACGCCGAGGATCTCGTGCAGGACACGTTACTACGGGCGTACCGAGCAGTCGGGCGTTTTGACGGGAGACACCCGAGGGCCTGGCTGCTGACGATCATGCGGCACGCGGAGGTGAGCCGGAGCCGCCAGCGTCGGCCCCGGCTGCTCGACGACCCCGACACCGAGCTGGAGCGGCTGACCCCGGCCCTCGACGCGACACCCGAGGAACTGGTGGTCGACACGGCCTTCGACGAGGCCGTGGACGCCGCGTTCACGGCGCTTCCGCTCCGTGACCAGCAGGTGGTGCGACTGGTGCATGTGGACGGGCTGTCCTATGCGGAGGCCGCACAGGTGCTGGACGTGCCGAAGGGCACGGTGATGAGCAGACTGCACCGGGCGCGCAAGCGGATCCGCAACCAGTTGCTGGCCACGGGACCGGACTCACAGCGAGGTGGCGCATGAGCAGATGGACGTGGTGGCGGAACACCGATCGCGCGCGGACCAGGCGGTGCCCGGTGGACGCGGCGATGCTCCAGTCGTACCTGGACGGAGAGCTGGACGCCGGGGACGCGGCCCGGGTGCGCTCCCATGTGGCCGAATGCCATGCCTGCGCCCGTGAGCTCTCCCTCTACCAGCGGATCAGCCGCGCGCTGGCCGCCCGGGCGGAGGCGGGCACGGACGCAGCGACGCTCGGACGGCTCCGGGAGTTCGCGGATTCCCTCGCCGAGCGGAAGACCCAGGATCCGGATCCGGCGCGAGGCGCGGAGCACGACGCGGGGCAGAGCGCAGGGCACAAGGCCGGCGGCTGACGACCCCGGTACCGGGGTCCGGCCGTGGACCGGGTCCCGGATCCGGCCGCCGTACCCGGTCCGTGGCGGGCGTCCGGTCCGGACCGGCGGCGGTCCGGGCCTCGGCCCGCTCCCTCGCGGTGCCGCGCAACAGCGCCACCGTGGTCAGCACGGTTCCGGCGACCAGTGCGACATCGGCGAGATTGAACACCGGGCCACGGGCGGCGACCGTGATCCAGTCGATGACGGCCCCCCGCAGCGGGCCCGGCGGCCGCAGCGCCCGGTCAGCGCCGTTGCCGATGGCTCCGCCGGCGATCAGCCCCAGCCCCAGCGCGGCCCCCCGGTTGCGGGCCCGCAGCCCCGCCCCGGCCGCGGCCAGGGTGGCGGCCGCGCCCGCGAGGGTGATCAGGGTGATCAGCACCGGACGTCCGTGCCCCAGTCCGAAGGCCACCCCGGGGTTGTGGACCACGAGGGCGTGGAACGGGCCGAAGGCGGCCTGCGGCCCCGGTCGGCCGCCCCAGGCGACCAGCGCCAGCGCCTTGGTCACCTGGTCGGCCGCGACCACCAGGAGCACGGTGGCCGGGAAGAGGATCCGGCCGGTGGGCGGACGGGGCTGGGTCATGGGAGGGAAACCCGTCCGGCGGACGCCCCGCTTCCCTTTTGTCCAGGTTTCCGGGCGCCCGCGGTGACCGGTGATGTCCCCGGCACCCTGTGCGACGGCTCCGGATATGACGGAGGGCCCGCAGGCGGTGCCTGCGGGCCCTCGCTGTCCTATCGCCGTGATGGCGTCATACCAGCCGGGGTCACTCCGACTTGTTCCCCTTCTTCGCCTCCAGCAGAGGCGTCTGGTACTTGGACAGCATCTTCATCTTGTTCTTGTCGACCGTCTTCCAGTCGTTGTTCAGGACACCACCGGTGTCACCCGAGTTCGGGTTCCAGGACCAGTAGGTGTAGCTGATCTGGTTCTTCTTCAGGTAGTCCATCAGAGCGTTCTGCCAGACGGCTTCCTTGCCCTTACCGGCGGTCTTCTTACCACCGAACTCACCGAGCAGCAGCGGGCCGATGCCCTGCTTCTTGATGTAGGCCCAGTGCTTCTCCCAGATGCCAGGCATGTTCTTGGGGAAGTCCTTCTTCATGAACCAGCCCTGCATGTAGACGCCCGGACCGTAGTCGTGCGCCGAGTAGACGACCTTGTTCTTCTCCTTGAGCTTCACCGGGTGCTTCTTCACACCCTGGAGGTCGCCACCCCACCAGAACTGCTCGTTCTTGTGGCGGTCGGTGCCCTCGACGAACACCAGCCAGTCCTTGTTGACCTTGTGGATGGCGTCACCGGCCTTCTGGGCCGCCAGGCGCCAGTCGGTCTTCGGGTTGCCGTCACCCCACGTGGCCTGGCCACGCGGCTCATTGTGCAGGTCGGCGCCGATCACCCGGTCGTTGCCCTTGTAACGCTTGGCCAGCTTGACCCAGTCGGAGAGCCACTTCTTCTCGGTGAGGGTCTGCGAGTACCAGAGCTCACTCTGGCCCTGCGCGTCCGGACGGTGCTGGTCCAGGATCACCCGGATACCACGGTCGGTGGCACCCTTGACGATCTTGTCCATGATCTGCTGGGGCTTGAGGCCCTTCAGATCGGGGTTCAGCTTGTAGTTGACACCGGTCACCTTGGCCTTGGCATCGAACATGTCGTTCGCGTACGGCAGGCGCAGGGTGTTGAAGCCCTTGTCGGCCATCTGGTCCAGCATGGACTCGTAGCCGCGGGACCACAGACCGTGCGGGGCACCGGTACCGGTCTCGAAGCCGAACCAGTTCACACCGGTCAGGACGACCTTCTTGCCGTCGGAGTCCACGATGTCACCCTTGCGGGTCGACAGCGGGCCCTCGGAGCCGGCACCGGCGACCTTGTTCGACGCGGCGGAGCCGGAGGACTCGTCATTGTTCATGGCGAAGGCGGTCACGGTGCCACCCACGGCAGCGACAGCGACGACGGCCGTCGCGATACCCACACGCAGACGGTTCGGCCGCGGAAGGCGCGAGGTCTTGGTGGTCTCGTCGGTGGTCGGGGCGTTGTTCTGGTCCATGGGGGAATTCATTCGCTGATACTCCTGAGGAATTCGGGTACTGCGGTCTTGAGGATGCTGGTTGTTCTTGTCGGAGATTCCAGACATTCCATTTGCGGGTCGGAGACGGCGGTCAGCCGGACAATCCGAGCGCTCGGAAGGAGTTCGCCGATCAGGCGGTCCAGCCGTTGCGCTTGCCAACTCAGCTCGTCCACGTCGATCAGCACCACATCCGGTTGCATGTGCCGGGCCAGAGAAATGGCTTCTCGGGCCGACCCAGCTATTCCGGATAGCTCCAGTCCGGGCTCCTCGACAACGAGGTCTGCGAGAGCACTCAGCACCTGAGCGTGGTACTCCACGACGAGAACTCTTTGCATCGATGGAGCTCCTTCGGTTTTGTCCTTTCGCTTCACGACATTAGGGAATCAGCGGGGGTCGAAACACCGTACGCATGACTGAAATTTGCGTACTTCAATTGCGCGAGAAAAAGGGCACGCCAAACGGCCGAATGCCATCTACCTCAGTTGAGGTAGACGAATTCGGCCGTTTCGTATGGGTTATGTCCGATTTGCGGGGGTGGTTCAGGGCGCACGAGGGCCGGGGAGGGGCCCGTGGGGCGGTGCGGAGGTGCCCTGGAGCGGTCCGGGAGAGCCCTGGACGAGGGCGTGAAAAAGCCCGGCCGGAGTACCGGCCGGGCTTGTTGTCGCAGGTCAGCGACGGGTCAACCGGTCAAGACGGCTCGACCGGCCAGAAGGGGTCAATCGGTCAGGCGGTAGGCGTAGCCGGGTACGAAGACACCGGCGCCCGCGGCACAGCCGTCCGCCTGGCCCGGATGCTTCACCCAGAGGAAGGCATCGACGCCGGGCATCCCGGTGGCGGTCGTGGGCGCCGCGCCCAGCTTGCGGCCCGGGGGGTCGCAGAACCGGTGCTGACGGGTGGGCCCGGCCCCGTTGCGGCTGGTGTCGACCACCATCCCCTGCCCGGGGCGGCCCAGGTCCTTCAGGACGGACCGGCCGTAGCGCACCTCGTCACGGGTCTCGTTGAAGTTGGAGACGTTGAGGGCTATGCCGTCCCCGTAGCGGTCCGCACCGGCGTGCCGGAGCCGCTCGGCCATGGTGCGGGCGGGCTGCCAGCCGGAGTTTCCGGCGTCGTAGTAGACCCGGGCCCGCGGGGCCCGCCGCTCCAGCACCCGGCCCGCGTAGGAGAGGGCCTGGAACCGCTCCGCCCGCTGCTTGCGCTTGAGACAGCCCATATGCGCGAGCGCGTCCGGTTCGAGGATCACCAGGGCGGGGGCGTCGCCGATCCCCCTGGTGAAGGCGTCCATCCAGCGCTGGTAGGCCGCCGCGTCCCCGATCCCGCCGGAGCTCAGCTGCTCGCAGTCGCGCAGCGGAATGCTGTAGGCGACCAGGACCGGCAGCCGCCGCTCGGCCGCCGCCCGCTGGACCAGGCCGCGGATCCGCTCCTCGACCAGGGACTCGTTGGTCTCGGTGTACCAGGCGGCCTGGGGCTGGGCGGCTATGTGTCTGCTGATGGCCGCCGCCCGCCGGTCCCGCGGATGGTCGCGCACCCACTTTGCGGCCGCGTTGTGCGGGTCGGTGTAGAAGCGGGCGGTCGCCGGGAAGTACGGCCTGGCCACCGGCAGTGACCGCTGCGGCCGGCCGTCGGGGGCGGCGGACCAGGGCGTGAGCAGCGACTGCATGATGGCCGCGGCCATCGCCGCCTCCACCACCAGCACCATCACGGCGAGCTGCACCATGCCCCGGACCGTCCACCTGGATCTGCGCCGGCGCGTCGCCGGGCGGTCTCCGCCGGCCCGGCCGCGTATCGTCACGGGCATCGCTCTGCCCGCCGGTCAGCCGTTGTGGGAGTTGTTGTGCGGGGGCCTGCGGCGGCTGATCAGCACCACCGCCAGCACCGCGAGCACCACCAGCGCTCCGGCCACCACCCCTATCGTGACCAGGGCGGACGCATCGTCGGACGACTCCTCCGAGGCGGCCGGCTTGGTCCGTGGACGGTCCGCGGCGGCGGAGAGGTCGCTGGAGGTGGGCGGCGCGGCCCGGTCCGCCAGTGCCTTGGCCGGGGCGATCTGCCCGAAGCCGTAGCGCGGGTCATGACCCGCCGAACCCTTGCGGTCGGCGGTGTCGATCAGCTTCTGGACCACCTGGCGGGAGTTCCAGCGGGGGTGCTCCGAACGCAGCAGGGCGGCTCCGGCCGCCACCCAGGGGGCCGCGTACCCGGTGCCGTCACCGGTCCAGTAGTCGTTGTTACGGGCCGTGGTCAGGATGGCGACCCCGGGCGCCGCCAGCGTCAGCTTCCCGCCGCGGTGGGAGGAGGTCCACACCGCGCCCTTCTTGTCGGTGGCCACCACGGCGACCACCCCGGGCAGCGAAGCGGGGTAGGTGGGACGGTTGCCGTCCTTGCCGTTGTCGCCCGCCCCGGCCACCACCACGGCGTCATGGGCGATGGCGTACTTCACCGCGGACCGGATCGCGGGGTCCGGGCGCTTGAAGGAGGCGGCCACGTCGATGATCCGCACTCCATGGCTCGCGGCATACCGGATGGCCTTCGCGGTGGCGTCGGCCTGGGGTTTTCCATCGCGGTAGACACCCAGCGGCATCACCCGTGCCTCGGGGGCGAGCCCGGACATCCCGTCGCCCCGGTAGTTCCGGCCGGTTCCCACGATGATTCCGGCGGCATGCGTGCTCTGCTCCGTCGCACGGCCGTCGTCGCGGTTGCCGAAACCGCTGGCCCCGTCCGCGAAATCCTTTCCGCGGACGATACGGCCGCGCAGATCCGGATGGGCCGCGTCTACTCCGGTGCCGATGACCGCCACGGTCACCCCGGCCCCCTTGCTGATTTTCCAGGCGCGCTCCGCCTTGAGCGCGGTCAGCGCCCATTCGGAATCGAGGAGCGTTCCGGAGTCGGATTCACTTGCCGCGGCCGGCGTGGCCATAGCGAGCGTCATCAGCACGATGAACGCTCCGGCCCGGCCGGCGAATCGATGGCGTGACATCACGTGACCTGACATTACGTCACCTACTCTCGTCGCACGGGACGCAAGGCCGTCGGGCCCATTTCATCTTGGACATCCCCCGGGGGTACTGACACCCGCGGGAGAGGGAAGAGCCGGTCCCTTCTTTGGGGGACCGCCACGGAAGGCCCGAGGACCCGCACTCCCCAATACGGGGGAGAAGGGGGGTCCGCCGAAGGTGTAGCACCCGCTCCCCCGACCGCGGGTACTACCTCCCCTTCGGGTGACGCACTCTGGGACTCACTGGCCGAAGCCTCCTGTCGAGGGAGTCGCGATGCAGCGTTTCCGAACGTTCAGCGAGCGCACCAGCGAGCCGGACGAACGGGCGGAGGTCACCGTCCGGAGGCGGACCGGAATGTTCTCGCGAACCCTCTCGCTGCGGAACACGGCGGTGGGCCTGTCCGGCCTCGCCCTACGTTTCGCCGTCGTCGGCGGGGGCGGCGTCCTGGTGAACACCGCGGTCCTCTATCTGCTCTACCACTGGGCCGGACTCCCGCTGCTCGCGGCGTCGTCGATCGCGGTGGAACTCGCGGTGGTCCACAACTATCTGCTGAACGACCGGTGGACCTTCGCGGCCCGGTCCCGGTCCGCCAGACGATTCATCAAATTCAATGTGTCCGTACTGGGCGGACTCGCGGTCAACGTGCTCATCGTCTGGTCGCTGGTCCGTTCGGGAATGCATCTCCTGCTGGCGAATTGCATCGGAATCGGCACCGCGTTTGCGGTCAATTTCGCCACCAGTACGGGCTGGGTCTGGGGGAGGCGGAGCCGATGATAGTCGCGTTCATCTATTTCGTGCTGGTGTCGGTCTCGATCCTGCTCACGGCGCAGTCGGCCCACGTCCTTTATCTCATGCTCTACACCTGGGACCGGGCGGACGCCGAACGGAGGGCCCGGGCGCCGGAGTCGTTCCTGCCGCCCCACCTCTCCTTCAGCGTCCTGCTGCCCGCCCGGCACGAGGAGGACGTCATCCAGAGCACCATCGAGCGCGTGGTGCGGGCCGACTATCCGTCCGAGCTGCTGGAAGTCTTCGTGATCTGCTCGGAGGACGACACCGGCACGGTGGAGAAGGCCGAGGAGAAGATCGAGGAGCTGGGCCGCGAGGGGCTGCACAACGTGCGGGTCGTGGTCTTCGGCGACAAGCCGATCAACAAGCCGCACGGGCTGAACGCGGCCCTTCCGCACACCACCAAGGACGTGGTGACGATCTTCGACGCGGAAGACGACATCCACCCGAAGATCTTCAGCCTGGTCAACACGGTGATGGTCCAGGAGCAGGTCAGGGTGGTCCAGGCCGGGGTCCAGCTGATGAACTACCAGTCCAACTGGTACTCGACGCTGAACGTCCTGGAGTACTTCTTCTGGTTCAAGAGCCGGCTGCACTACCACGCGCACTACGGCTCGATCCCGCTCGGCGGCAACACCGTCTTCTTCGCCCGTGAGCTGCTGATGCGGCTCGGCGGCTGGGACGACCGCAACCTCACCGAGGACGCCGACATGGGGCTGCGGATCTCGGCCATGGGCGAGAAGGTGCGCGTGGTCTACGACGACCGGTACGTGACCAAGGAGGAGACCCCGCCGACCCTCGGTCACTTCATCCGGCAGCGCACCCGCTGGAGCCAGGGGTTCATGCAGACCCTGAAGAAGGGCACCTGGAAGGAGATGCCCACGCGCAAACAGCGCTGGCTCGCCTTCTACGTCCTGGCCTTCCCGCGCGGACAGGCGCTGCTGGGGCTGTATCTGCCGCTGTCGCTGGGGATGATCCTGATCCTCAAGGTGCCGGTCCTGATCGCGCTGTTCTCGTATCTGCCCGTCCTGCTGCTGGCCGCGCACTTCCTGGTCCAGGTGGTCGGTCTGTACGAGTTCACCGGAGCGCACGGGCTCGAGGCCTCGCCGAAGGCCGTCGTACGGATGGCCATCGCGTGGTTCCCCTTCCAGATGGTGCTGGCCTACGCCGCGCTGCGCGCCATGCGGCGCCAGATGCTCGGCCGCCACGACTGGGAGAAGACGCAGCACGTGGGCGCCCACCGGGCGCCGACCGAGGAGGCGGAGTCGCGTGTCGGATAACACCAGGCCCCCGCAGCCGGTCGCGGTCGGCGACGCTCCCCAGCGTCCGCCGCGGCGCCGCCGCCCCCGTTTCTCGGTGGAGCGCGGCTGGTTCCCCCCGCTGGGCAGCAAGGGCCGGGCCGCCCTGGTCTTCTCGCTGCTCACCGGGGTCCTCACCCACGGCTACCACCTGTTCCGCTATCCGCTGTACCTCACCGACGAGGGCATCTACATGCAGCGGGCGTGGTCACTGGTGCGGGAGACCAGCCTGTCCCCGTACACCTACGACTACGACCACGCCCCTATGGGCTGGATCACCCTGGCCGGCTGGGTCTTCCCGCTGCCGAGCCAGTTCGAGACCTTCGGGAACGCGATCAACACCGGTCGCTTCCTGATGCTGCTGGTGCACGTCGCGAGCGTGTACCTGCTGTTCGAGGTCACCCGGCGGCTGTCCGGCAGTGTGCTGGCCGCGACCGTGGCGTCGTTCTTCTTCAATGTCTCGCCGCTCGCGGTCTACTTCCAGCGCCAGGTCCTGCTGGACAACCTGATGATGTTCTGGCTGCTGCTCAGCCTGTTCATGCTGCTGCGGCGGGAGACGACCATCAGATCGGTGTTCGGTGGCGGGCTGGCCCTGGGGATCGCGCTGATCACCAAGGAGAACGCGGTCTTCTTCGTCCCCACCTTCATGTATCTGCTGTACCGGCGGATCAAGGGATCGCCCAGCAGCCGGTTCACCAGCACCCTGTGGCCGTTCGCCGCGGCGGCACCGATCGGCGCCTATGTGACCTACGCGCTGCTCAAGAACGAGCTCATGCCGAGCAGTCTCGACTTCGACCTGAACAACCCGCCCGCGGACCACGTCTCGCTGCTCTACACCCTGTGGTGGCAGCTCAACCGCAATCAGGGCACCCTGCTCAGCCACAACGGTCTGCTCCACACCAGCTGGCTGCCACGGGATGGGATTCTGCTGGTCGCCGGACTGATCGCCATGGTGATCTGCCTGTTCTGGGGACTGCGGGACCGCAAGCGCAACCTGGGGTTCCTGATCGCCGGGACGCTGGCCTTCGGCTACAGCTTCTACCTGCTGCGCGGCAGTGTGGTGCTGGACTTCTACATCACCCCGCTGATCCCCATGTTCGCCATGAACATCGGCATGGTCGTGGACCGGATGCTGAAGGCGTCCTATTCCAGCCGGATGCTCCAGCGAGCACATTCCAGTCTGCGGGTCGCATTGCCTTCCCTGGTCGTTGTCATCCTGCTGGCGGCGCCCTCCACCGGATATCTCATGACGGTCAACACGGAAGGCGTCACGCAGATCGCGGACCAGTACCAGTCCAAGCTGAATCTCACCGGGATGCAGCATGCGCAGATCGCCTGGGTACGCAAGAACGTCCCCACCAACGCACGTATCGTCATGGACGACGACCTCTGGGGCGAATTGCATGACGTACGTCCGTTCTATCCGTACGCGCATTCCCACTGGAACGCGTCCTCGGACCCCGATCTACGGGACAAGCTTTTCAAGAAGAAATGGCAGAACATCGACTACATCATCATGTCGAACAAGATGCGCAAATCCATCCTGGCAAACAACGCGGACGGCCGGGAGAACTGGATACTGCAAGCACTGCGGAATTCCGACCGGGTCTGGTCGGACACCCAGGGCGACATCAAGCTCGAAATCTACCGTGTGCAATAGCCATGGGAAGAGGAGGTGAAGGCCATGCCTGAGTACGACGACGACTGGGATGTTCCGGAGGACAGGGATGTTCCCGAGAACGAGGGAAACACCCCCGACCGGAATCGGGACAAGAAGAAGATCACCTGGAAGACGGTCCTGCTCGCTCTCGTGGTCTTCGCGATCGTCGGATCGCTCGTCCAGGTCATCGCGCGCGGCGGCTTCGGAGGCGCCCTGAACACCACCGGCAGCGGGGGCGGCGGCTCCGCGAAGAAGGAGCGGCCCGAGCAGGAGGTGCGGCCGCCGAAGCAGCCCAAGACCATCCGGCTGGGCAACCAGCGCATCCCGCAGTCCTCCGGCCCGATCATCGTGATCAACCCGGGCCTGGTGACGCCGGGCAGCAAGGCGGCGGTCGAGGGCGGTGGCTTCGACAAGAAGGCCACGGTGGACATCCTGCTGAAGTCCCGGAAGTCGGACACCAAGGGCCGTCCCATCGGCAGCGTCAAGACGGACCGCTACGGCTCGATCTACGCCCGGTTCACCCTGCCCGAGTCCGCGGGCACCCGGCCCACCACCCTCGTCGCCCAGCAGCGCGGCAGCACCAAGGCCGCCGAGGCCCAGGTGGTGACCGGTGGCGCGGTGGGCTCCGCCAAGATCAACAAGATGGTGGGGCGGCCGGGCGACGTGGTGTCGGTCAGCGCCCACGGCTTCCGCCCCGGTGAGTCGATCGACGTGTTCTGGGGACGCACCACCGGCACCCCGGTGACCACCCTGCACACCGACAGCGGCGGCAGTGTGGGCCGCGCGGACATCAAGGTGGGCGTGGCGCCGACCGGCTCCAGCACCCTGGTCCTGGTGGGCAAGCGCAGCAAGACGACGGCCACCGCGCCGTTCCAGATGCTGGCGATGTACCCCTCGATCAAGTCCTCGCCGTACGCGCTCAAGGCCGGTCAGCGGCTGACGCTGTCCGCCAAGAAGTTCGCGCCCGGTGAGCGGGTGCTGGTCTACATCAACTCCACCGGCGGCCTCCCCGCGTTCACCGCCCAGGCGAACGACATGGGGCAGATCCGCGATGTGGCGTTCAATGTGCCGTTCGGCCTCAAAGGACGGCAGACCCTGATGGCGATCGGCGACCAGAGCCGGGCCGTGGTCCGCTCGGGCTTCACGGTGCTGCCGTACTCCCCGTCCGCGGAGCCCAGCGCCTTCGGCGGCAGGGCGGGCACCACGCTCAGCTTCTACGTCGCGGGCTTCGCCCCGGGCGAGACGGTGAACGCGTACGCCGGATCGGCCGCGAACAGCCAGCGGAAGATCGGGACCTTCCAGGTCGACAGCCGCGGCAAGGCGTCGGCGGTGGGTTCGTACAAGATCACCGCGGCGGACGAGAACGGTGTGTCCTTCCAGCTCATCGGCCAGAAGAGCGGCGGCGTGGCGAAAGCCAGCATCAACATGTCGTCCGGCCAGGGCCAGGGGCACTAGGGACGGGAACGACACCCGAACGAGAACGTGGGCCGGGGCCGGGCGGCCGGTGGGGGGCGTGGCCCACGTTCGGGAAAGCGGTCGTGTGAGGGCCGCGGGACGGCTCGTCGACGGGCCGAGAGTGCCGTAGATGTACCATGCGTCCTGGAGTGTCCTATGAGTATTATTTTCGGCCCGAACTCGCGAAGAGTCCTGCAATTCCTGACCCATATCGAGGACCTCTCTCCGGAGGAAATCGATCGGGTGGCCGACCTGTGGAAACAGACCTCCAGCCAGACCCGCGCCGAGGGGTGGGCAGAGGTCCACCGCACCACGACCGATGTGGAGCGGTACCGGATCCTCGTGGCCGCCTCGGTGGCCCGCCGGGCCGCCCTGGACGCGGCGCAGCACCACCACCGGCACGACTGGGCCTTCTGGGCCGCGGTGTGGGACGCCGCGGCGGCGGTCGCCGTATGCGACCGCATCGGGAGCCACTACAACGTGCTGGTCGCGCCGCTGGCCGCGGTCATGCCGTCACTGTCGCACTGCCGCCGTGACGAACTCAGCGCCGGCGAACTCCAGGGTGCCGTCCTCAAGGGAGGTGGGTAGCGATGGGCGACAACCGGATCGACGTGGTGGTGGCCGATGACGACCCGGCCGTCCGGGAGGCACTCGCGGATCTCATCGACTCCCACCCGGAGCTGGAACTCGTCGGGCTGGCCATCGACCACGAGCAGGCCGTGCGCGCGGCGGTCGAACACCGCCCCAAGGTCGTGATCATGGACGTCCATATGCCCAAGGGCGACGCCCCGGGCAGTGTCCGCGCCATCCGCGACCAGGTCCCCGGCGCCCGGGTGGTCGCACTGTCCGCCCACGGCGACCGGGAGACCGTGCTCAACATGCTCGCCGTCGGGGCCAGCGGCTACCTGGTCAAGGGCACTCCGGCCGAGGAGATCCTGGAAGCGATCACCCGGGCCGCGCGCGACCAGTTCAGCATGTCCGCCGACCTGCTGACCGACTTCGCCGAACCGATGCGCCGCGCCGACCGCGCCTCCTGGCGCTTCGAGGACCTGGTGGGCAGCCGCCTGGAGGAGTCCTACCTCGAACTGCTCGGCCACGCCCCCTGCGGGGTCCTGGTCCTCGGCTCCCGGGGCCGGATCGAGTTCGCCAACGCCCACGTCCGGCACATGTTCGGCTACAGCTCGGCCGAGCTGCGCGACAAGCGGTTGCGGGACCTGGTCCCGGAACGCTTCCGGGCCGCCTCCGAACAGCTGATCGGCCGGGTCGTCACCGCGCCGTCGGCGATGTCGGGGCGCCGCCGGGACGGCAGCGAATTCGCCGCCCAGTTCAGCGGCGGCCACCTCCAGGGCAAACGGCCCCGCTGCGTCGTCTTCGTCTCCGATCTCAGCCAGCTGCGGGCCGCGGAGAGCCGGTTCCGCCAGCTCATCGAGTCCTCCCCGGACGCGATGGTGATCGTGGACTCCGCCGGGCGGATCCAGGCCGCCAACCACCGCACCGAGAGCCTCTTCGGCTACGACCGCGACCATCTGATCGGCCGCGCGGTCGAGGCGCTCCTCCCCGACCAGCCGCTCACCATCTCGCTGCGCGAATGGGACGACACCGTGGAGCAGCCGCTCGGCCACAGCATGGAGCTGGTGGGCCGGCGCAGCGACGCCAAGCAGTTCCCGGCCGACATCAGCATCAGCCCGCTGCGCACCGAGGAGGGGCTGCTGACCGTCCTCACCATCCGGGACATCACCGAGGTGCAGCGCGCCCAGTTCGTCCTGGAGCGCAGCCTGGAGCTGCTGGAGGTCACCGACCGCGACCGCCAGGCACTGCTCAGTCATCTGGTGCACGCCCAGGAGGCCGAGCGGGGGCGGATCGCCGCCGACATCCACGACGACACCATCCAGGTGATCACCGCGGCCAGTCTCCGGCTCCAGCAGCTGCGCCGCCGGCTGCGGGACCCGGAGGAGCAGC
Source organism: Streptomyces sp. NPDC045899 (assembly GCF_056431485.1). Taxonomy (NCBI): domain Bacteria; kingdom Bacillati; phylum Actinomycetota; class Actinomycetes; order Kitasatosporales; family Streptomycetaceae; genus Streptomyces; species Streptomyces sp. NPDC045899. The sequence continues at coordinate 69,345 of NZ_JBWKKP010000026.1, forward strand.
GGGTGATGGAGAAGCTGGACGAGACCCTCAAGCTCTCGCTCAGCAGGCTGCGGCAGCTGATCTTCGACCTCCGTCCCTCCAGCCTGGAGCACGGCTGTCTGGCCGGTGCGCTGCGCGGCCTGCTGGAGCAGATACGCAACGAGACCGGCCTGACCTACCGGCTGGAGGACCGGCTCACGGTCAAACCGCCCCCGGAGACCATGGCGCTGATCTACCGGACGGCGCAGGAAGCCCTGATGAACGTGCGCAAGCACGCGCGGGCGAAGACCGTCCACGTCCAGCTGCTCGGGCTCGACGAGGGCTGTCTGGTGCGGATCGTCGACGACGGCGAGGGCTACAACCCGCTGGAGGTGGAGTCCCGCCCCGGCCACCTGGGCCTCTCCCTGATCCAGGAGCGGGCGCAGATCGCGGGCGGCTGGTGCCGTATCGAGAGTGCGCCGGGCTCGGGCACCACGGTGGAGTTCTGGGTTCCGCTCGGTGAGGTACGGCCACCCGCCCTCGACGCGCTGGGTCCCCCGGAAGGGGACGTACAGCCGTGACCGCACCCGCGGAACTGACCAAGGTACTGATCGTCGAGGACCACCGGGTGGTCGCCGAGGGGTTGTGGGCCCTGCTCGCCGAGTACTCGGACCTGACGGTGGTCGGCTGGGCGGACTCGGTCGCCGAGACCGTTCCCATGGCCAAGGAGCTGGCGCCCGATGTGGCGCTGGTCGACTTCCGGCTGCCCGACGGCACCGGCGCCGACGCGGCCGCCAGCATCCGGGCCCACGACCAGTCCACCGCCATCGTGATCCTCAGCGCCGACGCCAGCGATTCGGCGCTGCTGGCCGCGGTGGAGGCGGGGGCCTGCGGCTATCTGCTGAAGTCGGCCAGCGGTGACGAGATCGCCGGGGCCATCCGCTCGGCCGCCGAGGGCGAGACCCTCATCCCGGCCAGCACCCTGGTGGAGGTGCTGGCCCGGCACCGTGAGACCGCCCGGTCCTCCGCCGAGCAGACCGAGCGGCTGGAGTCCCTGACCAAGCGCGAGCAGGAGATCCTCACGCTGATGAGCCAGGGGCTGGACAACCGGGCGGTGGCGGATCACCTGAGCATCAGCTACGCCACCGTGCGCACCCATGTGCGCAAGATCCTGGAGAAGCTGGAGGCGCGCTCCCAGCTGGAGGCCGTCGCCAAGGCCGCGGATTTCGGCTTCAAGCCCGCTCAGCCCGACCGGCCCGCGTAGCCGACCCGGCCAGGTGGGCCGGCCGGGCCAGGGCCCGCACGGCTCGGGCGGCCCGTACGGCCCGGCCGACCGGCCCTGCGGACCTCCACCGGATGGGGCGGTTCCGCCGAGAGTCCGAATGGGGGACAAAGTCCCCCTTCAGGTGGAATTCCGAACACACCGAACCGGGTTCCCTCCTCGTGCGAATCCTTATGCGGATCCGACAGCCGCCGGAACCGGGCCTCGTCCCCCGTCCGCCCCGATGGTCACGGCCTCCCCGGCGACCGAGACCGTCCCGTCCCCCGGGCAGGTGAGCCAAGTGGCGCTTCGCGTTCTCATCGCCGATGACCATGCGGTGGTCCGCCAGGGCCTGCGCATGATCCTCGGGCTCGACAACGACATCAAGGTGGTCGGTGAGACGACCAACGGCCGCGAGGCCGTACGGCTGGCCAGGGAGCTGTGCCCCGACGTCGTCCTGATGGACCTGCTGATGCCCGTGATGGACGGGGTCTCGGCCACCGCGGAGATCCGCCAGGACCTCCCCGAGGTCGAGGTGGTCGCACTGACCAGCTCCCTGGACGACGCCATGGTCATGGGCGCGGTACGGGCCGGGGCCATCGGATTCCTGCTGAAGAACGCCGAGGCCGACGACCTCAGGAACGCGGTGAAGGCCGCCGCGGTGGGCCAGATCCATGTCTCCCCCGCCGCGATCTCCCGGCTGATGGGCCAGGTCAGGGACCCCAGCGGTCCGGAACAGCTCACCGAGCGGGAGACCGAGGTGCTGACCATGCTCGCCCGCGGCAAGGCCAACAAGGAGATCGCCCGCGATCTGCGGATCGGCCAGCAGACGGTGAAGACCTACGTCAGCCACATCCTGACCAAGCTGGGCATGCACAGCCGGACCCAGGCCGCGGTCTACGCGGTGCAGTCGGGCCTGGTTCCGGCCGGTGAGATCAACCCGCCCGAGGAAGTGGAAGCCACGACGACGAGGGAGCAGTGGTGGTCGGCGTGATCGGCGGATACGGCACACGGATCGGACGGCGGCGCCGCGCCGGCGCGGCGCTCGCCGAGGTCACCGAGCACCTGCTGGCGGGCGAGAGCGGTGACGCGGTGCTGGGCCTGATCGCCCGCGGGCTGCGCGAGGCACTGGGCGTCGATATGGCCCGGGTGATGGTGCTGGAGCCCGGTGACGTTCTCGCGGTGCGCGTCACCGAGGGCGCCCCGGGCGTCACCCCGCGCGGTCCGCTCACCCCCGGCGGCTCCGCCCCCGCGCGCCAGGCCATCCGCGCCGGGCGGTCCACCCTGTCCGGCGGTGAGCGGCGGCCGCCCCGGTACCGCCGGGTCCCCCACGACCCGGCCCTCACCTCGGTACTGGACGCGCCGCTGATCGTGCGCGGCCAGCCGGTGGGGGTCATCGAGCTGGCCAGCCGCCCCGGCGGACGGTGGCTGACCCGGGCCGACGTACGGACCGTCGAACGGTTCGCGCCGACCGCCGGACACGCGGTCGCCCGGATCCGCCACCGCGACCATCTGCGCCGGCTGGCCTCGGCCGCCGCCGGACACGGCACGGTACGGCGCACCCTGGACACCCTGGCCGCCGGCGCCGTGGCCCGGACCGGCGCCGCGAGCTGCACCGTCTACCTGCTGGAGCCGGGTCCGGGGGCGACACTGCGGATGGCGGGCGGCGGCCACGGCCACACCCCGCCCTCCCGCCGCCCCGCGCTGGAGGCGATCGCCGGGTCCGCGCCCGTGATCCACTCCGGCAGCGGCGGTCCGGCCGGTGACGGACCCGCCCGGGGCGTAGTGGCCGCCTGGCCGCTGCTGCGCGAGGGCACCGCGATCGGGGCGATGTGCTGCCACTTCCCCGCGGGCCGCGCCCCGGCCGACGCCGACCTCACCGTCCTGGAGGTGATCGCCGGACACGCGGTGTGCGCGGTGGAACGGGACCGGCTGTGCTCGGCCGTCCATGAGAAGGCGGTGCGCCAGGAGCGGCAGCGGATCTCCCGCGAACTGCACGACTCGGTCTCCCAGGCGCTCTACGGCATCGCGCTCGGCGCCCGGACCGCCCGGGAGCTGCTGGAACGCGATCTCGCGGGCCCGGTGGGACCGTCCGGACTCGCCCAGCTCGCCGAACCGGTCGAGTACATCCGGCGGCTCGCGGACGTCGCCATCGCCGAGACCCGGACGCTGCTGTGCGCCCTGCGGCCCGAGTCGCTGGAGGCCGAGGGGCTGGTCACCGCGCTCACCCGGCACCTGGAGGCGCTGCGGGACCGGTACGGCATCGCGGCCGAGGCCCGGCTCGGGGACGAACCGGAGACCTCGCCCGAGGCCAAGCACGCGCTGTTCCGGATCGCCCAGGAGTCGCTGCACAACGTCGCCAAGCACTCCCGGGCCCGGAAGGTCACCCTCCATCTGCTCAGCGGTCCCGGCACCGTGACGTTGACGGTCGCCGACGACGGAGTCGGCTTCGACTGCCAGGGCTCCTTCCCCGGCCATCTGGGGCTGCTCTCCATGCGGGAGCGGGCCCGTGAGGTCGGCGGCACCCTGAACGTGGACAGCCGGCCGGGCCAGGGCAGCCGGATCCGGGCCACCGTCCCGACCGGTCCCTGAGCACGGGCCCCTGACGACATATGAGACATTCTGTCCATGCAGCTGACCGTGCCGGACCGCACGCCGGACGCCGGGCTCGGCGCCGCCCACGCGGCCGTCGAGGAGGGCCTGTTGAAGGCCACCCAGAGCGACGTACCGTTCATCACCGATGCCGCGCGGCGGCTGTTGCGCTCACCCGCCCCGCGGCTGCGGCCGCTGCTGGTGCTGCTGGCCGCGCGGTTCGGCGATCCGGACGCCCCCGGGGTGGTGCCCGCGGCGGTCGTCGTCGAACTGACCCACCGGGCCACGCACTGTCATGACGAGGTGCGGGACGAGGCGGGCGTACGCCGCCGGGGACCCGGCGCCGCCGTCCGCCCCGCCCCCGACGCCCACTGGGACAACACGGTGGCCGTCCTCACCGGTGACGTCCTCTTCGCCCGCGCCTCGCATCTGCTCGCGGGACTGGGGCCACAGGCCGTACGGCTCCAGGCCGAGGCGTTCAAACAGCTGGTCACCGGACAGATCCTGGAGACGGCCGGGCCACCGGAGGGCTGTGATCCGGTCGCCCACCACCTGGCGGTGCTGACCGGGCGGTGCGGTGCGCTCACCGCGGTCTCCGGCCGGCTCGGCGCGCTGACCTCCGGGGCCGGTCCGGCCGTCGCCGACGCCCTCGCCCGGTACGGCGAACGGCTCGGCGTCGCCCGCCGCCTGGCCGCCGAGGCGGACCTGACCCCGGCCGCGCTCGCCCCGGGGCGCCGTCCCACCCTCCCCCTCGTGCTGCTGCGTTCACGGGACGCGGCGGGCGCGGGCGGGGACGCGGACCGGGAGCTGTACCGGTGGCTCACCGCGGAACCCGGCGGACGCGACCCGGACCCGGCCGCACCGGTCCGGCTGCGCTCCCATCCGGTCCTGGCCGAGACCCGCCGGGAAGCGGCCCGGCAGGCGGACGCGGCCCGCGCGGCGCTGTCACCGCTCCCCGACGGCCCGGCGAAGTCGGCGCTGGAGGAGCTCTGCCGGCCGGCGGTCCGGCTCAGCACCGGAAGAACCTGCCGGCCCGTGAGACCGGCGGACCACCACCCCGGAGGACTGACCTGACCACCACGGGACGCGTCGGCCGTGCCCCCCGCGCCACCGCCGTTCGGCAACCGCGCCGCGGGCGGGTCACGACGGCCGTTCACCGCGCAGCAGCGCCTCGCCGAAGCGGCGCAGCCGGGTCAGGGCGGCCGGGTCCAGCGGCTCCCGGCGCCGTACCAGCGCCCGCCTGATCTCGCGTTGCCCGCCCGCCGTACCGCACCGGCAGCCACCGACGCCCGCGGACCGGGCCCTTCGTCGCCTCACAGCGAGGAAACCCACCGGACGCGCACCAGAATTCCACCGCGCTCCGGGTCACCGCCACGGCGTCCAGGCGTTCTGGCTGATCACCAGCATCGACTGGAGCTGCACCCCGGCGGCGAAGGCGCGGTCCGGATCCGGCGGGGTGGCGCACAGCCGCTCCCACAGCGCGTCCAGCCACCCCTGCGCACCGTCGTCGGTCAGCGCGGCGACCGCGAGGGGCGCGGCGAAGGCGGGTGACCAGCCCGCTCCGTAGCACGTGCCGTCGAGCCGGTAGCCGCAGCCGATCCGGTCCGGATCACCGCCGGTCGCCGTCCGCGCCCACCGGCTGATCCGGCGCGCGGCCTCCTCCGAGCGGGGATCGCCGCCGAGGGCCGCGTCGGTGCCGAGGCGCCAGGGGACGCGGCAGGCGTTCCAGTGGTAGTCGCCGTCGTGCGGGCTCTCCAGGACCCGCGAGGGTGCGGGGCGGGGGCGGCCGGTGGTGGTGTCCACGACGAAGTCGGGGAGCAGCCCGGTCTCCGGGGCGTACTGCCGCTGGAGGGTGCCGGTCAGCGTGAGCTGCGCGTCCAGCACCGCGTCCCAGAAGGGGTCACCGGTGGCCGCCCGGAACGCCCTGAAGTGGCCCGGCATCCCGTCGGACGTCCGGGACACCGCGTCCCAGTCACCGCAGGACCAGTCGCCCAGTTTCATCAGCCGCGTGACGGGGTGCACCTCGCGGTCCTCGACCGCCTGGATGCGCCGCAGCGCGAGCTCGGTGTAGTCCCCGCCCCACTGGCACCCGGCGAGCAACAGCCCATAGGTGATGTCGAGGTCCCCGTCGGTCGCCGAGTCCGTCCCGCCGACATCCCGTCCGCGGTCGTCCTGCTGGGCGGCGTGCAGTTCCGGATCGTTGACGGAGGGGTGGGCGCGCACATGCCGGAGGATGCCGTCGAAGACGGTCCGGGCCCCGGGGTCGGCGCCCGCCATCAGGGCGGTGATGACCAGGCCGTACCCCTGGGCCTCGGCGACGTACGGATGGGCGGCGTCGGGGGTGTGGACCGCGTACCGGTCCTCCTCGCCGCCGATCCCGCGCCGGACGAAACACGCCTTCCACCGCAGGTAGTGGTCGAGGACCCGGCGGTCGGCCGCTCCGGGGTCCCCGGAGGGCCGCAGGGTGCCCGGCGGGTAGGGACGGGCATGAGAGCCGAAGGGGACGGCGGCGCCGGCGCCGCGTCCCGCCGTCACGATCGGCCCGTCACCACGGTCCGCGCCGTCATCGCAGCCGGCGATGGCGGGTGCGGCGCGACCAGCCCAGCACCGAGAGGACCAGGTCCACCACAAGCACCAGCACGCCGATGACCAGCAGATAGCCCAGCCCCGGCACCGTGGTGCCGATGATCCCGAGCGCCATGGCCACGATCACGAAGAACAGGAACAGGGCCACGGCGCGGGGTCTCCTCGGATCAGCGGCGGGCGGGCCGTGCGTCAGCGGCGGGCGAGCCGCCGTTCACCGGCGGCGGCCTGGTAGGGCTTGCCGTAGTACTGGAAGATCGTCCCCTCCTGCTCCGCGGGCAGGATGTCGTCCGTCCCGATGGACGGTGCCTTCCTCACCAGCGACCGGTCGTACGAGACCTTGACGTACCCCGGACCGACGATCGCGTCGTCGACGGGGACGAACACCAGCTTGTGACGGGTGGGCACACCGGTGCGGACGGTGGCCATGGACGGTTCGTCGTTGGTCGTGGCCACGTAGATCGCCTCGAGCGAGCCGATCTTGCGGCCCTGGTCGTCGACGACGGCGCGGTCGCGCCACTCACGGATATCTGCTGGCTGGATCATGACTCATCACCCTCTGACCTCTGTGCTTCAAGGCTGCCTCGCCTTTCCGCGGGACGCCACGCCATCCACCCACAAGGGGGTACACCGGACGGGGGCACCTCCGTGAACGCCGTGGGGGGGGGGGGGGGGGGGGGGGGGGGGGGGCCCCAACCCCCCCCCCCCCCCCCCCCCCTCTTTCCCCCCCCCCCCCCCCCCCCCCCCCCCCCCCCCCCCCCACGACATTCCCACCACACAACCGACAGTGGCTTCGGTGCCGCTCCTGGCGGCTATTCGGCGAGCATCCCGCGGCGCAGTCGGGTGAGCGCCTTGGTGAGCAGACGGGACACATGCATCTGGGAGACACCGAGCTCGGCGCCGATCTCCGACTGGGTCATCTCCTCCCCGAACCGCATCTGGAGGATCCGCCGGTCCCGCTCCCCGAGCTGCTCCACCAGCGGCTTCAGGGCGTGCAGATTCTCGACGACCTCCATGGCGGGATCGAGTTCGCCGATGCGGTCGGCGAAGGTCGTCACCCGGGTGGTGCCGTTCTCATGATCGGCCGGGGCGTCCAGCGAGGTGGTCAGATAGCCGTTGCTGGCCACCAGACCGTCGAGGATCTCCTCTTCGCTGAGCTTCAGGTGCTCGGCCAGCTCGGCGGTGGTCGGTGACCGGTCCAGCCGCTGGAAGAGCTCCTCGTTCGCCTTGGCCAGGTCGATCCGCAGCTCCTGGAGACGGCGCGGCACATGGACCGCCCAGCTGGTGTCCCGGAAGAAGCGCTTGATCTCCCCCACGATGTAGGGGACCGCGAAGGTGGTGAACTCCACCTCGCGCGTCAGGTCGAACCGGTCGATCGCCTTGATCAGGCCGATCGTGCCGACCTGGACGACGTCCTCCATCTCCACCGAGCGGTTGCGGAACCGCCGGGCGGCATAACGGACCAACGACAGATTGAGCTCAATAAGGGTGTTCCGCACGTATTGGTACTCGTGCGTCCCCTCCTCGAGCTCCGTCAGCCGATCCAGGAACGTTTTCGTCAGCGCCCTGGCGTCCTTCGGCGCGACCTTCGACGGGTCCGTCACCGAGGGAAGACCAGTGAGCTCAACTCCACTGTCCTGCTCAGCTTCGGCTGCCGTCATGTCTGACGAGACCACGGGTGCCGTGCCGTTCACGTCGCACTCCCTGTATCGGCTGCATGCATAGGCTGATTGAAGACGCGTGTACCCACCCTCTACACCTTCATTCCTAAAAATCTCAGAGACTCTCCGGACCCGGTGCGCATCCCCGCCACCCGGCCCGCCCCGGACGGGCGGGCTGACAGGCCGTCAGCGCGGAGAGTCCTCCACCGCCCTGGCGGCCCGCGGACACGGCAGCCCGATGGCCTCGAACAGCTCCCGCGCGGACCGCCGCGCCGCGTCGGCGGCCCCGGTGTCGTCCAAGCGGTCGTACGCGTCCCCGAGGGCGAGCAGGGCACGGGCCCGTACCAGCCGCTGGCCGCTCTCCTCCGCCAGCAGCCGCGCCCGCCGCGCCTCGGCCAGCGCCCCCGCCGCGTCACCGAGTCCGAGCAGGACGCGCGCCAGGACCACCCGGGCCTGGCCGAGCGACGCCCGGTGTCCCTCGTCCCCCAGGGCGACCGCCGAGCGGGCGTGGTGCGCTGCCGCCTCCGGCCGCTCCGCGCGGCGGTGCGCCTCGGCCGCCGCGATGTGGACGTCCACCAGCCCGGTGCGATGGCCGGTGCGGCCGACGAGGTACAGCGCCAGCTCCGCGTGCCGGACCGCCTCCTCCGTACGTCCCAGACACGCCTCGGCGTACGCGAGCCCCGAGAGGGCGTCGACCTGGCCGCTGGTGTTCTCGGCCGCCCGGGTCATCAGCAGCGCCTCGATATGCGCGCCGATCGCGTCCTCATAGGCGCCCCGGTCGCTGTGCAGACGGCCGAGCGCCTCATGGGCCATCGCTTCCGCACAGCGGAAGCCGCCCTTCATCGCACCGATCCGGGCGCGCTCCAACAGGGCCGCCGCGGTGTCGAAGCGGGCCCGCTTCAGCTGGATGCGCGCCAGACTCACCAGCGCTATCGACTCCAGGTTGACGTTCCCGGTGGCCGCGGTCAGCGGCAGGGCACGGGTCAGACACTCCTCGGCCGCGTCCAGCTCCCCGAGCGCCAGCAGCGCCGACGCCTCGTCGACCAGTCCCACCGACTCCCCGCGCCGGTCGCCCCGCTCCCGGTCGATCGCGAGCGAGGAGCGGTGCCGGAGCAGGGCCGTTGCGGGCTCGCCGAGCTGCCGGAGCGCGACGCCCACGCCGCGCAGCGCGTGTGCCTCCCCGGTCCGCCAGTCCGCCGACCGGGCCAGGGCCCGCGCCTGTTCGTAGTGGTGCCTGGCCTCCTCCAGCCACCCCATCCGCCGGCGGGCGTGTCCCAGTGACAGCTGCATGGCGGCCTGGCCCGGCGCGTTGTGCCGGGCGCGGGCGGCACCGAGGGCCAGTTCGGCCAGCCGCACCCACTCCGCGAGCGGTCTGCCGTGGTGCAGCAGATCGGTCAGGGCGTCCATCAGCAGCCAGGCCATACACGGCGGACCGTTCTCCGCCGCATGGGCGACGGCCGCCGTGATGTCGTCCCACACGGTGTCCACCCAGGTCAGAGCCTCCGAGGGGCTGTCGAAGCTCTCCGCGACCACTCCGGTGGACACCTGTTCGTACGGCAGCGAGAGCTCATGGAGCCCGTTGGCCCGGGCCGCGTTCCCCACCGAGCGCAAGTAGTACTCGAACAGCCGCATGACCGCCGCATGGCGGTCCTCCGCGCCGTCCTCCTCCGCCGAGCGCTCGACCGCGAACTCCGTCAGCAGGTCATGGCAGACGAACCGGTCGGCGGCGGTCTCATGGACGAGATGCACACGGACGGTGGCGTCCAGCAGGTCCCGGGCCGCCCGGCGCGGGACGTCCGCCAGGGTCGCGGCGACGGCCGTGGTCAGCCCGCCGCTCGGCGCCAGCCCCAGCAGCCGGAACAGCCGCCGCGCCGCGGGCGTCAGCGCCCGGTAGGTGAGCGCGAACGCGGCCCGGACCGCCGCGTGCTCGTCCCCGGGGATGGACAGCCGGTCCAGCCGTCCGCGTTCGGTCAGCTCCCGGACGTAGTCGCCCACGGTGTGGTGCGGCTGGTCGGCGAGTTGCGCCCCGGCCACCGTCAGGGCGAGCGGCAGCCGGCCGCACAGCTCCACCAGCCCGGCCGCGGCCTCGGGCTCGGCCCGCAGCCGCGCCTCCCCGACCCGCTGGGCGACCAGCTCCAGGGCCTCCTGGTTCCCCAGGGAGTCCAGCGAGAGCCGGCTCGCCCCGTTCACCGCCACCAGCCCCGGGAGCCGGTCCCGACTGGTCATCACCACCAGACAGCCCGGATCACCCGGCAGCAGCGGGCGCACCTGGTCCGGAGAGGCCACATCGTCCAGCACCACCAGGGCCTGGCGGCCCGCCAGCAGCGAGCGGTAGAGCTGGATCTGCGCGTCCAGCTGGTGCGGGATGTGCTCGGGCGCCCGCCCCAGCGCGCCCAGCAACAGCGGCAGCGCCTCCCCGGGCGACATCGGCTCGCTCCTGTCGAACCCCCGCAGATCCAGATGGAGCTGACCGCCGGGGAACCGGTCGGCCGCGCGCCGCGCCCAGTGCACGGCCAGCGACGACTTCCCCGTCCCGGCCGGGCCGACGACCAGCACCACCCGGCTGGGCTCCGCGCTCAGCCGGTCCAGCGCGTCCAGTTCGCGCATGCGGCCGATGAACCGCCCGGTGCTGGGCGGGAGCTGCCGCGGCACCGGCAGCGGGACCTCCGGCGGGGGCGTCGCGGACACCGCTGCGGCGATGTCCCGGACGGCGTCCTCGGCACGACGCGCCCCCTCCGCCCGGACCGCGCCCTCGGCCGGCACCCCGCCCTCGGCCGGCGCCTCGCCCTCGGCCGGCACCCCGCTCCCGGCCGGCACCCCGCTCCCGGCCGGCACCCCGCTCCCGGTCCGGCGCCCCACCGGCGCCGCTCCCGCGGCCGGCTCGCCGCGGAGGATCCGCTGGTGCACCTCCCGCAGCGCCTCGCCGGGCTCCACGCCGAGCTCGTCGACCAGCTGTCCGCGGAAGCTCCGGTACGCCTCCAGCGCCTCCGCCCGACGGCCGCTGTGGTGCAGCGCCCGCATCAACTGGGCGCGCGGGTGCTCCCGCTGCGGCTCCTCCGCGATCAGTCCGTTCAGATCGGCGATGACCTCCTGGTACCGCCCCAGCGCCAGCTTCGCCTCGGCCTGCCCCTCGAGGGCGTCCAGCCGCTGCCCGGCCAGCCGCCGTGCCTCCGCGGAGACCAGGGGACCGCCCCGCACATCGGCGAGCGGACCGCCGCGCCACAGCGCGAGGGCGTCCCGGTACGAGGCCACCGCCTCCGCGAAGTCCCCGAGCCCGGCCGCCCGCTTCGCCCGGTCCACCGACTCCGTGAACTCCTGTGTGTCCAGCGCGCCCGGTTCGACCCGCACCAGATAGCCGGGGCTCCGGGTGACCACGACCTCCGCCCCGGCCGGTCCGCACGCCCGCCGCAACTCCGCCACCAGCGCCCGGACCCGGGCGTCCGCCGAGGCGGGCGGCTCCTCACCCCAGATCCCGTCCTTGAGGCGCTCCACCGACACCGGCCGGCCGGCCTGGACCAGCAGCAGGGACAGCAGCGTGCGTTGCTTCCCGGTCAGCCCGACGGGCCGACCGCGCACCGCCAGTTCGACGGGCCCGAGCAGGCGGAACCGCACCCCGCACTCCGGCACGCTCCGGTCACCCCCTCCCATCCGACCCACCCGCCCCATTCCGCCACCCTAGGGCGCACCCGTCACCGGGCCACAGGGCCGACCCCCGGCCGGACGCGACACGCATCTGCTCCTGAGAAGTTCGACACACCTGTCACGCCTGTGTCACAGCCTGTTGTTTCTCCATTGCGACGATTTCCCGTAGTTGGAAGGATGGCACTGGAAACGACCTTCTTATAGATCGGCAAGGGGAGTCGGATGAAGTTCGACATGGGGGCCCAGACGCTGTCGACCCTTCAGTCGAAGTCGCGCGGGTCGAGTGACGACCTCGGAGCGTTGATTCGTCAACTGGTTCTGGCGGCGGAGCCGCTGGAAGGAAAGTTCAACGGCTCGGGCAAGGCGGCCTTCGACTCGTTCAAGGCGCGTTCGGACGAGATCTCGCAGTCCCTGCACAGCGCGCTGTCCTCGATCCTGGGCGGCCAGTCGGGGATGGACTCGGCCTTCGGCACGGGTGACCAGGAGCAGGGTGACAACGCGCGGACGCAGATGGGCGCGGCCAATTTCGACGCGGCCCGTTTCTCCGGCCGCTGATCCGCGGCACCGACCGCGATTCCTACGAGCTCAACGGGGAGTGAGCACTCATGGCTGCCGGCAATGACCGCCGCTCGTACGACACGGGCGCGTCCGCGGACGCGCAGGGCAACATCCAGGCGGTGATCGCACGTCTGGAAGAGGTGATCACCGCGCGCGACGCCCAGGTGAAGGCGGCGATGGCCGACTTCAGGGCGGATGGCGTGGCGGATGAGTACCACGGCAAGGAGCTGCGCTGGACTCGGTCCTCGCAGGAGGTCAAGAACATCATCCAGCTGCTGAAGACGACGCTGGAGAAGAACGACGGCACCGCGCAGCACACGCTGTCGCGCGCGAAGGCCGCGGTCGACAACATCGGCTGACCGCGGTCATCGGCCGAGCCACCCGACCGTGGGTGGCGCTGACGTGTCCCGGGGGGACTCATGACGGGCTGGGATCTGAAGCCACAGGGCATTTCCGGCGTGCTGAAGACGACGGGCGAGTTCGCGGCGAAGATCGAGAAGCATGCGAAGTCGTACGGGACGCATCTGCAGTCGGCCGCGGAGCACGCGGGCACCATCAGCGCCGACGGCGGCGGCAAGGGCGGGGAGAAGGCCAAGGGGGGTCTGGTCGCCCTGGCCCTCTCCCAGTTCTCCTCGTATGCCACTCCCGATCTGAAGTTCATGGCCGCGCGGGCGGGCAAGTCGCTGAAGGGCGCGATGAACGCCACGACGGAGTACCTCAACGGTGATCTGGAGATGGCCGCCCAGGTCCAGCACAAGGCCCTGCGCGACCCCGATCTGGACCCGAAGAAGCCGGGGATACAGACCAAATGATCAAGCCTGAGGAGATCCCGCAGTACACCGGTGATCTCGAGCTCCTCGAAAAGGCCTGCGGCGGGCTGAAGAAGGACGCGGGCCACATCCGTTCCGTCGGCGCCGATGTCCACACCCATTTCCAGGGCCTGTCCGCCTATTACAAGGCGCCCGAGGCCGAGCAGCTCTTCGCGACGACCAAGCCGGTCAAGGAGCGTGCCCACGACTTCGCCGAGGACCTGGGGAAGGTCTCCACGGCCCTGTCGGAGTACGCCACCGAGATCCGTCCGCTGGTGAAGAAGCTGGATGACCTCAAGACCACCGCCACCACGTTCGTCAACGACCACAAGGACGACGACGACTGGCAGTACGACGAGGACAAGGTCGACGAGCACAACGAGCTGCGCGACGAGATCACCCGGACCGTCGCCGCGTTCTGGGCCGCCGAGCGCACCTGCCACAACAAGATCACCGCGCTGTTCAACGGCGACCAGATGGTCGCCGGGGACGGCTCGGACCGCAAGAACCAGTACGGGTTCAACGCGGACGACATGGAGAAGGCCAAGCTCCCCTGGGGTGACCCGGTCGAGGAGAAGCACCACGCCTGGGAGATCGGCCACTGGGTCAAGTCCTTCGTATGGGACGGCCTGATCGTCGACGGTGTGTGGGGCACCCTCAAGGGTCTTGGCACCCTCGTCGGCTTCGGCGGCTGGGACGCCATGGGCCAGGCGTGGAAGGGGCTTGCCCAGCTCGCCACCGGTCTGGCGATCACCTCCATTCCCGGTGCGGGCACCCTCTTCTGGTCCCTGCCGGACGACAAGCTCCCCTCCTGGCTGCGGGATTCCCGTACGGCCATGAAGGAGACGGGCAAGGCGCTGGTCGCCTGGGACGAATGGGGCAAGAACCCCGGCCGCGCGGCCGGAGCGGTCACCTTCAACGTCGTCACCACCGTCTTCACCGGCGGCGCGGGCGGCGCAGCTTCGGGAGCGGGCAAGGCGGGCGCAGTCGCCAAGACCCTCGCCGCCGCCGGCAAGGCGGGCAGGGTCATCGACCCGATGACCTACATCACCAAGGGCGCGGGCGCGGGTCTGTCGAAGATCGGCGACATCGCCAAGGGGCTGAAGGGGATCGAGTCCATCGACATCCCCGAACTGCCCGACGGTACGGTCCACATCCCCGAGGGCTCCTACCTCACCCCCGACGGCAAGGTCCATCTGCCCGACGGTTCCGGTACGCCCATCCCGGACGACGCGGTCAAGATCCCCAAGGACAGCGTCGCCCTGCCCGACGGCGGCCTGCTGCCCCCGGGCAGCGTCAAACTCCCGGGCGAGGGCGCCCCGCGCTTCATGGACACCGACGGCAACATCTACAAGTCCGACGGCTCCCTCGCCCACGACGCCGCCCATGCCCCGACGGACATCGTGGACCGCCCGGCGGGCTCCGACGTCCCACGGGTCGACTCCCCCACCCGCCAACCCGACCTCGTCGCCGCCGGCGCCCGCCCCCTCGACAACGCGACCCACATCAACCTGGGCGGCGGCCTGGACGACCTCGGCCGCATCGGCGACGACCTGCCGGGCGGACGTGTCGGTGACGACCTCCCCGGTGGCCATGTCGGAAACAACCTCCCCGGCGGCAGGGTGGGCGACAACCTGCCGGGCGGCCACGCGGGCGACAACCTCCCCGGAGGCCACGCCCACGACCACGGCCCGGGCCCATCAGCCAGCCACGAACCGCCGTCCGGCGGACATGGCGACGGTCCGGGTACGGGCACGGGCCACGACGGACCTACCGGCGGGCACGGCGAAGGCCCTGCGGGTGGCCACGGAGAAAATCCGGGAAGCTCCGAGAGTGGCGGGCATGGTCCCGGAGGAAATGGTCCGGACGGACCGACTTCGCCTGACGGGTTCGGTGACGAGAGCCCCGGCGATCCGCATGGATGGGAGCGACCGCACGACGAATCCGGACCCTTCGAGCGCGGTGGTGAGACCGAGCAGAAGATCCGTGAGCAGTTCCGACGCCCGCCCCCGAAGCCGGACGACCTGGACCGCGTCCTGGCCAATCTCGCCGACAATCCTGCTGGACAAGAGATCGCCGACACCATTGCGTCCGGCAGGTTCAACGATGCCGTCGGCTACAAGCAAGTAGTGTCCAGCCTGAGCCACGCGGACAAGATGTCCGGCGGCATCGAGCAGCTCCGGCTCGGCAATCGGCTACACGAGAGCGGCATCCACGACATCTCCTTCGAGGTTAAGGGAGATGTCGAAATCAAGCCGGGGGTGAGGACCGGTAGCGATACCGACCTCGATGTCATGGCCCGCGACGCCGATGGCAACGTCCATGGCTATCAGTTCAAAGAAATCGCGAATCCGAAGAAGGTCGTCAAGAAGATCTTCGAGAACATGAAGCAGTTGGAACATTCGGGCGCCGACGTGAGGACCTTCGTCGTCGACACCAAGGGCACACGGGCCGACCACCTCACCCTCAGAACGGAACAGCGCCTTACAGACGTCTACGGTGAGAAGGGGGTTCAGTTCATCATTCGCGTGGAAGATGGGGTTATTCTCGTCCCGCCCCGCGGTAAGTTCATGCCGGAGGGAACACTGTGATCGCTAGCACTCCTGTAGCCCGATGGACCTGGGGACGGGACGGCCAGGACCGGGACATGATCGTCGCTTGCCTCCACGCAGCGCTGACTGCCCATTCCGTCCTGGCGGATCACCAGCTCATGGTCGGCCCTCCGAAGGTGTCCGTGTCCGTACACGAGGCCGGGGACTCGAACAGTCACCTCTTCAAGGAAGAGTTCGTGGTCGACGAGCCTGCGCCCCCTGCGGAGGTCGCCCAGCAGTTGGCCACGCGGGTCGAGGCCGCACTGCGCCCCGGAGAGGTCGGAGGGGTAGCCGCCAGTGTGAACAGCCCCGGTGTGGTCCTGACTGGGGAGGCGGACCCTCATGAAGAGCGAGTGTGCCGACTCGGGGTCTCCGCGTTTCTCGATTACCTCACCGTCGATCTGGTGACGTCTTCGGACGCCTGGATGCCGTACGACCTCAAAGGCCGTCCCCAGCCCACCGTGTACGCGGCGAACGCACCGCGGCTGTCCGCCACCCTCCGCGATCTCTCGGAGGCGCTCGACATGGAGACCGATCCGGACGACCCGACCTACTTCGGCAGGCCGACCGAGTTCGGCGTCGAAAACTACTTCGACGACGGCACAGCGTCCGACGTGTGGTCCAGCTTCGAGGTCCTCACTCGGTACGAGACGTTCACACACACGCCCGGATTCGGTCGCATCGGCTACAAGCGCAACGCGGACGGCGAAGTCCAGTACGTTCCCGTGCGAAGTGAGCGCCAGGTACTCGGGTACCTCTGGGCCTCCGACGCCGAGAACGCGGCGAGCTTCGAACCACGGGACGTCGGGGACGACGAGGTGTACAAGGAAGGTCTCGAGTGGCTGGACCGGCTGCGCTCGGCGTACGACCGAGGTCTGTCCCCCTCCCAGGCCCTCGCCGAGCTGGCCGACCTCTCGGAGGACGACGAGCCCGGCACGTGTGACCTGGCATCGTTGCGGGAGCGCACGAGCGAAGACTGACCCCGCGGGGCGACCACACCCTCCACACCCCTGTCCGACCCCGCCCCCTATGGGCTCTCGACTTCGCCGTTCTGACGGACATCCATCAGGACCTCGTGGATCTTCCAGCGCCCTTCGAGCCACTTGTGCTGATGTTCGAGCGGGGTGGCGCGTTCGCCCTCGATGCCGCCGGACACATCGAGATCGACACCGCCGCCATCCCCAAGGCGAGCATGGAGCAGTCCCTGGAGCGGAGTCCGCTCGACCTGGACGACACGAGCCTGAACGTCCTGGACGACCGACCCGGTCTGTACGGCCCGCGCACGATGGCTTACGTTGCACAGAGGCAGTGAGGAGAGGAATCCCCAGACCAGTGGCACGGGATTACGACAGCCAGCTCCTGGAGTCCGTCGCGGTGCGCCGCCGCAGGATGCGGGACGCGCTGCTGTTCGGGGCTCTGCGGGTGCGGCGTACGGCGGATGAGCGGATCGGGAAGATGTTCGCCGGAATCGCGATCGCCGCCGTCCTGTGCGCGGGTTGCGTCGGGTGGTCGTTCCTCCAGCACACCTTGCAGAAGCAGAAGGACGAGCAGGAGAAGCGGCAACGCCAGGAACAGCAGTACCAGCAGCCGCCCCAGACATCACACCCGAAGAATTCAGAGAAATCCGAGAAATCGGAGAAGTCCGAGAAAACCGACAAGAGTTCATGATGACGGACACCCGGTTCCATGCCCTCGACGTCGCGACGATAGGTTCCCTTCAGTGGTGAACACAGCATCGACTTCCCGGGCGCGGCTCAGCCGGGTGACGCTGATCGGCGAGCGCCGCCGGGCGGATATCGTGCTGCCCTCGGACGCTCCGATCGGGCAGTTGCTGCCGGACATCCTCCAGTTGCTGGACGACCGGGCCGCGTCGCGGCCGATGACACGGCAGTTGATCACTGCGGACGGTTCCGCGCTCCCGCATGACGCCACGCTCTCCTCGGCGGAGGTCGCGGACGGGGCCGTCCTGCGGCTGGTGCGGGCGCATACGGCGCCGCCCGCGCCCGTGGTGCACGATGTCACCGATCTCGTCGCGGACGACCTCGACCTCCGGACCTGGCGCTGGCGCCCGGCCGCGCGCCGGATCAGCGCGGGGGTGGGAACCGTGGTGTTCGCGGTGCTCGCCGGACTGCTCGCCCGCCGCGAGATCGCGCTCGACGCGCTCGCGGGGGCCCTCGCCGTCATCGCGCTCGTCCTCGCCGCGGCCGGTGCGGCCGCGGCCACGGTCGGCCGGGGCAACCGCGGGCTCGCCACGGCGTTGTTGCTCACCTCCGGCGGACTCGGCGTCCTCGCCGCGTGGACCGCCGCCGACGCCCAGGACTGGTCGGGGACCACCCGGCTCGCCGCCGTCGCGAGCGCGGTCGTCGTGACACTGGCGCTGCTCGGCCGCTTCTCGCCACTCGGCCGCGGCGGCTTCGTCGGGGCCGGGACCACCGCCGCGCTCGCCGTCGTGTGGCAGGCCGTCGCCGCCGTGCAGGACGACACGGCCCGGCTCGGTGCCGTGATGGCGGTGTTCTCCGTGGTGCTGCTCGGGCTGCTGCCCCGGCTCGCGCTGATGGCCTCCGGCCTCACCGCACTCGACGACCGCCGCTCCGCCGGTGCCTCCGTCAGCCGCCACCAGGTGGGCAACGCGCTCGCGGCCACCCACCGCGGTCTCGCCCTCGCGACGATGGTCACCGCGGCCTCCGCGACGGCCGGTGGCTGGCTGCTGACCCTGGCCGACGAGCCGACCGTGTGGACGGTGGCGCTCTCCTCCGTGGTGGCCCTGGTGCTGCTCTCCCGGGCGCGCGCCTTCCCGCTGGTCGCCGAGGTGGTCACGCTGTTCACCGCCGCCGCGGTCCTCGTCGTCCGTCTGGTGGTCGTGTGGATGGGGCATACCGAGGGTGCCGGACCGCTCGCCGTGCTGGGCGCGGCGGCCGTGCTGCCGCTGCTGGCCCTGGCGGTGCAGCCGCCCGAGCATGTACGGGTCCGGCTGCGGCGGGTGGCCGATCTGACCGAATCCATCGGTGTCGTGGGGCTCTTCCCGCTCGCCGTCGGTGTGTTCGGCGTCTACGGACAGCTGCTCAACAAGTTCTGAGTCGACGCGCAGCCCTCCGGGCGGGGTGGCAGGTGGGAAAGAGGGCCGACATGGCGAACGCGGACAACTGGCAGGGCGATCTGCTGCGCTCCCTGCGGGACAGCAGCGACGGCGGCGACGGCGGCGAAAGCAGCGGCGGCGGCGCTCCCCGGAAAGAGGTCCCCACGGGCAGCCCCGCGGACACCCCCGTCGAGGCCCCGCCCCCGAACCCGGCACCACGGCACGCGCCACCGCCCCACCCGGCCCCGTCTCCCCCGCGCACCCCCGACTCCCGCCCCGTGGCCGACCCCTCCCTCGCCGCCACCACCCACCGGCCGCGCCACGGCGAGCACATCGCCGCGCGCACCGCGCGCACCCTGCGCCGTACCGTCTCCTCCTCGGCCGCGCGCGAGGTCGCCGCGACCACCGCCACCGCCGAGACCCTCCAGCAGCCGGTGACCACCGGCCGCCAGATCGCCGTCACCTCCATCCGGGGCGGCGCCGGGAAGTCGACCGTGACCGCGCTGCTGGGCATGGCCTACGCGCACTACCGGCAGGACCCGGTCCTCCTCGTGGAGGCCGATCCGGCGCTCGGTTCGCTGCCGTCGCGGCTCGGCGCCGAGTCGGTGCGCTGGACCACCGGCGACCTGGCCGGGATCGTCGAACCGCAGATGTCCCTCCTCGACGTCACCGGATACCTCGTCCAACTCCCCGGCAACGCCTGGCTGCTCCCCGGCAGCCAGGGCCAGATCGGCGCGATGCTGGACACCACGGCGTACGAGCGGGTCATGGTCTCGCTGCGCCGCTACTTCGGTGTGACCGTCGTCGACTGCGAGACGCTGCCCGCCGAGGTCGCCCGTGTCGCCCTGTCCGCCTCCCAGGCCCGGGTACTGACCGCGCCCGCCACCCTGGAGGGCGTCACCAGCACTCGCGCGGTGCTCGAATGGATGCAGGGGCTGCCCCGCCACATGATCGCCGGGACCGTCGTCGCGCTCACCGAACTCGTCCCGCACTCCGGTATCGACCTCGACAAGGCGGCCGGACGGCTCGCCGACACCGGGGCCGGCGTCCGGGTGCTGCCCTACGACCGGCATCTGGCGGCCGGCGGCCCGATCCGCACCGACCGTCTCGCCCACGCGACCAGGGAAGCCGCCGCCCTCCTCGCCGCGGACGCCTTCCGGCTCTCCCAGCAGCGCCGCTGACCCGAGGACGGACGCCGATGAGTACCCGACTGATCCACCGCCCGGCCCGGACCACCCGCCCGCCGGCCCCGTCCGAGGCCCGCACCATCGAGGCCCCGCCCAACCTCCCCGAGGGGAAGTCGGGCAACGTCGCGATGTCGCTGCTGCCCGTGGCCGGTGTGCTGTCGTCCGTGGTGATGATGACGGTCGTCCGCAACAGCCAGTTCGCCGGACTCGGCGCGATCATCGTCGTGGTCACGATCATCGGCTCCCTCGCGCTCCTCTTCTCGCAGCGCGGCAAGGCCCAGCGCACCCGCCGCACCCAGCGCGAGGCGTATCTGACCTATCTGGAGGACCTCCGCGAGGAACTGGCCGGTGAGGAGCGCGAACGCAGGGAACGCGCCGATGTGCTCAACCCGCCGCCGGACGCGCTGTACGACATCGTGCGCGACCCGGCCCGGCTGTGGGAGCGCCGCCGTCTCGACGGTGACTTCCTGCGCGTGCGCGTGGGCACCGGTGAGATGCCGATGCGCGACCTCACCGTCGCCCAGCAGGGCTCGTCCGTCCTCACCCCGCCCGACCGCTTCATGCTCAACGAGGCGTCGGCGCTCATGGCCCGCTTCCGCACCGGTACCGAACTCCCGCTCACCGTGCCGCTGGACCGGGTCGGCAACATCAGCGTCATCGGTCCACGCGAGGACTGCCTGCGCCTCGTGCGCGCGCTGCTCGTACAGACCGCCGCCACCCACGCGCCGGACGACGCGGCGATGGCGCTCGCCGTGCCCGGTGAGCGGATGGCCGACTGGGAGTGGGCGAAGTGGCTGCCGCATCTGCTCGACACCGAGCAGTTCGACGGTCCCGTCGCCGCCCGCCGTATCGCCCCCTCACCGCCGCAGCTCGCCCGGCAGATTGGACCCGAGCTGCGCCGCCGCGCCGGTTACGCGGCCGAGGTCCGGCGGGGGCTGTCCGGTGCGGACGCGCTGGCCATGACCTCGCGCCTGGTGGTGGTGGCCGACGGGCACGGCGCGGACGCCGTGGACCTGCCGCGCCCCGACGACGCCGTGGCCCTGCGGGAGATGGGCGTCACCGTGCTCCATCTGCTGGAGCGTCGGGTCCAGGAGCCGGGGCAGGTCAGCGTGCGGATCACGGTCGACGGCGACCAGGTCGTCATCGAGGATCTGCGCGAGCCGGAGCCGATCAGCGCCCACGGCACGGTGGACGAGGTGGGCGTCCCGTTCGCCGAGGGGCTCGCCCGCATGATCGCGCCGCTGCGGCTGTCCGCGGAATCGCTCGTCGACGCCCCGCTGTCCGGCCCCGTCGACTTCGCCGGACTGCTCGGGATCGACGACGTGGCCCGGCTGGACGTGGACCGGCTGTGGGCGGCGCGCGGTGAACGCGCCTTCCTGCGTGTGCCGATCGGCATCAGCGACTCCCGGGAACCGGTCCTGCTCGACCTCAAGGAGTCGTCCGAACTGGGCATGGGTCCGCACGGACTGTGCGTGGGCGCGACCGGCTCCGGGAAGTCGGAACTGCTGCGCACCCTCGTGCTCGCCCTGGTCGCCACCCATACCCCCGAGGACCTCGCGCTGGTCCTCGTCGACTACAAGGGCGGCGCGACCTTCGCCCCGTTCGCCGGGCTGCCGCATGTCGCGGGCGTCATCACCAACCTGGAGAACCAGGCCGGGCTGGTCGAGCGCGTCCACGCCTCGCTCGCGGGCGAGGTCAAGCGACGCCAGCAGGTCCTCAAGGACGCGGGCAATGTGGCCGACATCGGTGACTACGCGGCGCTGCGCGCCACCAAGCGTCCCGAGCTCGATCCGCTGCCGCACCTCTTCGTGGTCATCGACGAGTTCGGCGAACTGCTCACCGCCAAGCCGGACTTCATCGATCTGTTCCTGTCCATCGGCCGGATCGGCCGCTCCATCGGGGTCCATCTGCTGCTGTCCAGCCAGCGCATCGAGAGCGGGAAGCTCAAGGGCCTGGACACCTATCTCTCCTACCGTCTCGGCCTGCGCACCTTCTCCGCCGACGAGTCCCGTACGGTCCTGGACACCACCGACGCCTTCCACCTCCCGCCGCTGCCCGGCTTCGGCTTCCTCAAGGTGGACACCAGCCACTACGAGCGCTTCAAGGCGAGTTACGTCTCCGGGGGCTACCGCGGTCCGGTGCGGCGCGACGAGGAGGAGGAGACCGGACCGCTCGCGCTGGAGTACCCGGCGTACAACACCCTCGCCGGACCGGAGGATCCGGGTGGGCGGGAGCCGGCGACACGGCGCCGGGAGACCGGGCCGACCGAGCTGGGTGTGATGGTGGCCCAACTCGCCGACGCCGCGGCCCCGGTGCGCCGCATCTGGCTTCCCCCGCTGCCCGGCGCCATCGCACTGGACACGGTCGCGGGGCCGCTGGAAGTCGGTGCGCGCGGTACCCGGCTCGCGGGGCGCGGCGGCCCGCTGCGGATCCCGCTGGGACTGCTCGACGACCCCACCAAGCAGTGGCAGGGCCGGTGGTACCTGGACCTCACGGTGGCCGGCGGCCACGCCGCCGTCATCGGCGGCCCGCAGTCCGGCAAGACGACGCTGCTGCGCACGCTCGCCCTCTCGCTCGCGCTGACCCACACCCCGCAGGAGGTCGGCGTCTACGCGCTCGACCTGGTGGGCGGAGGACTCCAGGCGCTCTCCGGACTGCCGCACGTCGGCGGGGTCGCCGGACGTGCGGACCGCGAACGCGCCGGTCGCACCGTCGAAGAGGTGCGGACCATGCTGGAGATCCGCGAGGAGCTCTTCCGCCGGCACGGCATCGACTCCGTCGAGCAGTTGCGCGCCCTGCACACCGCCGGTCAGCTGCCCGAACTGGCCTCCGCCGAGATCGTGTTGATGATCGACGGCTTCGGGGCGCTGCGTGACGACTTCGAGGAGCTGGACGACGCGGTCGTCGACATCCTCAAGCGGGGCGGCGGTTACGGGATCCACGTCGTGGCGGCCATGCTGCGCTGGAACGACGTCCGGATCGCCACCCAGTCCACCTTCGGCACCCGTGTCGAGCTGCGGCTGAACGATCCGAGCGAGTCCAGCATCGACCGGAAGCTGGCGCAGACGCTGGCGCCCGACGAACCCGGCCGCGTGCTCACCGACGGCAAGCTCTTCGCACAGGTGGCGCTGGCCCGCACCGACGGGCTCGCCGACACCGCGGACCTGGGCGCCGTCCTGGAGCGCACCGCCCGTTCGGTACGCGCCACCTGGAGCGGTGAGGTCGCCCAGCCGGTGCGGGTGCTGCCGCACGTCCTTCAGCCGCGGCTGCTGCCGGGCCTCGCCGCCGAGCCCACGCGCGTGCCGATCGGCCTGGACCAGTCGGCGCTGGCGCCCGTGACCCTCGACCTCTTCGCGCACGACCAGCACCTGCTGGTGCTGGGCGACAGCGAATGCGGCAAGACCAATCTCCTCAGGACCATCGCGCACGGCCTCATCGAGCGCCACGGTGAGGACGACCTGGTGTTCGCGGTGATGGACCCACGGCGCGGACTGCGCGGCGCGATCCCGGAGGAGTTCCGCGGCGGATACGCCTACAACGCCCGGATGTGCGGGGGACTGGCCACCGGGATCGCCACCGAACTGGAGAAGCGGCTCCCCGACGACACCGCGGACACCGGGGACCTGGAGCCCGGCAGCTGGGGCAGCGGCCCGCGGATCGTGGTCCTGGTCGACGACTACGACGTGCTGACCACGGCGGGGCAGGCGCCGCTCGCGCCGTTCCTGCCGTACGTCCCGTCCGCGGTCGACATCGGCCTCCACTTCGTCCTGACCCGCCGGGTCGCGGGCGCCTCGCGCGGGATGTACGAACCGCTGGTGCTGGGCCTGCGTGAATCGGGCGCCTCGGCGCTCGTCATGGCGGGCGACCGGAGCGAGGGGCAGCTGTTCCCGGGGGTGTACGCCGCGCAGCGGCCCGCGGGGCGGGGCGTGCTGATCCAGCGAGGGCGGCCGGACCGGCTGATCCAGACGGTGCACACCGACGGCTGACACCGCACCCGCGGTGCCGGGGGCGCGCCACGCGCCCCCGGCGTCACGGATGTTCACAACCGAGGAAGGACCGGACAGAACCCCATGACCAAGGACGTCATCACCCTGACGCAGCAGATGCCCGCTCCGTTGAGCGTGCTGGCAGGGCTGCTCTCCGGAGGCCCCGACAAGCTGGTCGGGACGACGGGCGAGGACGCCGTCGTCCAGCTCTGCGACCCGCAGGGGCGTCCCCTGGTCTCCGTGGAGTCACCGGTGCTCGTCCAGGTGGCGGGAGAGGCCGAGCGACTGCTCGGGGCCACCGCGCCCCCGGTGCCGTTCTGGTGGACCGAGGCCCGCGCCACCACCGGGGTCGAGGAGGCCGAACGGCTCGCGGGCACCTTCGCCGCCCGGCTCGCGTCCCTGTCCGGCGGTTCGGTCTGGCCGCCGGAGGCCGCCCGTTCGCTGGCCGTGGTGTCATCGGACGGGGTGGGCGTGGCGCCGGCGCCCGCCGCGGCGCAGCCTGCGGTCGACGTGCTCACCGACAAGGTCGCCGTCGTCATCCAGGACCGGCCGGTGATCGCGATGACGGCCTGGCTCTCGGACGCGCTGCGCGCCACCGCCCGCGCCGAGCTCGGCCTCCAGATCGTCACACCGCCCGGGGCCCGGCTCTCCCCCGCGGTCCGCACCAGCCTCGGCGGGTGGCCCTCGCGCTGGGTCGTCCAGGACGAGCAGGAGGGCTACTACGACGGGCTCTCCGGTGCCGTACTGCGCTGGCAGAACGGCCTGTTCGCGCCGGTCGCCCCGGAGGACGCCACCCCCGAGGACCCGGACACCCCGGTGGCCGACGCCTACCGGGCGTTCGCCGACACCGGCGAGCGCCAGCTGGCCGTCACCTTCCGCACCGTCCACCCCGCCGACGACCGTCTGGTCCTGGGCGGTGCCCTGGAGTCGGTCTGGCGCGAGCTGACCGGGGAACCCCCGGCGGGCTGGGGCACCGCGGAACCGGCCAACCTTCCGTGGTCCGTGCGCCAGTTGACGGACCTGGCCCACGACCGGGCGCCCGAACCCACCTGGCTCGTGGTCGTCGGCAGCCCCGACCGGCCCGCTCTGGCCACGGTCCGCGTCAGCCGCACCACGGGGGGCGTGGAGGAGGACGTCACGCTCGCCTTCGGCTACGGGCCCGATGAGGAGCCCCCGCTGGAGGCGCTGCCCCGGGTCGCGGAGATCCTGGCCACCCGTCACCACCTCCAGTCGATGCTGCTCCAGCTCCGCAAGGCGCGCCGGGACCTGATGGTCCCGCCGCGCTTCGAAGGCCCCGGCGTCCCACTGGCGTTCGTGCTCGGGCCGGAGGAGGTCCGCGAGCTGCCGGGCGACCGCGCCCGCCGCACCCCCCTCGCCGAACCGCCGCTCCCTCTCGGCCCGGCGGCCCGCCCCGCCCTCTACTACCCGCTCCCGGGCGATCCGGGCGACCTGTCGGGCTGGCAGGACTTCGAACTCCTCATGCGCCATCTGAAAGGCGCGTAGGGACAACGGGTGCGGGGGCCGTCATATGGCCCCCCGCACCGCGGGCGGACCAGGGAAAACATCGGACATCACACCACCGTTCCCCCGTACCGGTTGTGCGGTGCCTCACATTCCACAGGTAACTGTTGCAGCGGCCCGACGAATACGGGCATTGTCATGTTGGTTAGTGAAACTAACGAAAGTTAAAGAAAAAGCAAAACGGCACAGGATAAACAATCCGGGGGAACGATGGTTTATCAGAGAAGCGCCGGAGCCAAAGAGAGGACGCCTTGGTCGTCCGATGGGGGAACCGTTGCTTCCGCTCTACCCGCGCGTCGCGCGCTCAACCCGCGGGAGACCTGGAGCGAAATGTCCAGACTTATTCGACAGGCCGGCACACGGGTGTCGGGTGTGATTCCGTACCAGGGCTTCAGCCCCACCCGCATCATCGACGTCTTAGCCGAGATGAAGGCGGCACAGGACCGGGGGGCGGTCGTCCGTATCGCACTGCTTCCCGCTTCGCTCTTCACCACCGGAATCATCGACTGTCTGCGCAACAGCGATCTGAGCTTAGATATCCGAGTACTTTCTGAGCGGATCGACCAATTCATATCCATCGACGGGGAGCATGCTCTGTTCCATGAAGTGCACGACGGGACGAGACACCAGGATCTGATCTGTGAGTCGGCCGCGGCGGTAAAGGTGCTGGATTCGGTGTTCGACGTCGCATGGACTTCCGGGAAACCGGTGAATGAATACACCGGGCTCGGCGGGAGCGAAGCACGCGGATATCGCAATGCGGTGCTCCAGTCCTTGTCCGCGGGAATGACCGATGAAACCGCCTCCCGCACGCTGGGAATATCCGTCAGAACCTATCGGCGTCATGTCTCGTCCATCCTCCAGGCCATGGACTGCGACTCACGCTTCCAGGCAGGGGTCAAGGTCGCGCACCTCGGCCTGATCCCCGGTCCCCTTCCCCACTCCGGCCTGGGCAGAACGCCGAACTGACCACCGGCGCCCCGGCCGCTCCCGGGCGCCTCCCCCTCCGCTCGGCAGCCCGCGTCCACACCGCCGATGTCCCTCGGACGTCCCCGCGGTGAGGGCGCGGGCTTTTCTTGTGCGCGGACCGCCCCGATCGGCTACCCCGATCGGCTGCTTCCATCGGCCACCCCGATCGGCTACCCGGGCGGGCAGCCGCTTCGACGCGCCGTTCCAGCCCACCGAAGGTGCCTTCTCACGCCTTTCCCGGCCGCCCAGGATGGAACTCACCCGGACCGGCTGATCGCGATGCTCCGGGAGTATCCGGCGAAAGGCAGAGGTGGTATGACCCCGCGCGGCCCGTGGTGGCGAGAAAGCAACAGCTACGTTTCCGACATGCTCTCGGTGTTCGCATCGGCACCGGACCGCCCCGCCCTCCACTGGCGCGGCGGAGTGATCACCGGTGGCGCCATGGTCGGTTCGGTCACCGAAGCGTTCCGCGCACTCCGGGACAACGGGGTCGGAAAAGCCGGTGTGGTGGCTGTTCTGGTGTCGCCCAACAGCCCCGGGATGCTGATCGCGCGGTATGCGGCACATCTGCTCGGCGGGGCCGTCTGCTATCTGCGTTCCACCAACCCCGGAACCAGTAAGGCGATTCTTCCGCTGGACCACCAGATACAGATCCTGCGCGATACCGGTGCCATCACGGTCTATACGGATGCCGAGAACGCGGGACGCGCTGCGGAACTCGCCGGGAGCGTCGACGGGGTCACCGTCACCCACCCGCGTACGCCGCTGGACGGAGACGGTGAAACCGCCCCGGACGACCCCCTGGATGCCGTGCCGTGGGATCCCGCGTCATTGGCCGTGATCGCATTTACCAGTGGAAGCACCGGACGGCCCAAGGGAATTCGACTGGCCGGCCGGGTATGGAACGGATCGGTACGCGGAATGGTCGCCGCCGACCGTGCCGCCGAATCCGTGAAGCTCTTGGTGACCACGCCCCTGAGCCACACCGTCGGCCCGATGGCCGACGCCGCCCTCGCGCTGGGCGGCGAGGTGCACCTCCATGAGAACTTCGACCCCGGGCAGTTCGTCAGGACGGTCGCCGAGGACGACATCGTCTGGACCTTCCTGGCGACGGCCCAGCTGTTCCAGCTCCTCGACCACCTCGAGGAGCGCGGACTGCGGGACATCAAGGCCGGGAGGCTCGCGCCGCTGAAGCGGCTCATCTACAGCGGCAGCGCCGCGGCACCCGCCAGGATCGCCCAGGCGGTCCGCGTACTCGGCCTCATCATGGTGCAGGCGTACGGCACCGGGGAGACCGGACGCATCACCTCCCTGCGCCGCGAGGAGCACACCGACCCCTGGCTCTCCACCACCGTGGGGCGTCCCTTCCCCGAGGTGGAGGTCGTCGTCGGCGACCAGGAGTCCGGGGCGCCCCTGGCGGTCGGCGAGACGGGCGAGGTCCGGGTGCGCTCACCGCATGTGATGGACGGCTACACCGGCGACCCGGCGGCCACCGCACACGTCCTCCGGGACGGCTGGTACCTCACCGGGGACATCGGCTACTTCGACGAGCGCGGCTATCTGCACCTGCTGGGCAGGGTCGCCGATGTCGTCAAGATCGACGGCGTCAAGGTCCACCCCACGGTCGTCGAGCGGGAGATCCTCTCCCTGCCGGGCGTCCGCCAGGCCGCGGTCTACGGCGTCCCGGACCGGGACGGCGCCGAGCATCTGCGCGCCACGATCTCCTGCGATCCGTCGGCGACGGTCGACACCGGCGCCCTGCGCGCGCACATCACCGACGCGCTGTCCGCACTGCACGCTCCCGAGGAGATCAGCGTCGTCGACGCCCTGCCGCTCAACGACAACGGAAAGCCCGACAAGGTCCGCCTGCGGCTCCGTGACGCCCCGGACGCGTGAAACGCCCGATCCGGCGACGTGGTTCACGAACATTCTGCAACCTCGATTTGGGAGAGACGACCGCAATGAACCTGCATCTGAACTGGTATTCCAGCGAGACCACCGCTGTGGATCTCGGTGAGCGCAGGCGCGAGTTCCTGGAAATCGGACGCCACTCCGGCAACTTCCCCAGCGCCACCGCGCGTCAGGGCGAAGTGGATTCACAGATCAGCGTCTGGTGCAGCAACGACTACCTCGGCATGGGACAGAACCGCCAGGTGGTCGAGGCGATGAAGAACGCCATCGACAACCACGGTGTGGGGTCCGGTGGTTCCCGCAACATCGGTGGCACCAACCACCACCACGTCCAGCTGGAGCAGGAACTGGCCGACCTCCACGGCAAGGAGGCCGGGCTCCTCTTCACCTCGGGCTACACGGCCAACGACGGTTCCCTCACGGTCCTCGCCGGGACGCCGGAGGACACCATCGTGTTCTCCGACGCGAAGAACCACGCGTCCATCATCGACGGTCTGCGGCACAGCGGTGCGCAGAAGCACATCTTCCGGCACAACGATGTCGCGCACCTGGAAGAGCTGCTGGCCGCGGCCCCCGCCGACCGCCCGAAGCTGATCGTGGCGGAGTCGGTCTACTCGATGTCGGGCGATATCGCGCCCCTGGCCGAGATCGCCGAACTCGCGGAGCGGTACGGCGCCACCACCTTCCTCGACGAGGTCCACGCGGTGGGCATGTACGGGCCCCAGGGCGCGGGCATCGCCGCGCGGGAGGGCATAGCGGACAAGTTCACCGTCATCATGGGCACCCTGGCCAAGGGGTACGGCACGGTCGGCGGGTACATCGCGGGTCCGGCCGCGCTGGTCGACGCGGTCCGTACGCTGTCGCGCTCGTTCATCTTCACGACCTCGCTGCCGCCCGCGGTCGCCGCCGGCGCGCTGGAGTCGGTCCGCTACCTGCGGACCTCCGAACTCGAGCGCACCGCGCTCGCGGAGAACGCGCGGCTGCTGCACCGTCTGCTCGACGAGGCGGACATCCCGTTCATCTCCACCGACTCGCACATCGTCTCGGCCTTCGTCGCGGACGACAAGAAGTGCAAGCTGGCTTCCAAGATGCTTTTCGAGCGGCACGGGATCTACGTCCAGGCCATCGACGCGCCCAGCGTGCCCGCCGGGGAGGAGATCCTGCGGATCGCCCCGTCCGCGGTGCACACCGTGGAGGACGTCGAGACGTTCGCCCGCGCCCTCCGTGACGTCTGGGAAGAGCTGGACATCACCTCGGCGAGCGACCGGAACCGGCGCGCGTGATCGGCTCGGTGGCCGCCGTACTCGCCGAGTCGGCGGTACGGCGGCCGTCGCACCCGGCCCTGGTCCAGGGGCCGGCGCGGCTCACCTACGCACAGCTGTGGGACCGGGTCGGCGGATACGCGGCGGCCCTGCGGCGGCGGGGCATCGGCCCCGGCGACCGGGTGGCCCTGCTGCTGCCGAGCACACCCGAGTTCGCGGCCGTGTACTTCGCCGTCCTCGCGCTCGGCGCCGTCGTAGTCCCGGTCAACACCGCGCTGAAGCCCGCGGAGATCGCGTATGTGCTGCGGGACTCGGGGGCGCGTGCCCTGGTGCGGGCCGGGGAGCTGTCCGAGGAGACGGCACGGTGCGCCGAAGCGGCCGGAGTCGGCGTGCTGACCGTGGGCGCCACCGGTCCCGGCGCCCTCCACCCGGACCGGGCGGCCGGAGCGCTCGAGAGCTGTGCGGAGCGCGCACCGGAGGATCTCGCCGTGATCCTCTACACCTCCGGCACCACGGGCCGGCCGAAGGGCGCGATGCTCACCCATCGCAACCTGGTGTCGAACATCGAGGCCACGGCCCTGTCCCCGTTCGCCTTCGGTGAGGACGATGTCCTCCTCGGCGCGCTCCCGCTGTCGCACACCTTCGGCCAGATCTGCGGGATGGCGGTGTGCCTCTACGCCGGGGCGACGCTGGTCCTCATGGAGCGGTTCGAGGCCGAGGAGTGCCTGCGGCTGATGCGCGAGCACGGCTGCACGGTGTTCATGGGGGTCCCGACCATGTACCACGCGATGCTCGAAGCGGTCGCGGCCGGTGCTCGCCCCCCACGGCTCTCCCGTGTCTACAGCGGCGGTTCGGCCCTCCCGGTACCGGTGCTGGAACGGGTCCGGGCGATGTTCGGCTGTGAGGTCTACGAGGGCTACGGACTGACGGAGACCTCCCCCGTCGTGGCATACAACCAGCCCGGTGTCCCGTGCAGGCCCGGCACGGTGGGCCTGCCCATCGAGGGTGTGCGGGTGGCGGTCGCGGACGCCGGGACGGAGGGCCGGATCGACCTGCTGGCGCGGGGCGAGGTCGGGGAGATCGTGGTGCGCGGGCACAACGTGATGGCCGGCTACCTCGACCGTCCGCGGGAGACCGGGGAGGTGCTGGTCGACGGCTGGTTCCGGACCGGCGATCTGGGAGTGCTGGACGCCGACGGATATCTGTCGATCGTCGACCGCAAGAAGGACCTGGTCGTCCGGGGCGGTTTCAACGTCTACCCCCGCGAGGTGGAGGACGTACTGCGCGGCCATCCGGCGGTGGAGCAGGTCGCGGTGGTCGGGGTGCCGGACGAGAAGCTGGGCCAGGAGGTGTGCGCCGTGGTCGTGGTGCGCGCCGGTCACCCGGCCGGTGACGCCCTGGCGAGCGACATCGTGGCCTGGGGCAAGGCGCGGATGGCGGGGTACAAGTACCCACGCCGGGTCGAGTTCGCCGAGACCTTCCCGCTGGGTTCCAGCGGGAAGGTCCTCAAGCGGGAGCTGGCGAGCCGCTACGCCTGAAACGGCCGGGACGAGCCGGGGCGCCCCCGGCCGTCCCGGCCCCGCCCCCGACGATGCGCGCCCCGGCCCGGCTCAGCGCGAGGCGCCGCAGATCGTTTCGAGCCAGTCGCGGATCGTGTCCCGCTGTTCCGGGGTGAAGGCGGCCTCCAGCTCCGCCTCACGGCGGTCGACGGCGCCACGGGCCTCCGCCAGCAGCGCGCGCCCGGCCTCCGTCACGAAGATCTGGTGACTGCGCCGGTCCGCCGGGTTCGGGCAGCGTTCGATCAGTCCCTCCTGCTCCAGACCGGCGAGCATCTCATTGGCGGCCTGCCGTGAACTCGCCACCTCCCGGGCCACGTCGGCGACGGTCTTCCCGGGCTGCGCCTGGGCCATCATCAGCGTGGCGTACTGCGAGGTCGACAGCCCGAACTCCTTGAGCTCCGCCCCGATGGTCGACCGCATGTTCAGCCACGCCTTACGGACCATGAAGGTCAGTGACCCGACCGCCTCCCGGTGCGAATCCACCGCTCCACCTCATCCTTGATTGACAGGTTCTTGACTATTGTGCACACTCAGATCGTCAGGTTCTTGTCGATTATGACGAAGGTCTCCATGACGACGCCTCCCACGTTGCCGAAGCCCCGGCGGCAGTTGATCCTCGCCGTACTCATGTTGTCCTCCCTGCTCATCTGGATCGACAACACCATCCTCACGACCGTCTTCGAGACCCTCACCGACCCGGACGACGGCCTCGGCGCCAGCCCCGCCCAGCTGCAGTGGTCCACCGGTTCTTACACCCTGGTCTTCGCCACCCTCATGTTCGCCGTCGGCGCGCTGGGGGACCGCTTCGGCCACCGGACCATGCTCACCACCGGACTGGTGGTCTTCGCCGGCTCCTCGCTGTGGGCCGCCTACGCGGGTGACGCCGGCCAACTCATCGCCGCCCGTGCCGTGATGGGCGTGGGCAGCGCGCTGATCCTGCCCTCCAGCATGGCCGTCCTCATGTGGACCTTCACCGGCCCCGCGCGGGCGACCGCCGTCGCCATCTCCTCCGCGTCCTCCGGTATCGGGATCGCCGCGGGCCCGCTGCTCTCAGGGGTGCTCCTCGACCACTTCTGGTGGGGTTCGGTCTTCCTCATCAACATCCCCATCGTGGTCCTCGCGCTGATCGGGACGTTCGTACTGATCCCCAACTTCCGCAGCCCCACCCCGCGTCCGCTGGACGTGCCCGGACTGCTGCTGTCGATCAGCGGACTGGCCGCCCTGGCCTACGGGCTGATCCGCGCCGGACAGGTGGCCTCGTGGACCCCCGCCGAGGTGTGGGCTCCGGTCATCGCCGGGCTGGTCCTGCTGTCCGCCTTCGTCCGCGTCGAACTGCGGCGCCGGCAGCCCAGCTTCGATCCCCGGCTGCTCGCCCAGCGCATGTTCGGCGGGGGCAACGCGGCACTCGGGCTGCTGCTCTTCGCCATGACCGCCGCCAGCTTCTACGGTGCCTTCTACCTCCAGGGCGCCCGCGGCTTCTCCCCGCTGGAGGCCGGACTCGCCTTCTCCCCCGCGGCGTTCGGCTCGATCGTGGGAGCGCCGCTGGGCGTGCGGCTGGCCCGTCGCTGGTCGCTGCGCGCCGTCAGCTCGACGGCGCTCACCACGGCGGCCCTGGCCATGGGCTCCCTGATGTTCTTCGGACTGCACACCCCGCTCGTCTTCAACGAGATCATGTACCTGGTGCAGGGCGTCTCGATCGGCATGGTGATCGGCCCGGTGACCGGGGCGCTGATGAACACCCTGCCGCTGGAGCGGGCCGGTGCCGGCTCGGCCGTGACCAACACCGTCCGGCAGACCGGCAGTCTGCTCGGCATCGCGGTGGGCGGCACCATCATGTCGATCGCCTACCAGCGCGCGGTGGACGGCTCACTGGGCGGCTACTCCGCAGGGGTGCGGGACCGGGCGCGGATCTCCGCGGAACAGGCCCGGCACGTCGCCTCCGAGATCCACCGCCCCGCCCTGGCGCGCGCCGCCGACGACGCCTTCATCAGCGCCATGCACCTCAGCGCCTTCTGCACCATGGCGATCGCACTCACCGGAGCGGTCCTGCTGGTGGTCGCCCTGCGCCCGGCGCGCACCCCCGCGGAGCCGGAGGAGCTCGCGCAGGACCCCGTGATGTCGGACCGGTGAACCCGCCGGTCCGATGGTGACCGGCGGTGTCATGGAGGCCCGCGACCGGGTCAGTCCCCCGTCCACCAGGTGGCGGGAACCTTCATGGCACCGCCGGGTCCCGCCGGACGCAGGATCTGCCGGGTCTGCCGGCCGACGGCGAGCAGGGTGCCGTCCTGGCTCCACAGACCGCTGGACTCGACCGCCCAGCTGTCACTGGCCTGTTCGGTGTTGACCCGCACCAGCGCCCAGTCGTGGAGGTCGGCCGCCGACAGACCGTCGGTGAAGTGCACCGAGTACTCGGCCGTCGGCACCGCCACCAGCTCGGACGTCGCCGCGTAGATCGCCGGTGGCATCGCGTCCAGCAGGACCAGCGCCGCCTCCGCCGTCGACAGATCGGCGTCCCGCAGCCGGAGCCAGGCGGTCATCTCCGGGTCCGTCCCACCGCCGAAGGGCCTCTCCTTGCCCGCCATCCTGGTCTCGAAGTGCGCGGTGTACGGGAACATCGAGGCCGGGAACCGCGCGTCGGGGCAGTCCTCGGGCGACGGTACGACCGGCGCCGTCGGCGCCTGGAGGGTCGGCTTGTCCCCGGAGGTGCCGAACAGCGATGTCGCCAGCGCCACCGGCCGGTCGTTCTGCAGCACCGTGGAGCGGAGCACCGCGCTGGCCCGTGACCGGCGCACCACCTCCGTCCGCACCACCAGCGGGAGGTCCTTCACCGGTGCCAGGAACGAGCCGTGGAGCGACCGGGGCGCCAGCTCCGCGGGCAGTTGCTCCCCGGCGTGCCGCAGCTGCACCGCGGTCACCAGCCCGCCCAGCGCGCCCGACCAGGTCCACCACGATTTCGCGATCGGCGGCACACTCGTTTCGCTCACAGTGGGAGCGTTCATCTCTCTACCCTTCCGTCGGACCGGTCCGCGGTGATTCGGCCCCCGGACGTATTCCGGCGGGCAGGTGGTCTTCGGTGGTGCGGCCGAGCCTGCGCGCGGCGGAATGTCCCTTGGTGTGCACCGGCTTCAGGGCACCGGCCCGGGCGAGGCCGATACGCGGCATGTTCCCGTAGAGGGTTTCGTAGTGCCCGGCCTTCACCACGTAGGTCTCATGCCAGATGCCCACATCGCCGGAGGAGCCGATGGCCTTGTTGTACCGGCGCCAGGACGGCAGGTGCGGGTCCTCGGTGTTCCGGGCGAACGCCTCGAGCTGCTCGAAGCTGCGCCAGTACTGGACGACCGACGGCCCCATTCCCGCGATCAGCGCGAAGTAGCTGCACAGCGCGCCCTTCTCCGGATGGGCACGCAGCTCCTTGACCATGCCGAACATGGACCGGAAGACCGGCCACCACTTGTGCACCTTCCAGGGCCGGTTCACATGCATACCGATCAGGAAGACGACGAAGTCGCCCTCGATGTCCGCCGTATGGCGACCGCGGTAGACCTCAGACATGGAACGGCTCCTCCTTCTCGGGGTACTGCGGGCGGCGGTTCACAGCGTGAGGAGCCCGGCCTCGATGGCGCGGACCACCGCCAGGGTGCGGTTGGGGCAGTTCAGCTTGGCCAGCAGGATGCCGACCAGCCGCTTGACGCCGTGTTCGGAGATGTTCAGCGAACGGGCCACCTGCCGGTTGCTGAGCCCGCCCGCGATCAGCCGCAGCACCTGGAGTTCCCGTGCCGTCAGGGAGACGGGCGCGGGCCTGGCCGCCGTGTCGGCCTCGGTGTGGTCGGGCGCCGTCACCGATCGCCGCGCCAGCGTCTCCGACACGTGGAAGCGCCCGGCCGCCACGTCCCCGATCGCCTCGCGCAGCGTCTCCGGCCGCAGATCCGCCCAGTCCAGGAAGCCGCCCGCGTGGTCGGCCCAGGACTGCGCGACCGTGACGTCGGAGTCGACGAGGACCAGTACGGCGATCCGGTGGGTGCGCAGGACGGCCGCGGTCTCCTCGGAGAGGGGATCCGCGGCGTCACCGGACGAGATGATCAACTGGCCGTCGGAGAACCGCGCGAGCTCCGCCACGTCCGCGCAGGACCGCGTGGTGAGCGGAGTGGCGAGGGAGCGGCACATCCCCTCGACACCGTAGCGTCGCATATCGTCACGGATCATCAGGATGATCTCGAGGTTGCCGAGTGTGTGCGTCGGCATCGTGCACCTCACCTCCCCGCGGCCCCCGTCAGGCGCTTTCCGGGTGTTGGACGGACTTGGTCTCGCAGAACTCCTCCAGTCCGAAGCGGCCGAGTTCCCGGCCGTTCCCCGACTGGCGGTAGCCCCCGAAGGGGGCCAGGTGGTTGAAGGCGGCCCCGTTGATGTCCACCTGTCCGGTCCGCAGCCGTGCCGCGACCGCCACCGCGTGTTCCGGATCGCCGGAGAACACCGCGCCTCCCAGGCCGTACCGCGTGGAGTTCGCGATGTCCACGGCCTCGTCCTCGGACGCGTACGGAATGACCGACAGCACCGGTCCGAAGATCTCCTCCTGGGCGATCACGGCGTCCGGGCGCACCCCTCCGAAGACGGTGGGCCGGACGTAGTAGCCGCGTTCCAGTCCGGCCGGCGGAGCCGGGCCACCGGCGGCGAGCCGCGCCCCGTCGTCGATCCCGCGCCGGATGTAGGCGCGCACCCGGTCCCGGCCGGCCGCGGAGGCCAGCGGACCGATCCGCGTCCCCGCGGCGGTGGGATCGCCCACGGTGAAGGAGGCCGCCTCCGCGGCGGCCGCCTCGACCGCCCGGTCGTGGAGCGCCGCCGGAACCAGCATGCGGGTCCAGGCCCAGCACATCTGGCCGCTGTTCATGAAGCAGTTGGCCACCCCGGCCCGTACGGCGGCGTCGAGATCGGCGTCCTGGAGCACCAGGTTCGCGGACTTGCCGCCGAGTTCCAGGGAGACCCGCTTCACCGTCGCCGCGGCGAGGGCCGCGACGCGTCTGCCCGCCGCCGTGGAGCCGGTGAAGGACACCATGTCGACGTCCTCGTGCGATACGAGCGCCTCTCCGACGACCGGACCCGTACCGTGCACGACGTTGAGGACACCGTCGGGTACGCCCGCGTCGTCCACCACCTCGGCGAGGATCGTGGCCGTCGAGGGTGCGATCTCGCTCGGCTTCAGCACCACGGTGTTCCCGGCCAGCAGTGCCGGCACCACCTTGGCGACGGACTGGTGTAGCGGGAAGTTCCACGGTGTGATCGCGGCGACCACACCGACCGGTTCGCGCAGCACGGTGGACCGTCCGATCCGCTCGGTCCACGCGAACTCCTCGGCGACGGCGGCCGCCGCCGACGACGTGGCCACGGGCAGGGCGGCCTGGACCTGCCGCGCGAACACCGCCGGCACCCCGGCCTCCGCGGTGATCGTCGCGGCGATCTCCTCACCACGGGCCGACAGCCCCTTCGCGATCGCCCGCACCGCCTCGACCCGGGTCCGCAGCGGAACGCCGGACCAGGGGCCGAAGGCCCGCCGGGCCGCGGCGACCGCCCGGTCCGCGTCCTGCGCGGTGCCCGCGGGCACCGCGGTCAGCCCCTCCTCCGTCGCGGGGTTGATGACGTCCAGCCACTCCGGACCACCGGAGATCCACGCGTCGCCGATCCGGTGGCGCTGTGCGGGCAACGCGTCCACTAGCCGCAGCCCCCCGCGGTGTCCGTGTCGAAGCAGCCCACGAGCGCGATGAGTTCGGCCGGGATGCCGTCCATCGGATCGGCGTCGATGTCCGGGACGACCGGCACCGGACGGCGCAGGCCCGACAGACTCTCCGTGTCCTGCCGCGGATGGGTGTGCGTGGCCCCCGTCATGCCGCCTCGACCTTCCGCCGCCACTGCTCGAACCCCGCGATGAAGTCGTCGAGCCGGTCCAGACCCCAGTAGCGCTGCGGTCCGATCTTGAAGTAGGGCGCGCCGAACACATCGTCCATATAGGCCGCGTCGAGCCCGTCGAGACCTTCCGCGCGCAGCTCGGGGTCCTCCGGTGCGGCGATCAGTGCCTCGCCGTCGAGCCCGGCGGCATCGGCGACCTTGCGCACGGTCTCCCGGTCGCAGATGTTCTCGCCACGGCCCCAGCGGGCCTCCACCAGTGCCCAGTAGAGGGTGTTCTGGTCGCCGGTCCGCTTCGCCGCCATCCAGGCGTGGTGCGGCAGCACCCACCAGGGCTCATGGTCGATCGGCCAGGTCACGCCGTAGCCGAACCGCTCGGAGAGGCGTTTGACGTCCTGGAGGATGTAGAGGTGCTTCGCCTTGCTCATATCCGTGTAGTGGAGCTCGGTCCCCCGGTCCGCCATCGCCTTCCAGGTCAGCTCGTCGGGGTAGAAGTACGGGATCCACTGCATGGAGGTGAGCGCCTCCGGGCAGCGCTCGCTGAGGAGCCGGGTCGCCATCCAGCTGTAGGGGCTGTGGAGGGAGAAGTAGAACTTCGGGAGGTGGCGCGGACTCACAGGACACTCCTTTCGGTGATGGCGGGGTGACGTCCGTCGGCCTGCGCGGTGGGGCCCGCGCGGCGGCGGACGGCTACGCGGCCGGGGACACGGCGGGTACGCGGAGCAGATGGCCGGAGATGAGTTCCGCCACCCGGTCCGGCTGCTCGGCGTGGCAGAAGTGGGTCAGCCCGTCCTCGATCCGGACGTCCGCCGACCCCAGGTCACGGGCGAGCTCCTCGGCGCGCGGGCCGTTGATACCGGCGTCACCGGAGCCCCCCACGACGAGGGTCGGGACACTGTTCGAGGACAGGTCCATCCCCGATGAGGAGATGAAGGTGTCGAACAGGGCGAGAAAGCCCTGGGGACCGACGCGTTCGAGCATCTTCTGGTCCATCAGGCCCACGAGGTCCGGGCCGAGACGGTCCGCCCGGTCCCCGAGGCGCATCCGCAGTCCGTCCTTCATCACCGTCCGGAACTGTTCGAGGGACTGATCGAACATGGCCCAGTCCACCGGAGCGGACCGCACGTGGTAGAACGGCGACAGCAGGACGATGGCGTCGACCTTCCGCACGGTGTCCGAAACCAGCCAGTGCAGTACGGAGTTCGCGCTCATCGAATGGGCCACCAGCACCGACACCTCGTCGGGGACCAGCGCCAGCGCATGGTCCACCCACTGGGCGGCGGTC
Organism: Streptomyces sp. NPDC045899; assembly: GCF_056431485.1. NCBI lineage: Bacteria > Bacillati > Actinomycetota > Actinomycetes > Kitasatosporales > Streptomycetaceae > Streptomyces > Streptomyces sp. NPDC045899. The sequence continues at coordinate 107,651 of NZ_JBWKKP010000026.1, forward strand.
GCCCTGGCCCGCCACGCGTAGCTGCCGCCCGCGTGCCACGGCAGGTCGATCGCGTAGGTGCGGAACCGGTCGCCGAACCGTGCCGCCAGCGGCTGCCAGCTCCGCCACCCGTCTTCGAGACCGTGCAGCATGGCCATCGCCGGACGCCGGCCGGGCGGCCCGGCCGGAGCGTATGCGCCCAGCGGCACACCGCCCACGGCGGTCCGCCCGACCGTTTCCCAGGCGCTAGTCCCCCCGCGCACGACTCCACCCTCGGACCACGGCCACTCCGGCCATCCCTTCGGAGGTCAGCGACGTCACCAGGGAGACCGCGCCATCGCGGCCGGGATCGTTGCGGTGCTCCGCGAGGAGCGCGGCCAACTGCAGACCACCCGCGGCGGAGTAGGTCTCCCCGACCAGTTCCTTGACCGGGAGGAGATGCGGGGTGTCGGTGCCCAGCGCCGCCGACACGGCCGCCCGCTCGATACCGTCCCGCGTCGGCGAGCCCGCGAGGGACGGGGCCACCGCCCAGATCTCGTCCGGTCGGACACCGGCGGTCTCCAGGGCGCGGGTGATGCACTCCGCGAGACCGGTGGCCGGGTCGTCCTCGCCGCCGGGTTCGCCGTAGAGGCCGCAGTCGACCGCCAGGATCTCCGCGTCGACACCACGTCCCGCCGCCCGCGCGGCCGACGCGTCCTCGATCACGAAGTACGCGCCGCCCTCACCGAGTTCGACCCGCTCGCCCTGATCGCCGCGTGCCTGGTGCGACGCCCAGGCACGGGTGGGCGAGAACTCCTCCACCGCACCGGCCACCGCGGCGTGCACATAGCCGTTGCGGACCTTGTTCCGGGCGTACCGCAGCGCGGTCAGGAAGGCCATCTGGCCGCCGGACACCGTGGCGTTGACACCCTTGAGCTTGTGCCAGATCGCCGTGGCGCTGGCCGCCCCGTTCATCACCGCGTACGGGAACAGCAGCGGGTTCACCAGGTACGGCTTGTCGCTGGTGAACATCTCGTGGATGAAGTCCGACATCGCCTGGGGTCCGCCGCTGCTGAGCCCCAGGACGAGTCCGATACCGCCGTCGGCCTCCTCACCGCGCACCAGGCCGGCGTCCTCGAGGGCCAGCTTGCAGGCGACGACGGACAGCGCCGTCGAACGGTCGAAGAAGCTCGTCCCCTTCTTGCCCAGGTACGCCTTCACATCGAAGTCCGTGATCGCGCAGGCGGTTCCGGACGGGAGCCGCTGCTCGAACATGCCGGTGACATCGGTGCTGCCGCGGGTGCGTGCGCCCCAGCCGGTGGTGAAGTCATCCGCCCCCGAGCCGATGGCGGACAGCACACCCCAGCCGGTAATCGCCATGACGCTCATTCGAATCTCCCGAAGACGGTGATGGCGTTGTTGCCACCGAATGCGAATCCGTTGTTCTGCACGATCCGCACATCGGCGTCCCGTGCGACGTTCGGCACCACGTCGATGCCTTCGAAGCCCGGGTCGAGCCGGTTCAGGCTGATGGTCGGCGGGATGAAGCCGTCCCGGATCGCCAGGCACGAGGCGATCGCGCCGAATCCGCTGGCCGCGCCCATGGAGTGGCCGAGCATCGACTTGATCGAGCTCACCGGCGGGATGTCGGTGCCGAAGACCTCGCGCAGTGCGCCGACCTCCGCCGCGTCATTGGACGGAGTGCCCGTGCCGTGCGCGCAGATGTAGTCGATGTCCCCGCTCTTCACCCCCGCGTTGGTGTGTGCCCTGCGGATGCACTCGGCGATCGAGCCGGCCTGCGGCGAGACCATGTGGTGGGCGTCGCAGTTGAGCCCGTAACCCAGGACCTCCGCGTAGATGTCGGCGCCGCGCGCCAGCGCCGAGTCCAGCGACTCCAGCAGCAGCGCGGAGCTGCCCTCTCCGATGTGGATGCCCTTGCGGTCGGCGTCGAAGGGGGTGCACACGTCCTTGGCGAGCGCGCCCAGCCGGTAGAACCCGGCGACGGCGAAGGCGCACATGGCCTCCGAACCACCGGCGATCATGAAGTCCGAGTCACCGGCCGCGATCGCGTCGAAGGCGTAGCCGATCGCGTAGTTGCTCGCCGAGCAGGCGGTGGCGAGGGTCACCGCTTCGCCGGTGATGCCCACCTCACGGTTGGCCGCCACCGCCAGCCTGTAGGCGGGGATCTTCTTGGTGAGGTCCCCGAACGAGGCCTCCGGGCCCTCGTTCAGCCACTTCTCGTAGGCGTCCTCGTGGAGCCGGGTCTCGGCGCCGGTCGTGCCGAAGATCGACCCGGCCCGGCCGCGCCGGAGCTCCGCGCGGTCGAGGCCGGCGTCCTCGACCGCGAGCCTGGCCACGGCCGCCGCGGCCAGACTCGCCGGACCCCATTCATCGGGGTCGACGTTCTTGACGAAGTCCGACGGCTGGACGTCGCCGAGTTCACTCGCGATGTTGTGCGGGAACCCGGAGGCGTCGAAGCTGCGGATGGGGCCGCTCTTGCTCGCCCCGGCCCGCAGACCGGCGGAGAAGGCGTCCGGGCCGACTCCGATCGTCGACAGCGGCCCGAGGCCGGTGATGACTACGCGACGGGGCATGTCAGCTGTTCCCGTCCTGGAACTCCACGAGGGTGTCGTACACGGCGCGCAGGTTCACCATGTCGGCGAGCCGCTCCTGGGGCAGCGAGACCTTGTACTTCTTCTCGATACGGGCGAGGATCTCGATCGCCCGCAGCGAGTCGGCGTCGTGGTCCTCGATGAACCGGCTGGTCTCGGTGATGTTCTCGGGCTCCTCCTCGAGAACCTCGGCGATCATCTCGCGGAGTTCTTCAAGAATTTCCTGGTCGATCGAAGTCGTCATGGCGGTACCACTTTCTTGACGGAGGTTCATTGCCTGATACAGGGCAGGGTGAGGTGAACGGCGGCACCGGCCGCCGGATGGAATTGCTGAAGCCGGTGGGGCTTATGCCCCGTCCCCGAGTCCTTCGGTCGGACGCACGACCGCGATGGCCTGGCCGACGGTCATGACACGCTCGTCGCCGACGAAGCTCTCACCCGACAGAAATGCATTACCGGCGAGCAGCTGATCGATCCTCACCACATGCCGAACGGTGTCACCTGGATGGACCGGCCGATGGAACACAACATTTCGAGCCGCCGCAAAGATTAGCGTGCCGGAGAGTTTCTCGCCACGGGTTTTTATGCTTTCCAACCACAGGACGGCACCACTCTGCCCGAAGGATTCGATAAGCAGCGACTTGGGGTAGGAAAAAGCACTCCTGGCGAGACCGTCAGCCATACGGGAATAGCATGGCTCACTGCCGGAGATGGTTTTCGTGGTCACCACCCGCTCAAACGGACTGAACTCGATCGCCCGGTCGACGAGCAGCATCGGATGGCGATGCGGAAGAATATTCCGAATCGCGGCATGGTCGATCATTCCGCGACCCTGTCCATGACGTTGTATTCCAGCTTCATGGTCGCCGCGCCGATATCCGCGGCGTTCTTGCAGCTCGCCTTCACCCGCAGCACGTCACCGTCGACCGCGATGGCGCAGGAGACGCGCAGGGTGTCCCCCGGCAGGAGCGGCGCGGTGAACCGTACGGAGGTGACCGTGGTCAGCTCGGCCATCCGGCCGGCACCGAAGGTGAGTGCCACATAGTGGTCGACCGTCTGGCCGACCGACTCCATGATGAACACGCCGGGATAGATGGTGAAGTCCGGGTAGTGCCCTTCGAGATAGGGGTCCCCGGCATGGATGGTCTTGGTCGCCGTCACGTCCGTCCCGCTGGTCAGCGTGGTCTCGTCGACGGCGTCGATGGGCGCGGCGCGCAGGCGCAGCCCCGACATGGATACCCCCAGGAATGTGGACCGTGAACAGCGGAGGTGGTGTCTGGAGCGGACGCTCAGTACACGATCCCGCCGTCGACCTGGATGACCTGGCCGGTGATGTAGGACGCCCGGTCCGAGACGAGGAACGACACCAGCCCGGCGACGTCCCCGGGCTCGCCGAACCGCTTCATGGGGATCATGCCCAGCGCGGCGTCCCTGGCCTTCTCGTTGAGTCCGGCGGTCATATCCGTCTCGATGAACCCGGGCGCCACGACATTGACCCGGATGCCATAGCCGGCGACTTCCTTGGACAGCGCCCGGCTCATACCGTGGATCCCCGACTTCGCGGCCGAGTAGTTGGTCTGCGTCGCGTTCCCGAACACGCCCGCCACGGACGAGATGTTCACGATGGCGCCCCGCTTGCGCTTCATGAACCCGAACACCACGCTGTGGCAGAAGTTGTAGGTCCCGGACAGGTTGGTGTCGATGACCGCATGCCAGTCGGCGGCGGGCATCAGCACCATCGGGTTGTCCTTGACGATACCGGCGGAGTTCACCAGGGCGGCGATGTCGCCGAGCTTCTCCTCGGCATCCTTGATGAATCCCTTGACCGACTCGAGGTCAGTCACATCGCAGGGCGCGTGATAGCACTGCGCCCCCGCGTCACGGATTTCCTTTTCCGTCCGCACCGCGGCGTCCCCGCCGTTCCGGTAGCAGAACGCTATATCGAATCCCTCTGCCGCCAGCTGAACCGCGACGGCCCTTCCGATTCCCCGAGAGCCGCCGGTGACGACGACACATCCTCGATCGCTCACTGTCTTATTCGCTCCCCCGTGATGGCGATACACAGGGAACGCTAGGCGCGGCTCGATCGGAATTCACAATTATTGGCAGGATGCTGCAACCTCCTGGCCCGCGCCCTGGCCGGCCCTCAGAATGGCCCGTCAACCGGCCTCATCGGCAACCCCGTTGGTCCACCCCGCCCGAACGGCCCCGGGAAACCGGCCCCCGACCGCACCGGAAAACACGAAGAGCCCAGGTCACCGATGAGGTGACCTGGGCCCGGATGAGCCGCCTAAGGGAATCGAACCCTTGACCTACGCATTACGAGTGCGTCGCTCTGGCCGACTGAGCTAAGGCGGCATGCTGCGTGGCCAGACTGGCATCAGCAGCGCGCCCAAGTCTACACAGTTTCGAGGGGTGCTCCGTACGGGGCCGGGTGGCGGCCCCGCAAGGGGCGTTCGGGCTGGTCAGCGGCAGCGCTTCTGGGCGGCGGGAGGGCGGCCGGAGACGAGGTAGGTGTTGATCGCGTCGTCGATGCAGCGGCTGCCGCGGCCGTAGGCGGTGTGGCCGTCGCCCTCGTAGGTGAGCAGGGTGGCGGAGGAGAGCTGGCGGGCCAGTGAGCGGGCCCAGGCGTAGGGAGTGGCCGGGTCACGGGTGGTGCCGACGACCAGGATGGGGGCCGCCCCCTTGGCGTCGAGGACCTGGGGGCGGCCGGTCGCGGGAACGGGCCAGTAGGCGCAGTTCAGGGCGGACCAGGCCAGGGCCCGGCCGAAGGCGGGGGACGTCTTCTCGAAGGCGTCGAGGGACTTCTCGACCTCCGCCGGGGTGCGGAACGCGGCGGGCAGATCAAGGCAGTTGACGGCGGGGTTGGCGTACATGAGGTTGGCGTAGGAGCCGTCGGTGTCGCGCTCGTAGTAGAGGTCGGCGAGGTTCAGCAGACCGCCGCCCTCACCGCGCATCGCGGCGCGGAGGGCGGTGCGCAGCTGGGGCCAGGAGCTCTCGTCGTACATCGCGGCCATCACGCCGGTGGTGGCCAGGGACTCGCCCAGGCGGCGGGAGCCGCCGGTGGACACGGGGTGGGAGTCCAGGCGGGTGAAGAAGGCGCCGAGGCGGTCCCGGGCGTCCGCGACCGAGCGGGTGCCGAGGGGGCAGCGCTCACGCCGGACGCAGTCCTCGGCGAAGGCGGTGAAGGCGGTCTCGAACCCGGCGGTCTGGTCGAGGTTCATCCGCCGGGAGGGGAGCGAGGGGTCGAGGGCACCGTCGAGGACGAGGCGGCCGACGCGAGAGGGGAAGAGATCCGCGTAGGTGGCGCCGAGGAACGTGCCGTAGGAGGCGCCCACGTAGGTCAGGCGCCGGTCGCCGAGGGCCGCGCGCAGCAGGTCCATGTCGCGGGCCGCCTCGACCGTGGAGACATGGGCGAGGACCTTGCCGGAGCGGTCGGCGCAGCCACGGGCGAACTTCTTGTAGGCGGCGACCAGTCGGCTCGTCTCGGCGGGCGCGTCGGGCGTCTGGTCGGTCTGGGTGTAGGTGTCCATCTGCCGGTCGCTCAGACAGCGGACGGGCTCGCTGCCGGCGACGCCGCGCGGATCCATCGCCACCATGTCGTACCGGTCGCGTACGCGCTGCGGATAGCCGATCGCGGCGTAGCTCTGGAGATAGCCGATGGCGGAGCCGCCGGGACCGCCCGGGTTGACCAGCAGCGAGCCCAGCCGCTCCGCGGAGCCGGTGGCCTTCTTGCGGGAGACCGCCAGCTTCAGATCGCGGCCCTGGCCGGGCCGGGCGTAGTCCAGCGGGGCTCTGAGCGTGGCGCATTCGAAGCCCGCACCGCCGCAGGTGCGCCATCGCAGGCCCTGTTCGTAATACGGCTTGAGGGCGGCCGGGACGCTGGGCGTCGGCTGGGCGGCGGCGCTCGACGACGGACCGGAGGAACAGCCGGAGAACAGCAGGGCGGCGGCCGCGAACGCGGTACCGAGTGTGCGGAGCGTGCGGCGGCTGATGTCCATCGGCTGGTCCCTCGGTTCGCGGTCGCGGACACGGGGATCACGGGCGGCCGTCACCGAGCGCGTCGCGCCCGGGCCGGACCGGGAAGCCCCTCACGGAGCGTATCCATTTGACTACGCTCCATGCTCGCGGCGTCGAACCCGTACGAGTGACACGACCGCGGACGTCCACACGGCGTCCGGGCGCGGCTCAGCCCGCGCGCAGCGCCATGGTCATCGCCTCGACCGCCAGCAGCGGCGCCACATTGCGGTCCAGGGCCTGACGGCACGCGGTGACCGCCTCGATGCGGCGCAGCGTCCGCTCCGGCTTCGAGCCCGACGCGACCCGCTCCAGCGCGTCCCGCACATCGGTGTTGGCCAGCGCGACCTGGGAGCCCAGCTGGAGCGCCAGCACGTCCCGGTAGAAACCGATGAGATCGGTCAGCGCCTGATCGAGGCTGTCGCGCTGGGTACGGGTGGCCCGGCGCTTCTGGCGGTCCTGGAGCTCCTTCATGGCCCCGGCCGTACCGCGCGGCAGCCGCCCGCCCGTACCGGCGGCGGCGCCCAGGGCGGCGCGCAGCTCCTCGGTCTCCTTGGTGTCGACCTCCTCGGCGACCTGCTTGGCGTCCTCGGCCGCCGCGTCGATCAGCTCCTGCGCCGCCTTGAGGCAGGCGCCCACGTCGTCCACGCGCAGCGGCAGCCGCAGGACCGCGGCGCGGCGGGTGCGGGCCCGCTCGTCGGTGGCCAGGCGGTGGGCACGGTCGATATGACCCTGGGTCGCGCGGGCGGCGGAGGCGGCCCGCTCGGGGTCGATGCCGTCACGGCGGACGAGGACGTCGGCGACGGCGTCCACCGGGGGCGTACGGAGGGTCAGCAGACGGCAGCGGGAGCGGATCGTGGGCAGCACGTCCTCCAGCGAGGGCGCGCACAGCAGCCACACGGTGCGCGGCGCGGGCTCCTCGATCGCCTTGAGCAGCACATTGCCCGCGCCCTCGGTGAGCCGGTCGGCGTCCTCCAGGACGATCACCTGCCACCGGCCGCCCGCGGGCGACAGCTGGGCCCGCCGGACCAGTTCACGGGTCTCCTTGACGCCGATGGTGAGCTGATCCGTGCGCACCACCTCGACATCGGCATGGGTGCCGACCAGGGCGGTGTGGCAGCCGTCGCAGAATCCGCAGCCCGGCACGCCGCCCAGCGCCCGGTCGGGACCGACGCACTGGAGCGCGGCGGCGAAGGCGCGCGCGGCGGTGGCCCGGCCGGAGCCGGGCGGGCCGGTGAACAGCCAGGCGTGGGTCATCCTCGACGCCCCGCCCGGCCCGGCGGCCGCGTCACCGCCCCCCGCCGCCGTGGTGACCAGAGCGTCCGCGTCCAGCGCGGCAGCCGAGAGCTGGGCCGCCACCCGGTCCTGCCCGACCAGGTCGTCCCACACCGCCATGGCTGCCTCCGCCCCTCGTGCTCAACGCATCCCATTGTGGGCCACCCCTCGGACACCCGGATCCACGGCCGGGCCGGAACGCGAGAGGCCCGCGGGGCGGCCGGAGCCGCGCCACGGGCCTCCCGGCAGGGCTTCCCGCCCCGCCGTCCGGCGGTCCGGCCGCCGTCAGCGGCGGCGCCTGCCGTCCTCGTCGTGCGGGCCGAGCAGTTCGTCGGCCAGCGTCGGCAGATCGTCCAGCGGGGTCTCCTCCGCCCACTCCGGGCGGCGGCGCTTGCGGCGCGAAGCCGAGGAGGCGTCCTGGTCCTCCGACGGGGCGTTGCCCTCGCCGTGGCCCTGTCCGTACTGCGGCATCTCGCGGGTGCGCTCGTTCCCGTGGGTCTGCCCGTCCTCGTCGCGGAACATCCACGGCGGGACCCGGTCCGCCGGATCGGCGGACCGCTCGTCCCGTACGGGCGGCAGCACGGCCGTCTCATCGGCCGCGCCCGACGGCTCCGGTGCACCGGACGCCTTCGGCAGGACGGTCGTCTCGTCGGCGTCCGGGCCCTGCTGGGGGCGGACCGGCGGCAGCACCGCCGTCTCGTCCGCGTCCCGGGCCGGGGCACCGTGGCCGGTGACCGAGGTCCGCGGGTCCACGCGCGGCGTCTGGACGGTCTCGGTCGAGTCCGGCCCGGCCGCCGACTCCGCGGCGCCCGGCGCGTCATCGCCGCCGTCGCGCTCCGGGCGGGCCGGGGGCGCGGGCGGGACCGGCGGCGCGGCCGGAGCCTGGGTCTCCACGGTCGGCGCGTCGGCCGGGGCGGCGGCGTCCGCCGCCATCCGGGCCTGCTCCGCCCGGAGCAGCGCCTCCTCCGCCTTGCGCTGCTCCTCGCGGCGGCGGGCCTCCGTCTCGGCCCGCTGCTGGGCCTCCGCCTCGGCCTGGGCGCGGCGGCGCTCCTCCTCGGCGGCCCTGGCACGGTCCTCGGCCTCGATGCGCTTGCGGTCCTCCTCGGCCCGCCGGCGCGCGTCCTCGGCACGCTTGCGGGCCGCCTCCGCCTGCCGTTCGGCCTCGCGCTGCCGCGCCTCCTCCAGCTCGCGGCGCTTGCGCTCCTCCTCCTCGGCGCGCGCCTTGGCCAGCGCCTCCTGGCGCTCGCGCTCCAGCCGCTCCTCCTCCGCCTTGCGGGCGGCCTCTTCCTCGGCCTTGCGGCGGGCCTCCTCCTCGGCGGCCTTGCGCGCCTCCTCCTGGGCCTTCACCTCCGCCTCGGACAGCGGCAGCATCTGGTCCAGCCGGTGGCGCACCACGGAGGTGACCGCCTCGGGCAGCTGCCCGGCGTCCACCACGAGGTAGCGGGCGGGGTCGGCGGCGGCCAGGGCCAGGAAGCCGGACCGCACGCGCTGGTGGAACTCGGCGGGCTCGGACTCCAGCCGGTCCGGGGCCTCGGTGAAGCGCTCGCGCGCCGCCTCCGGGGAGACGTCCAGCAGCACCGTCAGATGCGGCACCAGACCGTCGGTCGCCCACCGCGAGATCCGGGCGATCTCGGTCGCGGAGAGGTCGCGGCCCGCGCCCTGGTAGGCGACGGACGAGTCGATGTAGCGGTCGGAGATGACGACCGCGCCGCGCTCCAGGGCCGGACGGACCACGGAGTCGACGTGTTCGGCGCGGTCCGCCGCGTACAGCAGCGCCTCCGCGCGGTGGGAGATCCCGGCGGACGAGACGTCGAGCAGGATCGAGCGGAGCCGCTTGCCGATGGCGGTCGCGCCCGGCTCACGGGTGACCACCACCTCGTGGCCCTTCGCCCTGACCCACTCGGCCAGCGCCTCCACCTGCGTGGACTTCCCCGCTCCGTCACCGCCCTCGACGGCGATGAAGAAGCCGGTGGCGGCCGGGGCCTCGGCCTGGCTCCTGCCGCGCAGCGCGTCCCGCAGGTCGCGCCGCAGCGGAACGCCCTGCCGGTCGTCGGTGCGGCCCAGGACGAGCGCGGCGACGGGCAGCAGCAGCGCGCCGACGAGCATCAGGGTGAACGCCGCGCCGCCGTGAGCGAAGACCCACTCGCCCTCGCCGAGCCGGTGCGGCCCGATGGCGGCGGCGAGCAGCGGGGCGATGACCGCGCCGAGTCCGACGAAGACGCGGACCACCGCGTGCAGGTGCTCGGTCATCCGGGGGCGGCGGGCTTCCTCGGACTCCTGGTCCAGGAGGGTGTGGCCGGTGTACGCGGCGACCCCGGCCGCCAGTCCGGCGATCAGCGTGATCATCAGGACCGTGGTGGCGTCGTGCACCAGGCCCGCGGCGAGCAGCGCCAGTCCGGTCAGCGCGATCGACAGCGCCAGCAGCCGGCGCCGGGAGAGCCCCGGGAGGACGTGCGGAGCCCAGCGGATGCCGAGCGCGGGACCACCGCTGAGGACCAGGACGAGCAGCGAGTAGCCGACCGGGCCGCCGCCGAGGTCGACCGCCTGGAGCGCGGCGACGCCGACGGCCGCGGCGATCGCGGCCGCCACTGCGGCGCAGGACAGCACCAGCAGCGGCACGGCGCCGGTGCGGCCCTTGTCGGCGCCGCTGCCGGACGCGCCGCGCGGACGGCGCAGCCCCTCCAGGGGCGAGCGGGTGCGCGGCGTCTGCGCGGTGGGCAGCTCGACGAAGTAGAGGATCGAGATGGACGCGGCGAAGAGTCCGGCGCCGACGTACGAGCCCAGCGCGGCCTGGTGGTCGTGGAACCACTCCACGCCGGTGCCCAGCAGCCGTCCGAAGAGCGTGACGACGAGCAGTCCGGCGGCGGCCAGCGGCAGCGTCAGGAAGGTGGTGCGCAGGGAGAGCCTGCGCAGCGCGTCGAGGTGGTCGGGCAGCGGGCGCACGGCCGCGCCCTCGGCGGGCGGCGCCGGGAGCAGCGCGGGGGCCGCGTCGTCCTTGGCGACGGTCCAGAAGCGTTCGGCGACGCCCACGACGAAGCCGGTGACGAGCAGCCAGGCGATGGCGTCGTCGGGCCTCCACTCGATCCACAGCGGGGCGATGAGCAGCAGGATCAGCCGCACCCCGTCCGCGCCGATCATGGTCCAGCGGCGGTCCAGCGGGCCGGCGGGCGCGAGCAGCGAGGAGACGGGGCCGAGCAGGACCGCGCCGAAGAGCACGGTCGCCAGCATCCGCACGCCCAGGATCGCGGCGACGGCCAGGGCCGCGCCGCGATAGCCACCGCCGAAGGAGCCCGCCGAGACGGACGCCTGCAGCGACAGCAGGACGAGCACCAGCACGGCGAGCGCGTCTCCGGCGCCGCCGACGAGTTGGGCGCTCCACAGCCGCCGCAGCGGCGGATAGCGCAGCAGGGCCCGTACGGCACGCTCGCGGGAGTCCGCGGCCAGTGCGGCGGATGTGGGGGTCACGTCCGTTGGCTGCTCTCGCGTCATCCCGCCAGCCTATCCGGATCACGTAAATCCACGTGCCCCCGGCCGAACAAACGGGCGGGGGCGCGTGGCTTGCGGCGAAATGAGCCGGGATTATTCGGCGTTGGCCGCCGAGTTCTTGGCCGCCGCGGTCTTCTTCGCGGCGGTCTTCTTGGCCGTGGTCGTGGTCTTCTTCGCGGCCGTCTTCTTGGCGGCGGTCTTCTTCGCCGTCGTCTTCTTGGCCGCCGTGGTCTTCTTCGCGGCCGTCTTCTTCGCCGTCGTCTTCTTGGCGGTCTTCTTCGCCGGACCCTTGGCGCGCTTCTCCGCGAGCAGCTCGAAGCCGCGCTCGGGTGTGATGGTCTCGACGTCGTCGTCGCGGCGCAGCGTCGCGTTGGTCTCGCCGTCGGTGACGTACGGGCCGAACCGGCCGTCCTTCACCACCACCGGCTTCTCGCTGACCGGGTCGGTGCCCAGCTCCTTCAGCGGCGGCTTGGCGGCGGCCCGGCCGCGCTGCTTGGGCTGGGCGTAGATCGCCAGCGCCTCGTCGAGGGTGATGTTGAAGATCTGGTCCTCGGTCTCGAGCGACCGCGAGTCCGTGCCCTTCTTCAGGTACGGGCCGTAGCGGCCGTTCTGCGCGGTGATCTCGGTGCCCTCGGGGTCGCTGCCGACGACGCGCGGCAGCGACATCAGCTTGAGCGCGTCCGCCAGGGTGACGGTGTCCAGGGCCATCGACTTGAAGAGCGACGCGGTACGCGGCTTGACCGCGTTCTTGCCGGTCTTCGGGGTGTCCTCGGGCAGCACCTCGGTGACGTACGGGCCGTAGCGGCCGTCCTTGGCGACGATCATGCGGCCGGTCTCCGGGTCGGGACCCAGCTCGAAGTCACCGCTCGGCTTGGCGAGCAGTTCCTCGGCGAACGTCACGGTCAGCTCGTCCGGCGGCAGATCGTCGGGGACGTCCGCGCGGTGGCCGGTCTGGCCCTCGGTCTCGGAGGGCCGCTCCACGTAGGGGCCGTAGCGGCCGACGCGCAGCACGATGCCCTCGCCGACCGGGAACGAGGAGACCTCCCGGGCGTCGATCGCGCCCAGGTCGGTGACCAGTTCCTTGAGCCCGCCGAGGTGGTCGCCGTCGCCGTTCCCGGCTTCGGCGGCGGCACCGGCGCGGCCGTCGGTGGTCTCGCCGAAATAGAAGCGCTTGAGCCACGGCACGGCCTGGGCCTCACCGCGGGCGATGCGGTCGAGGTCGTCCTCCATCTTGGCGGTGAAGTCGTAGTCGACCAGCCGGCCGAAGTGCTTCTCCAGCAGGTTGACCACGGCGAAGCTCAGGAAGGACGGCACCAGCGCGGTGCCCTTCTTGAAGACGTAGCCGCGGTCGAGGATCGTGCCGATGATCGACGCGTAGGTCGAGGGGCGGCCGATCTCGCGCTCCTCGAGCTCCTTGACCAGCGACGCCTCGGTGTAGCGGGCCGGGGGCTTGGTGGCGTGGCCGTCGGCGGTGATCTCCTCGGCGGCGAGCCGGTCGCCCTCGGCGACCTGCGGCAGCCGCCGCTCGCGGTCGTCGAGCTCGGCGTTCGGGTCGTCCGCGCCCTCCACGTAGGCCTTCATGAAGCCGTGGAAGGTGATCGTCTTGCCGGAGGCGGAGAATTCCGCGTCCCGGCCGTCGCTCGCCCGTCCGCCGATCTTGACGGTGACGGACTGGCCGACCGCGTCCTTCATCTGGGAGGCGACGGTCCGCTTCCAGATCAGCTCGTAGAGCCGGAACTGGTCGCCGCTCAGACCGGTCTCCGCCGGAGTGCGGAAGCGGTCTCCCGAGGGACGGATGGCCTCGTGCGCCTCCTGGGCGTTCTTGACCTTGCCCGCGTAGGAGCGGGGCTTGTCCGGCAGGTAGTCCGCCCCGTAGAGCTGGGTGACCTGCGCCCGCGCCGCCGCCACCGCCGTGTCCGACAGGGTGGTGGAGTCGGTACGCATATAGGTGATGAAGCCGTTCTCGTACAGCTTCTGCGCCACCTGCATGGTGGCCTTCGCACCGAAGCCCAGCTTCCGGCTGGCCTCCTGCTGGAGGGTGGTGGTGCGGAACGGGGCGTACGGCGAGCGGCGGTACGGCTTGGACTCGACGGACCGCACCGTGAAGGCGGTGTCGGCCAAGGCCGCGGCCAGGGAGCGGGCGTTCTCCTCGTCCAGGTGCAGGACGTTCGAGCCGTCCTTGAGCTGCCCGATCGAGGTGAAGTCGCGGCCCTGGGCGACCCGGCGGCCGTCGACGGTGCTCAGCCGGGCGCCGAAGGTGCCCGGATCGGTGGCGTCACCGGTGCGGCCGGTGGCGAAGGTGCCGGTCAGGTCCCAGTACTCGGCGGAGCGGAAGGCGATGCGCTCACGCTCGCGCTCGACGACGAGGCGGGTGGCCACGGACTGCACACGGCCCGCGGACAGACCGCGCATGACCTTCTTCCACAGGACCGGCGAGACCTCGTAGCCGTAGAGGCGGTCGAGGATCCGGCGGGTCTCCTGGGCGTCGACCAGGCGCTGGTTCAGCTCGCGCGGATTGGCCACGGCCTCGCGGATCGCGTCCTTGGTGATCTCGTGGAAGACCATCCGGCGGACCGGGACCTTGGGCTTGAGGACCTCCTGGAGGTGCCACGCGATGGCCTCGCCCTCGCGGTCCTCATCGGTGGCGAGGAAGAGCTCGTCGGATTCGGCGAGCAGCTCCTTGAGCTTCTTGACCTGGCTCTTCTTGTCCGCGTTGACGACATAGACCGGCTGGAAGTCATGGTCGACGTCCACACCGAGGCGACGCACCTCGCCGGTGTACTTGTCGGGGACCTCGGCCGCGCCGTTCGGCAGGTCCCGGATGTGCCCGACGCTGGCCTCGACCACGTATCCCGGGCCGAGATAGCCCTTGATCGTCTTCGCCTTGGCGGGCGACTCGACGATGACGAGTCGGCGTCCGCCCTGCGCGGTCTCGCTGGTGGTCGGGGACAACTTCGCTCTTCTCTCCGGTCGACGCCTCGGTGAACGGGCACTGCAGCGCGGGTAACGCGTACACGGTCACCTCTTCGGTGACGCTGCGGAGTGTGACGGTACCTCCCGCCCCCGTGTCAAACGGAAAAAGCCCGCAACGCCACTCGAACGGTAACCCGACAAGCGTCCTGTCTGCCGCCCGGACCGGCACAAGCCATCGCGGAAGGCCCTGTCAGGCGTAACCCAGGCACCAGATCCCGCCGCCGAGCGCGGCGATGCCGAAGAGAAGGGAGAGCGCCGTGGAAGCGACAGGGCTCACACCGTGCGCGACCGGCTGTCGCAGCCGCATTCGCGCCACCACCCACAGCAGCAGCGCGGCGCCGAACAACACGAATGCCGTTCCGGCGAAGATCGCAGGTCCGCTCTCCATGGGCGGATCGTGGCACGCGCGGAAGGCGTCCGCGCGAACCCCGGGTGAACAGCGCGCGACCGGCCTTTTCGGCCATGTTCAGCGGCCTCCGCCGGGGCATCCGCGCGAGGTGTCCCGCTCCGGGCCCGGCGGGTCGGCGGGACGGTCCGCGGGCGCCCCGGGGACGGGCCCCCGCGGTCACCCATCGCGGTACATCCCGTACAGGCCGTACACCGGAGGCCGTCCGGGTGTCCCGTACGGCCCTGCCCGGCAGGTTCCTGCCACCCCGCGCGGGGGTGCGCGGTGGGCCCACCGGCGCACGCCCCGCCCGGCCGCGCCCCCGGGGGCCGGCGCGGCCCGTACGCCCCGGTCAGACCGTCGGCTCCCCGGCACCCGCACCGCCCGCGCCGTCCGCGGAGCCACCGGAGCCGTCGGTGCCCTCGGGCCCGACCGGCTCCAGGAAGCCCTGTTCGACCAGGAGCCTGATGGACTCCGGCGTGCGGTCACGCAGCACCACCGGGTCCTCCCCGAGCAGCTGGGCGATGGCGTCCAGGATCCGGCCCGCACTGAGCGTGCCGTCGCAGACCCCGGCGAAACCCGCGCCGACCGTGTCGACCTTCGTGGCCCGCCGCATCCCGCGGTTCTGCCGCAGCACCACGTGCTCCGGGTCCTCCGCCCCGGGCAGTCCCACCTGCTCCTGGACCACCTCGTCCGCCAGCCGGAAGCGACCGGCCAGCAGCGCGGCGTCGTCGGTCGCGCGCAGGAAGTCCTGCCGGGCGAAGTGGGCCGCGACCGCATCGCCGAGCGGCTGCTCGACCGGGTGCGGCCACTCCTCCACGGTCACCGACGGCCGGTCGGCGCCGGACTTGCGCAGGGTGATCCAGCCGAAGCCGACGCCCTTGGTACCGCGCGCCTCGAACTCGTCCAGCCAGGCGTCGTACCGCGCCGCGTACGCCTCCGGCCCGGCCAGGTGCTCACCCGCGTCGCGCAGCCACAGCTCGGTGTACTGGGTGATGTCCTGCACCTCGCGCTGCACGATCCAGGCGTCACAGCCGCCCGGCACCCAGGAGGCCAGCCGCTCGCGCCAGTCCTCGCCCTCGATGTGCTGCCAGTTGGCCAGCAGCTGGCACCAGCCGCCGTCGGTGAGGTGGTCGGCGGACTGCCGGACCAGGGTGCGGCACAGCTCGTCCCCGGCCATCCCGCCGTCCCGGTAGACCAGCCGGGAGTCCTCCGGGGAGCGCGGGGAGATCACGAACGGCGGATTGGACACGATCAGGTCGTACCGCTCACCGTCCACCGGCTCGAAGAGCGAGCCCTCCCGCAGATCGGGCTCCGGCGCGCCGGAGAGGGCGAGGGTCAGCCGGGCGATGGCCAGGGCGCGCGGATTGGGGTCGGTGGCGGTCACCCGGGTGGCGTGACCGCTCGCGTGCAGCGCCTGGATCCCGGAGCCGGTGCCGAGGTCGAGGGCGCGGCCGACCGGGGTGCGCAGGGTGAGCCCGGCCAGTGTGGTGGAGGCGCCGCCGACTCCGAGCACGAGCTGGGAGCGGTCCACGGCGCTCCGCTCACCGCCGGGTCCGCCGATACCGCCCGCGCCGCCGACCGCACAGCCGAGGTCGGAGACGATCCACCAGTCCTGGCCCTCCGGTCCGCCGTACGGCCGTACGTCGACGGTGGCGCGCACCTCGTCGCCGTCCCGCATCAGCCAGCCGTCGGCGAGGCAGTCCTCGACGGGCAGGGCGGCGGCCGCCCTCGGGTACGGCGCCGGGCGCTGGAGGAGGAAGAGGCGCACCAGCGTCTCCAGCGAGGAGTCCCCGCGGGTGGCGCGGAGCGCGGGGACGGTCTCGCTGCGGGCCAGGGCGGCGTAGGCGGACGCGCCGAGCAGATCCAGCAGACCGTCGGCGGTGAAGGAGGCGGCCGACAGCGCGTCGCGGAGACGCGCGGTGCGCGCGGGGTCGGCGGTGGGGAGGCGGAACGGAGGCTGCTGCGTACTCACGCCCCCATTGTCGGGGCAATCACCGACAGCCCGCGACGACCGACGGCGACGCGCGCCACGACGGCCGGTGTCACCGGCTGGGGCCGACAGCACTGACGGGCCGACAGCGATGGCGTGGGGGGGGGGGGGGGGGGGGGGGGGGGGGGGGAGAGGGGGAGGAGGGGGGAGGGGGGGGGGGGGGGGGGGGGGGGGGGGGGGGGGGGGGGGGGGGGGGAAGGAGGGGGTTTTCT
>NZ_JBWKKP010000027.1:0-122371 GCF_056431485.1 Streptomyces sp. NPDC045899
CCTGCGGCCCTCCCCCCCCCCCCCCCCCCCACCCCTCCCCCCCCCCCCCCCCCCCCCCCCCCCCCCCCCCCCCCCCCCCCCCCCCCCCCCCCCCCCCCACCCCCCTCCCCCCCCCCCCCCCCCCCCCCCCCCCCCCCCCCCCCCCACGGCGCGGAGACACTATTTCCGGATCCCCGGAGGTCCGGCGGTGGCGGTTCAGGCGGGCCAGTACGTCGTGCGCCACGCCTTGGGGCCGGGATGGGGCATCCGGCGGCTGGGGACGGTGCGTGCCGGATCGGACCACTCCTCCGGTACGCCTTCGCCCTGCGCGACGGCCGAGGCGGCCGCCGCGCGTGCTTGGACCACCGCGAGCGCGGCGGCCAACTCCTCTGGGGTGGGATTGCCCCGGACGATACGGATCATGGAAACAGCCCTTCCTACAGGGGGATGTTGCCGTGCTTCTTCGGGGGCAGCGACTCGCGCTTGTTCCGCAGGGTGCGCAGGCCCCGGACGATGTGGCGGCGGGTCTCGGACGGCATGATGACCGCGTCGACATAGCCGCGCTCGGCCGCGATGTACGGGTTGAGGAGGGTGTCCTCGTAGTCGGCGATCAGCTCGGTACGGGTGGCGTCCGGGTCCTCGGCCGCCGCGATGGTGCGCCGGTGCAGGATGTTGACCGCGCCCTGGGCGCCCATGACCGCGATCTGCGCGGTCGGCCAGGCCACGTTGAGGTCCGCGCCCAGGTGCTTGGAGCCCATGACGTCGTAGGCGCCGCCGAACGCCTTGCGGGTGATCACGGTGATCAGCGGCACGGTGGCCTCGGCGTAGGCGTAGATCAGCTTGGCGCCGCGCCGGATGATGCCGTTGTACTCCTGCTCCACGCCCGGCAGGAAGCCCGGCACGTCCACGAAGGTCAGCACCGGCACGTTGAACGCGTCGCAGGTGCGCACGAACCGCGCGGCCTTCTCCGAGGCGTCGATGTCCAGACAGCCGGCGAACTGCATCGGCTGGTTGGCCACGATGCCCACCGGGTGGCCCTCGACCCGGCCGAAGCCGGTGATGATGTTCGGCGCGAAGAGCGGCTGCGTCTCCAGGAACTCGTTGTCGTCCAGGACATGCTCGATCGCCTTGTGCATGTCGTACGGCTGGTTCGCCGAGTCCGGGATGAGCGTGTCCAGCTCCCGGTCCTCGTCGCTGACCTCGAGGTCGGCCTCGTCGGGGAAGGCCGGGGGCTCGGAGAGGTTGTTGGACGGCAGGTACGACAGCAGCGTCTTGACGTACTCGATGGCGTCCTTCTCGTCGCCGCCCATGTAGTGCGCCACCCCGGAGGTGGTGTTGTGGGTGCGGGCGCCGCCCAGGTCCTCGAAGCCCACGTCCTCACCGGTGACCGTCTTGATCACGTCCGGGCCGGTGATGAACATATGCGAGGTCTGGTCCACCATCACCGTGAAGTCGGTGATCGCGGGGGAGTAGACCGCACCGCCCGCGCACGGGCCGACGATCAGGCTGATCTGCGGGATCACCCCGGAGGCGTGCACATTGCGGCGGAAGATCTCGGCGAACAGGCCGAGCGCGACCACACCCTCCTGGATGCGGGCGCCACCACCGTCGTTGATCCCGACGATGGGGCAGCCGGTCTTCAGCGCGAAGTCCATCACCTTGACGATCTTCTCGCCGTAGACCTCGCCCAGCGAACCGCCGAAGATCGTGAAGTCCTGGGAGTAGACGCAGACCGGGCGGCCGTCGACCGTGCCGTAGCCGGTGACCACACCGTCGCCGTAGGGGCGGTTCTTCTCGATGCCGAAGTTGGTCGAGCGGTGCCGGGCGAATTCGTCGAGCTCGGTGAAGGACCCCTCGTCGAGGAGGAGGTCGATCCGCTCGCGCGCGGTCAGCTTGCCCTTGGCATGCTGCTTCTCCACTGCCCGCGCCGAGCCCGCGTGGGTCGCTTCCTCGATGCGGCGTTGCAGGTCCGCGAGCTTCCCCGCGGTGGTGTGACGGTCTGGAATCTCGGGGGCGATCTCCGGCTCGGACATCGGGATGCGGCTCCTGCTCGTCCTGGGGGTGGGTACAGGGGATTCAGCGAACGACGGGGTCGATAGGGGCTTCGGACCGGTTCGGTGGCTGTTGAGCTGGCTGGGCTACCGGCTCGTAGCGTATCGGCGGGGCTGCGTGGTGGCACTGCGTCGTTGGCCACACCTCCTGACCCTAGGCTGGCCCGTATGACGCCTTCTGACACCCCGGGGAGCCCGGAAGATCCACACGGCCGGTGGTCCGATCTGGAGAGGCCGCCGCTGAACGCCGCCGCGCTGAGCCGGGCGCTGGTGCGTCCGGGCGGGCTGTGGACCGGTCTGGAGGTGGTGCGGGCGACCGGCTCGACCAATACCGACCTGGTCACCCGGGCCGGGGCCGGAGCCCCCGAGGGCGCCGTGCTGATCGCCGAGGAGCAGACCGCCGGACGCGGACGGCTGGACCGCGCCTGGACCGCCCCGCCCCGCTCCGGGCTGTTCTTCTCGGTGCTGCTGCGGCCGGGCGCGGCGGGGGTGCCCACCGAGCGCTGGGGCTGGCTGCCGCTGCTGGCCGGGGTCGCCACCGCCGGGGCGCTGAGCCGTACGGCGGGGGTGGACACCGCCCTGAAGTGGCCGAACGACCTGCTGGTGACGGTCGGCGGCGAGGAGCGGAAGTTCGGCGGGATCCTGGCCGAGCGGTCCGGGGACGCGGTGGTGATCGGGGTCGGTCTGAACGTCACCCTGCGCGCCGAGGAGCTGCCGGTGCCCACCGCCGGATCGCTGGCCCTGGCCGACGCGGTCTCCACCGACCGCGATCCGCTGCTGCGGGCCGTGCTGCGCTCCATCGAGCAGTGGTACGGCGAATGGCGCCGGTTCGAGGGCGACCCGGGCCCCTGCGGACTCCAGGAGGCGTACGCGGCGGGCTGCTCCACCCTGGGCCGCCGGGTCCGCGCGGAGCTGCCCGGCGGTGGTGAGCGGATCGGTGAGGCCGTCGCGGTCGACGGTGACGGACGGCTGGTGCTGGCCACCGAGGGCGGAGTGCAGGAGCCGGTCTCCGCCGGGGACATCGTGCACCTACGCTCCGTACCGAGGGACGAATGAGCACTCAAGTGGAGAGTGAGCTACGGCACACCTGACGTATCGTTGTCGCGGTCGGTCCAGTTCGGGGCGGCCGTGGGCGAGCCGGAACCGAACCGGAAGAGGGAACGGAAGGCAGTGCGCAGGGATCGGACAGGGGGCGGGCGGTGACCGCCGACGACACGGGTTCCGGCACGGCCGAGACGGACGGTGCGCGGGACGCCGCCGACGACGCGGCCGTACGGGACACCGGGGCGCGGGAGCCCGCCGCCGGGCACGACACCGCTGAAACCGACAACGCAGGCGACGCCGACGGCGCCTCGGACGGCGACGGCGCCGACAACAGTGGCGACGCCGACAACAGTGGCGACGCCGATGACGCCGACGCGCCGGATCCGATCGCGCTCCGGCTGGAGCAGCTGATCCTCGGTGCCGAGCGGCGCTACACCCCCTTCCAGGCCGCCCGGAGCGCGGGCGTCTCGGTCGAGCTGGCCACCCGCTTCTGGCGGGCCATGGGCTTCGCCGACATCGGCCAGGCCAAGGCGCTCACCGAGGCCGATGTGCTGGCCCTGCGGCGGCTGTCCGGTCTGGTGGAGGCCGGGCTGCTGAGCGAGCCGATGGCGATCCAGGTGGCCCGTTCCACCGGCCAGACCACCGCCCGGCTCGCCGACTGGCAGATCGACTCGTTCCTGGAAGGGCTCACCGAGCCGCAGGAGACCGGGATGACGCGCACCGAGATCGCGTACCCGCTGGTCGAGCTGTTGCTGCCGGAGCTGGAGGAGTTCCTCGTCTACGTCTACCGGCGGCAGCTCGCCGCGGCGACCGGCCGGGTCGTCCAGGCCGCGGACGACGCGGAGATGGTCGACCGGCGGCTCGCGGTGGGCTTCGCCGACCTGGTGAGCTTCACCCGGCTGACCCGGCGGCTGGAGGAGGAGGAGCTCGGCGAGCTGGTCGAGGCGTTCGAGACCACGGCGGCCGACCTGGTGGCCGCCCACGGCGGACGGCTGATCAAGACCCTCGGCGACGAGGTGCTCTACGCGGCCGACGACGCGGGGATCGCCGCCGAGATCGGGTTGCGGCTGATCGAGACCCTCACCCATGACGAGACCATGCCCGAGCTGCGGGTCGGGATCGCCTTCGGCACCGTCACGACCCGCATGGGCGACGTCTTCGGCACCACGGTGAACCTGGCCGCCCGGCTGACCTCCATAGCGCCCAAGAACGCGGTGCTGGTCGACGGCGCCTTCGCGGAGGAGCTGAGCCGCACCGGAGAGGCCCCGGTGTCGGAGGCGGAGGCCGCGGAGGCCGCCGCGGCGGCGGAGAAGGAGGGCGAGGAGCCCCCCGCCTACCGCTTCGCGCTCCAGCCGATGTGGCAGCGGCCGGTGCGTGGTCTCGGGGTCGTGGAGCCCTGGCTGCTGAGCCGCCGCGGCTGACCGTGTGTGCGATGTGACAACTGGCTCCGGCGCGGAAGCCGGTTCGGCTAGTCTGCGCGCCAAGATCCACGAGTGGGTCCCGGCGAGCGGGCGGGTCCGGGTGCGCTGACCGCCCCCGGTGCGGACGCCGCCTGTCCGACCCGCCCCCCGGATCCCAGGAGCCCTGTGTGACCGAGCCCGATGAGCCCGGCCCCCCGTCTCAGCCGGGAGCGGTGCCGGAGCCCCGCCGCCCCGCGCGGTCCGAGGGCGGCACCGGGGCGGTACCGCTGGACACCCCGGAGTTCGGCCGGGATCCGTTCGCCGTCTACCAGCGGCTGCGGGAGGCCCACGGCCCGCTGGTCCCCGTCGAACTGGACCCGGGCGTCACCGCCACCCTGTGCGTGGGCTACGAGACCGCGCTGGAGATCCTGCGGCGGCCCGATACGTTCTCCAAGGACCCCCGGCGCTGGCGGGCCAGGAACGAGGGCCGGGTTCCCGACACCAGCCACGCCGGGCAGATGATCCGGTACCGGCCGATGGCCACCGCGGTCGACGGCGAGGAGCACCGCCGCTACCGCGCCGCGATCGACGACAGCACCGGCCGGATCGACCCGGGCGCGCTGCGCGGCTACGTCGAGCGGATCGCCGACTCGCTGATCGACCGGTTCTGTGCCGCCGGGGAGGCCGATCTGGTCGGCGACTACGGGGCGCTGCTGCCGCTGCTGGTTCTCGGCGAGCTCTTCGGCTGTCCGCGGGCGACGGCCGACCGGCTCTTCACCGGGCTGGCCAACATGCTCGACGGCACGGACGTCGGCTCCGCCGATGTGATGGTGGCCGACGCGCTCCGGGAGCTGGTCGGCCTCAAACGCGCCCGCCCGGCCGCCGACGTCACCTCCTGGCTGATCGCCCACCCGGAGCGGCTCACCGACGAGGAACTGGTCGAGCAGCTCGGTCTGCTGATGGCCTCCGGCAGCGAGCCGGTGATCAACCTGATCGGCAACGCCCTGCGGGTGCTGCTGACCGACGCCCGCTTCGCGGGCGGGCTCTCCGGCGGCAGCACGCTCGTGGAGGACGCGCTCGACGAGGTGCTGTGGACGGATCCGCCGCTGGCCAACCTGGCGGTGCACTTCCCCCGGCACGATGTGGACCTGGCCGGGGTGCGGCTGCGCGAGGGCGAGCCCGTCGTGATCAGCTTCGCCGGGGCCAACCAGGACGCGCTGCGGGTGGCGGGCAGCCCGCAGGGCAACCGCGCCCATCTGGCCTTCAGCGCGGGGCCGCATATGTGCCCGGGGCGCAGTTCGGCACGGCTGATCGCGGCGGTGGCCATCGAACGGCTGCTGGACCGGCTCCCGGACCTGACGCTGGCCGTCCCGCCGGAGGAACTGCTGTGGCGGCCGGGCATCTATCAGCGCGGCCTGGTGGCGCTCCCGGCGAACTTCCCCCCGGCGGAGACCGCCACCACCCGGGACGCGGTCCCCGCGGGGGACTCCGCCCCCGCGGGGATGAAGCCGGAAGAGCGCCCGGCGGCACCGGCCCCCGGCCCGGCCGCGCCCGGACGCGAACCATCCGGTCCCGCTGACGCGCCCCCGGGGCCGGGTGTCCCGGGAGGGCGGTCCGGTGACCCGGACGTACCGCACCCGGCCGGAGCCCCGGCGGCGCCCGCCGACGACTCCGAGGAGCCGGAGGAGTCGGGCGACTCCGTGGCACGGGGACGCCCGTCCGTGCTGGCCGCGCTGAAGCGCTGGCGCCGCCTGCGTTAGGGCCCCGCGTCGGCCGGCACGCACGCTCGCGGCGTTGTCAGGGGCGTCCGGGCAGGTGCACCCCGGGAGGTGTCCCTGACGCAGCGGGACCCGCCCTCCGGGCGTACGGCGCTGCTTCGGCACCACAGCCCCAACCCTCCGCCGCCGGACGCGTGGTGGCGGCGGGGGCCCGGTGGCCCCAGCGGTCCGGGCCGGATGAGCCGGGAAGGCTCAGATACCGGTGACCGCGGCCACCGTGAACGGGGTCCGCGGTGTGCCGTCGCCCAGCGGGCCGCCCTTGTCGAACTGGGAGCGGACCACGTAGAGCGTGCCGTTCCGGCGTATCAGCGTGGTCGGCACCTGGAGCGACTCGTCCGTGAACCGCCGCTCCTGGCGGGCCGTGCGGCCGTCCGCCGCGACCCGCCAGCGGCTGATCGCGTCATCGGTGTTGTGCGCCGCCCACAGGGTCCCGTGGCGCAGTTCGAGACCGTCGGCGAGGCGGAGGTCGCCGCCGTGCAGGGCCACCCGGCGGATGCCGCCCGAGGCCAGGTCCAGCCGGTAGAGATCGCCGCCGGTCATGTCGACGGTGAGCAGATGGCGCCCGGTCGGGTCGGCGACGATGCCGTTGAGGGTGTAGGTGCCCGGACCGTGCGGATCCAGCGCGTCGCCGAGGTCGAAGCGCGGGGTGAGGACCGCGTGTCCGCCGTGCGCCCGGGCACGGGCGAGCTGGTGCGGGGTGACGCGGTAGACCACCGCGCGGGCGCTGTCGGTGAGATACGCGCTGCCGTCCGGGGCGATGGCCAGGTCGTTGACGAACCGGGCGGCCCGTCCGGGGACATCGAAGCGGGCCAGCAGCCGACGGGTGCGCGGATCGTAGACGGAGACCCCGGCGGTGGAGTCGGTCACCCACAGCCGTCCCGCGGTGTCCACCTTGAGCCCGTTGGCGGTGGTGCGGCCGTCGGTGCCCGCGGGCAGCAGGACCTCGGCGGCCCGGTGACCGGGCGTCATCCGGTAGACCGTGCCGTCGGCGAACGATCCGGCGTAGAGCGTCCCGGTGCGCGGGTCGGCGGCGATGCCCTCGGGATAGACCCGGTCGCCGGGGAGTTCGTACGCCGGGGAGATCCGGGGCGGGGCGGGCTGGTGGGCGGCGGGATGGACGGCGGGACCGCCCGCGTGGGCCGCGGGGGCCAGTGGCAGGACGGCGGCCAGGGCGGTGACCGCGACGGCCAGGGTGCGGAGCGGAAGAGCGCGGGGCATGAATGCCTCTCTGTGGTTGAACTCTCTCCTTGAGGTGTGTTCGAACAGTAATTAGAGTTCTAATGATCGTCAAGGTGCTTATCCTTGATGCCGCCGTACGATGCGCAGATGACCTCGATGCCCGCTAGCGAGCGGCTGGGCTCCCACCTCAAACGAGCCGAGCAAGCGCTGAACGCGACCAAGCACGCCGTGCTGAAGCCCGCCGGTCTGACCGTTCCGCAGTACGCGGCGCTGCTGTGCCTGTCGGAGAACCCGGGCATCTCGGCCGCCGCGCTGGCGCGGGCGTGCATGGTGACGCCGCCGACGATGAACACGCTGCTGAAGAACCTCCAGGAGCGCGGGCTGATCGAGCGCACCCCCCACGCGTGGCACCGGAACGTCCTGGAGACCCGGCTCACCGAACGCGGCCAGGAGGTGCTGGCCGACGCCGACGCCCGTGCGGTGCGGGTGGAGCGGGGGCTCTCCGCGGAGTTCGGCGAGGAGGAGCGCGAGCGGTTGGTGGCGCTGCTGGGGCGCTGTGTGGACTACCTGGAGTCGGTCCGTCCGCGCTGAGGCGGAGCGGGGCCGGTGCCGGAGACGGTGGCGGGCGCGGGTTCCGGATGACGGGCCGGGCTGCGATGATCCTCGGAACAGGTTCACGGTCGTTAACCGGGAGGGTTTCCGATGGGCGAGCAGCACGACGAGGTGCGGTACGGCGAATGGGTCGCGGTCCGCAGGCACGGCTTCGTGGCCGAACTGGTCCTGGACCGTCCCAAGGCCATGAACGCCGTCTCCTCCGAGATGGCCCGCTGCATCGCCACGGCCTGCGCCGCCCTGGCGGAGGACCGCGACGCCCGCGCGGTGGTGCTGACCTCCAGCCATGAGCGGGCCTTCTGCGTCGGCGCCGACCTCAAGGAGCGCAACTCGCTCACCGACGCCGAGCTGGTGCGCCACCGGCCGGGTTCGCGCGCCGCGTACACCGGGGTGCTGGAGCTGCCGATGCCCACCGTCGCCGCCGTGCACGGCTATGCGCTGGGCGGCGGCTTCGAGCTGGCGCTGTCCTGCGACGTGATCGTCGCCGACCCGACCGCCGTGGTGGGGCTGCCCGAGGTGTCGGTCGGGGTGATCCCGGGCGGGGGCGGCACCCAGCTGCTGCCGCGCCGGGTGGGGGCGGCGCGCGCCGCCGAGCTGATCTTCTCCGCCCGCCGGGTGCCCGCCGCCGAGGCCCGGGAGCTGGGCCTGGTGGACCTGCTCGCCGCCGAGGGCGCGGACCGTACCGAGGCGCTGGAGCTGGCCGGGCGGATGGCCGCGAACTCGCCGGTCGGGCTGCGGGCCGCCAAACGGGCGCTGCGGCTGGGCCACGGGCTGGACCTGAAGGCCGGTCTCGAGGTCGAGGACGCCGCCTGGCGCACGGTGGCGTTCTCCGGGGACCGTGCCGAGGGCGTGGCTGCGTTCAACGAGAAGCGCACTCCCGACTGGCCGGGGGAGTAGCCCCCGGGCCCGCCCGACGCCCACCCGCCGTGCACGGGCCGCAGCGGATTGTCCCCGACGTTCTTACGCTGGAGGGCAGAGCGAGAGCTGCGGTGCGGTGAGAATGCGAGGCCGTCGTGAGCGACAACGGCGACTACGGCGACGACGGGGGCCGCCGGTCCGGGCGCCCCGGTGGCGTGGACGGGCGGCTGCGGGCCGTGGTGGCGCTCGCCCAGGCGATGGCGGCGGCGCAGACCCCGCGCGAGGCGGTCGGAGCCGCCGCCGACAGCGCCCGGCGCGCCCTCGACGGCACCTTCGCCGCGGTGTCGGTCTGGGAGCGGGAGCGCGGCCGGCTGCGGGTCCTGGTGAACGTGGGCGAGCTGATGGACGGCGAGGAGTCGCTGCCGGAGGACGAGTCGTACCCGGTGCACCAGTTCCCGGAGATCACCGAGTTCCTGCACGAGCGCTGGGCCTCCGGCGGGGAGCCGCACGCCTGGGTGGAGACCTCCGAGGGCCGTCGCACCGGCTCGGGCGCGTACCGCCACGAGCGCGTGGCAGCGCTGCGGCGGCGCGGGCGCGGCAGCTGTGTGGTGGCGCCGGTCGTGCTGCACGGGCGGGCGTGGGGCGAGCTGTATGTGGCGCGCCCGGCCGGGAGTGCGGTGTTCGGACGGGACGACGCGGACTTCGCGACCGTCCTGGCCGCCGTGACCGCGGCCGGGCTCGCCCAGACCGAGCGGCTGGAGGAGGTCCGCCGGCTGGCCTTCACCGACCCGCTGACCGGGCTCGGCAACCGGCGCGCGGTGGACATCCGGCTGGACGAGGCGCTGGAGGTGCACCGGGCGCACGGCACCGTGGTCAGCCTGGTGGTCTGCGACCTCAACGGCCTCAAGCGGGTCAATGACAGCCTCGGCCACGCCGTGGGCGACCGTCTGCTGGAGCGTTTCGGCTCGGTGCTCTCGCTGTGCGGCGCCATGCTGCCCGGGGCCCTGGTGGCCCGGCTGGGCGGCGATGAGTTCTGTCTGCTGGGGGTGGGGCCCCCGGCCGACGAGGTGGTGCGGGTGGCGGACGAGCTGTGCCGCCGGGCCGCCGAGCTGGAGATGGGCGAGGGCGTCGCCTGCGGGGTCGCGTCCACCGGCGACCCCATCGGGCCCATACGGTCGGCCCGGCGGCTGTTCCGGCTGGCGGACGCGGCCCAGTACCGGGCCAAGGCGGCCCGGTCCGCGAAACCGGTCGTCGCCGGGCGGGACGGCGGCGCCGACGACCCCGTGGTCCGGCTCGCCGACTCCGCGGCCGACCATCCTCCGGAGCGCCGCAGGTTCCGGGGCCGCCGTCCGTGACCGGCCCCCGGCACCGCACCGGGCGGGCGGACGCAAAGCCGTTCGATCCGACAGGTGACAGGTCGCGATTCAGTCTCTAGGGTGCCTGAATATGGATATGCACACTGTGGTGGTGGGGTCGTCCGGGACGACCGCCGAGGACGTCGTGGCCGTGGCGCGCGACGGCGCCCGGGTGGAGCTGTCGGCCGAGGCGCTGGACGCCGTGGCCGCGGCCCGGCAGGTGATCGACGACCTGGCCGCCAAGCCCGAGCCCGTCTACGGGGTCTCCACCGGCTTCGGCGCGCTCGCCGTCCGGCACATCACCCCCGATCTGCGGGCCGAGCTCCAGCGCAATATCGTGCGCTCGCACGCCGCGGGGATGGGCCCGCGGGTCGAGCGCGAGGTGGTGCGCGCGCTGATGTTCCTGCGGCTGAAGACCCTCGCCTCGGGCCGCACCGGAGTGCGCCCCCTGGTGGTCGAGACGATGGCCGCGATGCTCAACGCCGGGATCACCCCGGTGGTGCACGAGTACGGCTCGCTCGGCTGCTCCGGCGATCTCGCGCCGCTCTCCCACTGCGCCCTGGCGCTGATGGGCGAGGGCGAGGCCGAGGGGCCCGACGGCACCCTGCGGCCCGCCGCCGAACTGCTTGCCGAGCACGGCATCGAGCCGGTCGTGCTGCGCGAGAAGGAGGGGCTCGCGCTGCTCAACGGCACCGACGGCATGCTCGGCATGCTCGTCATGGCCTGTGCGGACCTGGCCCGGCTGTTCACCGTCGCCGATGTGACGGCCGCGCTCTCGCTGGAGGCGCTGCTCGGCACCGACCGGGTGCTCGCGCCCGAGCTGCACGCCATCCGCCCGCATCCGGGCCAGGCCGCCAGCGCCGACAACATGCTGCGGGTGCTGGCCGGTTCGGGGCTGACGGGGCACCACCAGGACGACGCGCCGCGGGTGCAGGACGCGTACTCGATCCGCTGCGCCCCGCAGGTCGCGGGCGCCGGGCGGGACACCCTGGCGCACGCCCGGCTGGTCGCCGACCGTGAGCTGGCCGCCGCCGTGGACAACCCGGTGGTGCTGCCGGACGGCCGGGTGGAGTCCAACGGCAACTTCCACGGGGCGCCCGTCGCCTACGTACTGGACTTCCTGGCGGTGGCCGCCGCCGATCTCGCGTCGATCGCCGAGCGCCGCACCGACCGGCTGCTGGACAAGAACCGCTCGCACGGGCTGCCGCCGTTCCTGGCGGGGGACGCGGGGGTGGACTCCGGTCTGATGATCGCGCAGTACACCCAGGCCGCCCTGGTCAGCGAGTTGAAGCGGCTGGCCGTACCCGCATCGGTGGACTCCATCCCGTCCTCCGCGATGCAGGAGGACCACGTCTCCATGGGCTGGTCCGCGGCGCGCAAGCTGCGCACCGCGGTGGACAACCTCTCCCGCGTGCTGGCCGTCGAACTGGTCGCGGCGACCCGCGGGGTCGAGCTGCGCGAGGGCCTGGTGCCCGCACCCGCCACCCGCGCGGTGCTGGACGCGGTGCGCGCCGCCGGGGTCGAAGGGCCGGGCGGGGACCGCTATCTGGCACCGGATCTGGCCGCCGCCGACGCCTTCGTGCGGTCCGGGAAGCTGGCCGAGGCCGTGGAGTCGGTGACCGGTCCGCTGGCCTGAACCGGCGGACGCCCGACGGGCCGGACGGTCCGGACGGGCCGGTTGACGGCCCGGGGGGTGAACCGAGGGGTGATCAGTACGCCTCCGGGCGCGCCCGGCGCACGGAGGCGGTCACCATGGTGACCCCGAGCCCCAGGAAGGCCGTACCGCCGACGAGGTACGGGGTCACGTCCACACTGCCGGAGTCCGCGAGGTTCTCGCCGGGCGTGGCGGCCGACTGCCCGGCCCGGGCCGGGTTCTGGGGCTGTGACGCGGGGGCGGCCGACTGCCGGGTCCGTTCGACCGTGGCGTTCGCCGACGGGACGAACCACAGGGCACACAGCAGCGAACCGGCAGCGGCGGCGGTCAGCAGCGGTCGGCGTGCGGGCACAACGGCATCCTCCTTGAGGCTGCGGTGACTTGACCCCCGTCGGAGCGAATCGTAGTGACAAGGGCGGGCCGGGTGGAAGCGAGTCCGGCGGGGTGCGCACGCTCCGCCAAGGAACGTGTACCGAGAGTTCGCGGTTTGTCTGGTTTTGTGAGTGGGTGGGTGGTCCGATCGCGCTGATGTGGGGCGCGGGGGACTGAGCCGCCCCCCTGTGGGTACCGGCGGGTCATAGGCTTGACCGGCGCCTTTGCTAAGTGGCCTTGCGCACAGTTTTACTGTGCGAGGAACCGGCCAAAAGGTACAGGCGTTCTTGTGGGATAGGTCCGGGGTTCTGGGGTCAAGATCAAGACCAGGTCAAATGGAGAAGCGTGTGATGACGGACGGCAAGCGCCGTAGGGGGCTGGTGGCCGTGGCCACCGTGCTCGGGGGTGTGCTGACACTCGGAGCCTGCGGCGGCGGTGACGACGGGGATGACGGCAAGAACGACGGCAATGGCAAGTCGCAGTCGCAGGTCGACGAGGCGGCGGCCAAGGACGCGTCGGACGCCCACATCAAGATCACCCCGAAGACCGGTGCCACCGGCACGGGCATCAACAGCGACACCAAGGTCAAGGTCAGCGGTGGCAAGCTCACCTCCGTGAAGATGACCGCCCCGGCCACCGGGTCCACCGTGGCGGGCACCATATCGCCGGATGGGGCCACCTGGAAGCCCAACGGTCAGCTGGAGCGGTCCACCCAGTACAAGATCACTGCCTCGGCCAAGGACTCCGAGGGCCGCAAGGCCACCGAGCACTCGTCCTTCACCACCGTCTCGCCCTCCAACAGCTTCATCGGCAACTTCACGCCGGAGAACGGTGCGAAGGTGGGCGTCGGCATGCCGGTCTCCATCAACTTCGACAAGCCGGTCTCCAACAAGAAGGCCGTCGAGTCGCACATCAAGGTCACCTCCACCAGCGGTCAGCAGGTGGTCGGCCACTGGTTCAGCCCGAACCGGCTCGACCTGCGGCCCGAGGAGTACTGGAAGGCCAACTCGACCGTCACCCTGAAGCTCAACCTGGACGGTGTCGAGGCGTCGCCCGGCGTCAAGGGCGTCCAGGAGAAGACCGTCACCTTCAAGGTCGGTCACTCGCAGGTGAGCACGGTCGACGCCAAGTCCAAGACGATGAAGGTCCTGCGGGACGGCAAGCCCCTCAAGACCATCAAGATCTCGGCGGGCAGCCCCGAGAACACGACCTACAACGGTCAGATGGTGATCTCCGAGAAGTTCAAGGAGACCCGGATGAACGGTGCCACGGTCGGCTTCAAGGACGACGACGGCAAGGGCGAGTACGACATCAAGGACGTGCCGCACGCCATGCGCCTGTCCACCTCGGGCACCTTCATCCACGGCAACTACTGGGGCGCCAAGTCCATCTTCGGCAGCGTCAACACCAGCCACGGCTGTGTGGGCCTGTCGGACACCAAGGGCGCGGGCGACCCGAACACCGACGGGGCCTGGTTCTACGAGAACTCCCAGATCGGTGACGTGGTCGTGGTGAAGAACTCCGCGGACCGCACCATCCAGCCGGAGAACGGCCTCAACGGATGGAACATGGACTGGGACAAGTGGGTCGCCGGGAGCGCCACCGGCGCCTGACGCACCCTCTCCTCAGCACCGCCGGGCGGCGGTCGGCCCCGAAGGCCGGCCGCCGCCCGGCGCGTTTCATCGGTGGTGGCCCAGCCGCCGCAGATCCTTGAGCCGTACGTACACCAGCTCGCAGTGGTCCTCGTACGGCTCGCCGTCCGCGCCGATCAGACTGCGCACCGGCTGCACCGGCAGCCAGGTCAGTCCCAGCAGCCAGCGGTGGACCAGCCGCCAGAACCCCGGCCGTCGGGCGTCCTGAGCGCGTACCACCCGCATCCGCAGCAGCCATTTGCCCGCCGAGACCCGGAAGATCCAGGCGCCCAGCACCTGGTTGACGAAGGACAGTCCGAACACACAGGCCAGCCACAGGACCAGGGCGTTCGCCTCGACCTTGAGCTGGGGAAGCACCCGCAGGGCGAGGGCTGAGCCGACACCGGCGGCGAGGAGGAAATCGACCGTCGCCGCCAGCATGCGGCGCTCGTCACCGGCCGGTTCGGGGACGCGCGGGCCCGGCGGCGGGGGCCCCGGCGGTGCGTGCGGAAGGACATAGGGCGAGGACGGCGGTCCGTAGGGCGAGGACGGTGGCGGTCCATAGGGCTGTTGCGGCCCCCGTGAATCGATCATGGCTGGAATTCTGTCAAAGGGGTCCGTCCACCGTTCCTCCCGGCCGCCACGGCCGAGTGGCGGCCGGGGCGGATCGGGGGAAGGGTGGGGTGGAGCGGGTGGTCCCGTCCGGCGCCGGGCCGGCCGGACCTGCATCCGGGAGGCGGCCATGCCCGACATCACGTCCTACCAGCCCGGGACGCCGTGCTGGATCGATCTCATGGTCCCCGACCAGCAGGCCGCCCTGGACTTCTACTCCGGGCTCTTCGGCTGGTCCGGGGAGGTGGGCCCGCCGGAGAGCGGCGGCTACGCGCTGTGCGCCCTGAAGGACAAGCCGGTCGCGGGCATCATGTCGGCCCGGGCGATGGGCGAGGAACCCCCGCCGCCCACCGTGTGGACCACCTACTTCTCCTCCGACGACGCCCAGGCCACCTCGGAGGCGATCAGCCGTGCCGGAGGCACCGTGCTGCTGCCGGTGATGGACGTGATGGACCTGGGGAAGATGCTGGTGGCGGCCGACCCCACCGGGGCCGTCTTCGGCGTCTGGCAGCCGCAGGAGTTCGCCGGTGCCGGGCTGGTGAACGAGACGGGCGCGCTGATCTGGAACGAGCTCAACACCCGTGACCGGGAGGCGGCGTCCACGTTCTACGCCGAGGCGCTGGGCCTGGAGACCGCGCCCATGGAGGGCGCCGACGGCTACTACTCGCTGTCCGTCAACGGCCGTACGGTCGGCGGGCTCCAGCCGCTGCGCGAGGAGATGCCGCCCGACACCCCGTCGCACTGGATGGTCTACTTCGCGGTCGAGCAGGTGGACCGCACCGTGGCCAAGCTCTCCGCGGAGGGCGGGGAGGTGCTCCAGCCGCCGTTCGACATGGTGGCGGGCCGGATGTCGGTGGTGCGGGACCCGCAGGGCGCGGCGTTCGCCGTCATCGCCCCGCAGCCGATGGGCTAGGCCGGGCGGCGGTCAGCGCCGCTTGACGACGAAGTAGCCCGAGGACGAGCCGTAGGGCTCATAGGTGGCGCCGGGGTGCAGCTGACGGGCGTAGGCCACCACCTCGCTCATGCTGCGCTCCGGTTCCTGGACGGCGATGTAGTCCGGTTCGACCCCGTGGGTCGCCCCCACCCAGAGCACCCGGCAGCGGTCGGTGAGCCGGGCTATCGGACCCACGTTGGCCTCCACCGACGCCCCGTCCGGGATCCGGTCCAGCAGCCGCTCCACCGCGACGACCTCCGGCGGCTTGCGGTACGTGGCCTCCTTGGTGAGCTCGTACAGCGGCATCGACGACGACAGCGCCAGGGCCGCCCCGCACACCGCGGCGGGCAGCTGGCGGGAGTACGCGGCGAGCCAGGCCCGGCGGCTGTCGCGGGTCCGGTGCACGGCGTCGACCAGGGCCAGGAAGACCACCGGCATCAGCACCGCGCTGTAGTGCCAGTCGGTGCCCCAGTAGTGGTCGTCGTGGGAGAGGAAGCGCCAGCCGATCGTGGGCGCGGCCACCAGCAGCAGCGGTGAGCGCAGGGCGAGCAGTCCGGTCGTCGGCAGCAGGATCCACAGCAGGGTGCGCAGCGCGGTGCCGAAGGGGATGCTGCCGGTCTGCTCCGCGCCGCCGCCGACCTTCTCCCAGTAGTCGTACGAGCCGGTGCCGTTGAAG
Organism: Streptomyces sp. NPDC045899; assembly: GCF_056431485.1. Classification (NCBI taxonomy): domain Bacteria; kingdom Bacillati; phylum Actinomycetota; class Actinomycetes; order Kitasatosporales; family Streptomycetaceae; genus Streptomyces; species Streptomyces sp. NPDC045899. The sequence goes on from NZ_JBWKKP010000027.1 coordinate 16,136, forward strand.
CCGGGGATGATGACGCCCAGGGCGATGGCCGAGGCGACGACGCCGAAGACCATCAGGGCGATGGCGTACGAGGTGATCCGCTGCTCATGGGTCCGCCAGGTGCGGATCACGATGACGGCGCCGATGGCGGCCACCGTGGCGCCCATGTCCTCCTTGACGAGCACCAGCGGCGCGGCCCACAGCATCGCCGCGTACCAGCGCTCGCGCAGTACCGCCTCCAGGCAGAAGGCCAGCAGCGGGAGGGCGAAGCAGATCTCGTGGAAGTCGAAGTCCACGGCGCGCTGGAGACCCCAGGAGGCGCCGTAGGCGATGCCGATCGCCAGTCCGCGGCCGCGGCCCAGCAGCCGGGCGGCGACCCGGGTCACGGGGACCGCGGAGAGGGCGAACAGGGCGGCCTGCGCCACCAGCAGGGTCACCGGGCCGGGGAAGACCCGGTAGACCGGGCCGAGCAGGGCCGTGACGGGGCTGAAGTGATCGCCGAGGATATTGGCGCCGGGGCCCTTGAGGTCGGCTATCGGCTCCTGGAAGTGGGCGTACGCCCGTATCGCCTGTTCGAAGATGCCCAGGTCCCAGGACATGGTGGCCATCCGCCGGTACCGGGTGACCGACAGCGTCGTGTAGAGCGCGAAGAGGACGAGGGCCAGCCAGTACGGGTCCCGCCGCGGGCCGCGCAGCTCCTTCGCCCGGGTGAGCAGCCGGGCACGGCCCGTGGCCGCGGGCGCCCCGTCCGAGGTGGTGCCGGGCGGGCGTGCTGCGGCCGTGTCCATCCAGGGTCCTTATCGTGTGGGCGGTCTGTGCGAAAAGATACGCGAAGGGGGTGAGACGGTTGCGTCGACGGTTCGGGCGATCGGGGCGGGTGACCGCGGTGGCGCTGGCCGCGCTGCTCGCCGTGGCGGGCTGCCAGCCGGGCAAGGACGGGGAGCGGGGCAGGTCGGAGGAGGGTGGCACGCCGGGGAGCGGGCGGCCGTCCGGTCCGGCGCTCTCCGCTGTGGCGTCGCTCACGGTCAAGGGGCGGGCGCCGAGGACGGGTTATGAGCGCAGCGCGTTCGGCAGTCCATGGGTGGACACCGATGACAACGGCTGTGGCACGCGGGACGACATACTCAGGCGGGACCTGGCGAAGGTGCGGTTCCGTGACGGCCACTGCCTGGTCGTCTCCGGCACGCTGGACGACGATCCGTACACCGGACGCAGCGTGCGGTTCGTCCGCGGCCACAGCAGGGTGGACATCGACCACGTGGTGGCGCTGTCCGACGCCTGGCAGAAGGGCGCGCGGGAGTGGGACCGGGAGAAGCGGGTGGCGTTCGCCAACGATCCGCTCAATCTGATCGCCGTGGACTCCGCCGCCAACCGCGGCAAGGGCGACGGGGACGCGGCGACCTGGCTGCCGCCCAACAAGGGATACCGCTGTGACTACGTGGCGCACCAGGTCGCGGTGAAGAAGAAGTACGGGGTGTGGGTGACCCGCGCGGAGAAGGACGCGATGACGCGCGTACTGGACCGGTGTCCGGACACCGGGCTGCCCGCGCGCGGCGGCCGTTAGGCGGCGCCGGGCGCGGGTGGAAGGCTCCGGTCGGCGGGCCGGGGCTTCAGCCGGCCAGTTCGTCGAGGTCGACGACGTCCCCGGTGGGGGCCTTGGCGCCCACCGGCTCGTCGAAGTCGCTGAGCAGCAGGGTGCCGGGCTGGTCACCGCCCTTGATGACGACCTTGAGGATGTAGGGCTTGCCCCGGGCCGCCACGTACATGGTGGTCGTCTCGCCGCCGCCGCGCTCGGTGAGGGTGATGGCGGGGACACCGTCCACGGTGGTGGAGCCGCCCTTGCGGGCGTCGCTGGGGCCGGTGACGAACCCGGCCGTCATCTTGCCCGCGTCGCAGGCGTCGACGAGGTCCTTGGCGTCCGGGCCGGAGGCGTCGGTCCTGGTCCAGCGGTTGCCGATCAGCTTCGCCGCGGCCCTGCCGTCCTCGCCCTGGGACTCCCAGAACGTGGCGTCGTACTTCAGATAGGCCGTGTCACCGGTCTTGATCAGTTCGACAGCGCCCTCGTCGCCCAGGTCCATCGTCCCCTTGCACTCGCCCTTGGTGTCCGAGGTCATCCGGTACTTCAGGGCGCCGCCGTCGACGACGCCGTCGAGATCCACGGTCAGCGAGGTCGCCGCCTTGGTGGCCTTGACCGCCTTGTCGAGGATCTGCGGGCCGGTCAGGTCGGCCAGCCCGCCCTTCGGGGCGGTGGTGGCCCCGCGGGAGGGCGTGTTCCCGGTGCCGTCGTCGTCGCCGCCTCCGCACGCGGTCAGGGCGAGGGCGGTGGCGGCGGTGGCGCACAGGGCGGCCAGGGTGGTGGTGGAGCGCATCAGCCCGTCTTCTTCCAGTTCTTGCAGCCGTTGGTCTTGAAATAGGCGTCCTTGGCGCCGATGGTGACGATGGCGTTCCCGGAGACGTTCTCGTTCGCGATGATCGAGTCGACTCCGTGCAGAGCGTCCTTGCTGCGCTCCCAATAGCAGCCGTCGTCCCCGCCGTTGCCGGTGGACTTGTAGGTGCCGGGGGCGATGTCGGCACCGATCCGGTACATACCGTCACCGGTCATCCCTGTCCTGGGGCTTCCGGAGGGGGTGACGGGAACGGCTTCCCAGTCCTCGCACCCCTCGGATTTGAAGATCTTGTCGCTCGCCTTGACCGTCACATAAGTGCTGCCGGTGACATTGTCGTTGGCGAGGATCGCGTCGGGCTCCCCGGAGGAGTCCTTCGCCCGCTCCCAGTAGCACATGGTGTTGCCGGTCGACCGGTAGGTGCCGGGCTTCACCTCGGCGCCGACCTCGAAGGTGCCGTCGCCGCCGAGGGCGGGTCCGGCCTTCTTCCCGTCGTCCTTGGCGCCGTCCTTGCCGTCCTTGCCGCTCTTGCCGTCGGCGGACCCTCCGCCGCCCGCCGACGCCACCGTGCCCGACTCGCTCCCGCCTTTCGTGTCATCGCCTCCGCCGCCCGCCGCGACACCGCCGACGGCGATGACGGCGACGAGCGCGCCCGTGGCGGTGAGGACCTTGTGCCGTGCGAACCAGTTCTGCCGCTGTCTGCGCTGCTGAGCCATGACCAAGGGCACCTTTCGGGCGTTGGAGGAACTCCGTGAACCGATGGGTTAATAAGAACAGAGTCTGTGAACCGAGTCAACAAGAATCATGTGGAGCGTAGAGTTCACAGCGTGAAGGGGTCTCTTCGAGATCGCCGCCGGTATGCTCGGCGCCGGAGCAGCACCACGGGACGGGAGTCAGCCAGGTGCCGGAGAACGCAGCGGAGAACGCAAGCGAGGTGACCGCGGCCGGGATCGCGCGGCTCGCCGGGGTCGGGCGCGCGGCCGTCAGCAACTGGCGCCGCCGCCATGCCGACTTCCCCAAGCCGGTCGGCGGCACCGAGACCAGCCCCACCTTCGCCCTCGGCGACATCGAGCACTGGCTGCGCGCCCAGGGCAAGCTGGCCGAGGTCCCGTTGCGCGAACGCGTCTGGCAGCTGCTGGCCGGACATCCGGCCGGCGCCCCCGCCGCGCTCTGCCAGGTCGGAGCCGTCCTGCTGCTGGTACGGGACCGGCCCGCGGTGTGGAGCAGGGTCGGCGGTGCCACCGACGACCAGCTCGCCGAACTGCTGCCGCTCGCCCTCGAACCGGCCCTGACCGCGCGGCTCGGCGAGGGCCACCCGGTGCACACCCCCGACGCGGCCGGACTGCGCGCCACCGTCCCGCTGCTGCGCGGCGCCGCCGAACTGGCCGGTGAACTCGGCCCCCGCCAGGCGTACGAGTTCCTGCTGGGCCGTCATCTGGACGCCAACCCACGGCAGTACACCCTCACCCCGGCCGCCCCCGCCGACCTGATGGCCGCCCTCGCGGGCCGGACCGACGACGGTTCCGGTACCGGCCCCCGGGCCGTGCTCGACCCCGCCTCCGGCACCGGCGAGCTGCTGCGCGCCACCGGATCCGCCGAAACGCTCCACGCCCAGGAGCAGGACCCCGACCTCGCCGCGCTCACCGCGCTGCGGCTGGCCCTGCACTCCGACGCCCAGGTGCGGGTGCGCGGCGCGGACAGTCTGCGGGCCGACGCCTTCCCCGGGCTCACCGCCGACGCCGTCGTCTGCCACCCGCCGTTCAACGAGCGCAACTGGGGCCATGACGAACTGGCCTACGACCCGCGCTGGGAGTACGGCTTCCCGGCCCGCACCGAATCCGAACTCGCCTGGGTGCAGCACGCCCTGGCCCATCTGCGCGACGGCGGCACCGCCGTCCTGCTGATGCCCCCCGCCGCCGCGTCCCGCCGCTCCGGCCGCCGGATCCGCGCCGATCTGCTGCGCCGCGGCGCGCTGCGGGCCGTCGTCGCCCTGCCCGCCGGTGCCGCGCCGCCGTACGGCATCCCGCTGCACCTGTGGGTGCTGCGCCGCCCCGGCGCCGGAGCGCCCGCCGCCCCCCGGCTGCTGCTGGTGGACGCCGCCGCGGCGGTCGCCGCCGAGACCGCGCCGCCCGAGGGCGCGGTGCCGCCCGGCTATCCGGCCCCCGCCGCCCCCGTCTCACCCGGACGCGACAAACTGCCCTGGCGGACGGTGCGGTCCACGGTGCTGGACGCCTGGTACGCCTTCGACCGCGACGGCACCGCCCCCGAGCGGCCCGGGGTGTGCCGCGCCCTGCCCGTCATCGAACTCCTCGACGACGATGTGGACCTGGCCCCCGCCCGGCACCTCCCACCGCCCACCGCGGGCGGCAGCGCCACCGAACTCACCGCCGTACGCGACCGGCTGACCGCCACCCTGGCCCGTACCGCCGAACTGACCCCGGCCGCGCCCGCCGAACCCGCCGCGCGGGAGTCCGCGGGCGGCCGCTGGCCCATGACCACCGTCGGTGAACTGGTCCGCGCCGGAGCCCTCGAACTGCGCACCGGCGGCGCGCCGGGCGGCTCCGGGGTCGCCCTCCTCACCGAACAGGACGTCCTCGCGGGCACCGGCCCCACCGGCGCGCCCACCGAGGCCGCCCCCGATGGATCCGCCGGGGAACCGGTGCTCCTGCGCTCCGGTGACGTGGTGGTCCCGCTGATCGGCGGCGGCACCGTGGCGCGGGTCGTGGACGAGGCCGCCGCCGGGGCCGCGCTCGGCCGCAACCTCTCCCTGCTGCGGCCGGACCCCGGGGCGCTCGACCCCTGGTTCCTCGCCGGGCATCTGCGCGGCGGCGCCAACCAGCGGCAGGCCAGCAGCTACGCGTCCACCGCGACCCGGCTGGATGTCCGGCGGCTGCGGCTGCCCCGGCTGCCCCTGGCCGACCAGCGGCGTTACGGTGAGCGCTACCGCACCCTGGCCTCGTTCGAGGAGACCCTGCGGCTCGCGGCCCGGCTGGGCGAGCAGCTGGTGCGCGGACTGTACGACGGTCTCGCGGACGGCACCGTACCGCCGGGGTGACCGCGCCGGACGGCGTGTGTGTGACCCGTCCGAAAGCGGAACCATACAACCCGGCTTTGACGCGCCATGTCCCCGTATACGCTCACCTTCGCGTCAACGTCCCGGTACCAGGTCCCTCAGGAGCAGCAATGCACGGCCATCTCCCCGCGCCGCCGCAGCCCCGCCCCGCCACCACCGCCCTCGCGGTCACCCAGCGGGTGGTCTTCGTCGCGGTGACCCTGCTCAGCCTGGGGATCCTGTCCTGGATCGCCATGCTGCGGCTGGCGATCCTGCGCCGCCGCCCGCTGGACTGGGCGCTGTTCTGGGCCACCTGCGTGACGGTCGTGGCCACGCTGGTGGTGTTCGGCACCGGACCCGACGACGACCCCGGCACCCTGGGGTACATCGCCCTGGCCGTGCTGTTCGCCCTCGCCACCGGGGTGCCCGTGCACTACCTGATGGCCGACATCCGCCACCACCGGCTCGTCTCCGCGGTCGCTCCCCCGCCCTGTCCGCCCCAGGGGTACGGCCCCGCGCCCTACGGTTACATCCTGCCGCAGCCCACCGGGTACCCCGAGCCCACCGCACCGCCGCACCGGCCCCAGCGCATCGAGCGGGTCCGCGCCGAACTCGACGAGCTGAGCGACTACCTCCGCAAGGAGCAGGGGCGTTGAACGGACGGGTCATCGCCGACCGCTACGAACTGGCCACCCTCCTCGGCCAGGGCGGGATGGGCCAGGTGTGGACCGCGTACGACCGCAGGCTCGACCGCCGCGTCGCCGTGAAACTGCTGCGCCCCGACCGGGTCGCGGGCTCCGGCGGGGAGGGGGACGCCGTGGACGAGCTGCGCCGCCGCTTCGTCCGCGAATGCCGGGTCACCGCCCAGGTCGACCACCGCGGTCTGGTCACCGTCCACGACGCGGGCAGCGACGGCGAGGACCTCTACCTCGTCATGAGCCATGTCGAGGGCGCCGACCTCGCCGACCACCTCGCCGAACACGACCCCTACCCCTGGCCCTGGGCGGTCTGCGTGGCCGCCCAGCTGTGCGCCGTGCTCTCCGCCGTGCACGCGGTGCCGATCGTCCACCGCGACCTCAAGCCACGGAACGTGATGGTGCGCCCGGACGGCACGGTGACCGTCCTCGACCTCGGTGTGGCCGCCGTCCTGGACACCGACACCACCCGGCTCACCCATACCGGATCGCCCATCGGCAGCCCCGCCTACATGGCCCCCGAACAGGCCATGGGCGGGGCCGTCGGCCCGTTCACCGATCTGTACGCGCTGGGCGTACTGCTCCATGAACTGCTCACCGGGGCCGTGCCGTTCGCCGGGTCCACCGCGCTCGGCGTCCTCCACCGCCATCTGCACGAGCCGCCCGTTCCGGCGCGTCAGCTCCGCCCCGGCATACCGGAGGCGCTGGAAACGCTGGTGCTGCGGCTGCTCGCCAAGGATCCGCAGGCCCGCCCCGCCGGCGCCCAGGAGGTCTACCAGGCGCTGGTGCCGCTGCTGCCCCGGCCGGACGCGGGTCCCGGCCCGGCCACCGGCCCGATGGACCCCACCCGTCCCTTCCTGCGTCCGCACGCCCCCTGGCCGGACCGCCCGGACCGGTCCGTGGCGGCCCCGCCGGTCCCGGTACCGCTGCCCCGGCCCGGCGGACCGGCCGGACCGCCGGATGTCGCCTCCGCCGTCGACGAGGTCAGACGGCTGCTCGATCTGGGCCGGATCACCCAGGCCGTGGACCTCCTCGGCGCCGTCCTGCCGGTCGCCGCCGCCGAACACGGTGAGCGGTCCACCGTCGTACGGTCGCTGCGCGCGCAGTACGCGGCGACCCTGATGGACGACGGCCAGTACCGCCGCGCCCTGCCCGAACTGCGGCGGCTGGCCGATGAGTACGCCGCCGAGTCCGGCCCGGACGCGGCCCACCGCTCGCTCCGGTCCGGCTACGAGGCCGCCCAGTGCCTGGAGCAGCTCGGCGAGGCGTCCGCCGCCCTGTACGAATACCGGCGCCTGCTGCCGTACTTCGAGCGGTACGCGGCCACCGACCCCGGTCCACCGCTGGACATCCGCCGCCGGATCGGCCATCTGCTGCTCTCCCTCGGCGACCGCCCGGCCGCGCACGACACCCTGGTCCGGCTGCTGCATGACGCCGAGCGGGTGCACGGACCGCACCATCCGCTCCCCGAGGAGATCCGCCGCACCCTGCACTGGCTCGGACAGGTGCGCTAGGTCCTGTCCTGCCGGTCTTCGCGGGCTCGACGGTTCCGGAGGGCTCGGCGCTGACCAAGACGCTTGTGAATCGTTGTCCAAGCTGTGGCCTAGGCCGCGCCGACTCCATACCATCGATCAACGCCAGATCGTCTGTCGCGCCGCACGATCTCTGCCGGGAGGCTCAATGATCCGCCGCCGTACTGCGCTCTCCGTCTCCGCCGCGTCCGCCCTGCTGCTCGCCGCCCCGCTGCTCACCGCCTGCGGTGAGGCCCCGCGCGCGGGTGCCGCCGCCGTGGTGGACGGCGACCGGATCACCGTCTCGCAGCTCCAGGCTCAGGTGAAGGACGTACGGGACGCGCAGCGGGGTTCGGCCAAGGCCGACCAGCTCCTCTCGGCCGGCGGCCGGCTGAGCCAGGACACCCTGATCCGCATGATCCAGTTCCGGGTCATCGAACGGGCCGGCCAGGACAACGGCGTCACCGTCACCCGCCGCGAGGTGCAGCGGGCCCGCGCCGCCGCCGAGCGGCAGGCGGGCGGCGGCGCCGCGCTGCGCGCCCTCTACCTGGAGCAGGGCATCGCGCCGGACACCATCGACGAGGCCGTGCGGATGGACCTCACCCGCAGCGCACTGCTCCGCAAACTGGGCACCGCCAAGGTCAACACGGTCTTCGCCGGCACCTCCAAGGCGCTCCACATCGACGTCAACCCCCGCTACGGCAAGTGGGACGACGACCAGGGCACCGCGGTGATCGCCAAGGAGGCATGGCTGCGCACCTCGGGCGGCTCCCCCGAGCAGGCGTGAGTTACGTTGCAAGGGTGACCGCACCAGATTCCGCCGCCCCGGCCGAGGCCGCCGCGACCGGCCGTATCGTCCTCCTCACCACCAGCCACCGGGTGGCGCCGGGACTGCTGTCCTGGCCCGCGTGGCAGGCACTGCGCGCGGCCGACCGGGTGCTGTGCGGCGACTCCGGCCATCCCCAGCTGCCCTATCTGCGCGAGGCGGGCATCACGGTGGAGCGCGCGGTGCCGACCGCGCGCGAACTGGTCGACCACTGCCGGACCGGGGGCGGCCGCGATGTCGTGGTGATCACCTCGGCGGAGGGGGGGTCCGCGCTGACCGACGGTCTCGCCCGGCTGGCCGGGTCCGGCCGGGAGGCGATGCCGGACCTGGAACTGCTGCCCGGCTCCTACGACCTGCCGGGCGCGCGGCTGCTCGACCTGGTGCAGATCATGGACCGGATCCGGGCCGAGTGCCCGTGGAGCGGCACCCGCACCAACGAGGAACTGGTCAAGTACGGCATCGAGGAGGCGTACGAACTCGTCGAGGCCATCGAGGAGGGCGACCGCGACGCGCTGCGCGAGGAGCTCGGCGATGTGCTGCTCCAGGTCGTCTTCCACGCCCGGATCGCCGAGGACGACCCGGAGCGGCCGTTCTCCATCGACGATGTGGCGGGCGGCATCGTGGACAAGCTGATCCGCCGCCATCCGCATGTGTTCGGCGAAGAGGCGGCCGAGACCCCCGAGGACGTCAAGGCGCACTGGCTGCGGACCAAGGCGGCCGAGAAGCAGCGCACCTCGGTCACCGAAGGGGTGCCGCTCGGTCAGCCCGCACTGGCCCTCACCGCCAAACTGGCCTCCCGCGCCCGGACCGCCGGACTCGGCGTCCCGCTCCCGGCGGGCGAGGGCGTCGGCTACGAACTGCTGGCGCTGGCGGCGCGCGCGGAGGCCGAGGGCGTCGAACCGGAGACCGCCCTGCGCGCCGCGGCCCGCGCCTACCGGGACGCGATCCGCGCCGCGGAGGAGTCCGCGGCGGGCTGAGCCGGCTGGGGGAGTGACCGCGGTATCCAGGGGGTACCCGGGCGCCATGTCCGCTCACACCATGGAATTCGCCGCCCCCCGGGACCTGCTGATCGGGACCGGTCCGCTGGTCGTCGGCCTGGTGGTCGTCGTGCTGTGCGTCGCGGCCGTCTGGTGGGGGATACGGCTCCGCGCCCGGGAGCCGATGGCCCCCCGCCGCCCGCAGCCCCGCTCCGGCGCCTGGCAGGAGCCGGGCGAAACCGACCGCGCGGCCCGGGAATCGGGCCATGGCCCGGGCCACCAGGGTGACGACGCCCCGGTCGGCTATGTCACCGAACACCGCGAACCCGACGCCCTCCCGCGCGACGGCGCCCGCCGCCGCCCGCACGACCTGGGCGGTTCGGGCACCCGGGAATCGGGCTGAGCCGGATCCGACTCCGACCGGCCCGGCACCGGGGTTCACCGGTGCCGGGCCCGTCCCGTCGCGGGGGGGCGTCAGCCCGCCACCGGCACCGGTTCCAGCGTGGCGCGGAAGTGACGCAGGATGGGTGACTGGTCGGTGATGCGGAAACCGTGCACCGTGTCGGCCTCCTTGGCGATCTTCGCCAGGGTCTCGCCGACGTGGTCGTAGTGGCTGCGGGTGTAGACCCGGCGCGGCAGGGCCAGCCGGACGAGCTCGTAGGGCGCGCTCTTGACCGGGTTGCCGTCCTCGTCCTCCTCGCCGAGGTAGAGCGAGCCCAGCTCGGCCGAACGGATACCGCCCTCCAGGTACATCCGGCAGGCGAGGGCGTGGCCGGGGTAGTGGTGGGGCGGGATGTGCGGCAGCAGCCGCCCGGCGTTGAGGTAGAGCGCGTGGAGGCCCGGCGGTTCGAGGATGTCGACGCCCGCGGAGCGCACCCGGTGGGCAAGGTGTCCGGCGATATCGGCCCGCTCGGCCAGGTAGGCGGGCTCGGTCACCTCGGAGAGACCCTGGGCCATCATGTCGAGGTCCCGGCCGGCCAGACCGCCGTAGGTCGCGAACCCCTCGGTGGCTATGAGGAGCAGTTCGCACCGCTGGGCGAGTTCGGGGTCGTTCATCCCGATGAAGCCGCCGATGTGGACGATGCCGTCCTTTTTGGCGCTCATCATGCAGCCATCCGCCAGGCGGAACGCTTCTTCGGCGACCTGGCGCGGGGTGCGGTCGCGGTAGCCCTCCTCGTGGCGGGTCACCAGCCAGGCGTTCTCGGCGAACCGGGCGGCGTCCAGGAACAGCGGTACGCCGTACTGGCGGCAGAGCGCCGCGGTCCGCTTGAGGTTGTCCATGGAGACGGGCTGACCGCCGCCGCCGTTGTTGGTGATGGTCATGACCACCACGGCGATCCGGGCGGCGTCCGGCCCGGTGAGCTGGCGGTTCAGCTCGTTCAGGTCGATGTTGCCCTTGAACGGCTCGGTGCTGTCGAGGTTCTTGGCCTCGGGACACGGCAGGTCCCGGGCCTCGCACCGGTTGAGCTCCACATTGGCGCGCGTGGTGTCGAAGTGCGTGTTCGACAGGACGATGGAGCCCGGCTCCAGCAGCGACGAGAACAGCACGCGCTCGGCCGCCCGGCCCTGATGGGCGGGGAGCACATGGGCGTAGCCGGTCAGTTCGGTGACGGTCTCGTGGAACCGGTAGAAGGAGCGGGAGCCGGAGTAGGACTCGTCCCCGGCCATGCCCGCGGCGAGCTGCGCGGCGGACAGCGCGCCGGTGCCCGAGTCGGTGAGCAGATCGATGGTCACCTCGTCGGCGCGCAGGTCGAAGAGGTTGTAGTTGACGCGCTTCAGCGCGGCCTCGCGCTGCTCACGGGTGGTGCGGGGGATGGGTTCGACGACCTTGATCCGGTACGGTTCCACGCTGACCGCTGCTCCTGTCTTTCTCTTGTTTCTCTGTCCTGGTGCTGTGTCACAGCGCCGCGCCCGCACACTCGTGGGACGGAAGCGCCTCAAGGGGCGGCCTTACCTCGTACGCCTCCGAGGAGACGTAGACGGTCACCCGCGGTGGCCGGTCGCCCTCGTGGACCAGTGCCACATAGGCGATCAGGCCCACGCCGTCCTCCAGCCGGCGGGAGGTCACGGCGGACAGGGCTTTGTCCAGCCAGGCGCCGTCGATGCCGTGGCGCCGCAGTACGGCCACCGCCCGCTCCCGCGCCTGTCCGTCGTGCCGGACGTAGTCGCGGACGGGAACGTGCAGGGTGAAGCCGCTGGGCAGGCCGGTCGCCGTCTCCGTGAAGGAGTGGCAGGACAGGGCCGGGCGTCCGCTCAGCCGTCCGGTGCCGTCCGCGGCGAAGCCCCCGGCGGTGCGGAAGAACTCCTCGACCCGCGGCCGGCCCGGATGGGGTGTCGTCCGGGGGAGGACACCGGCCTCGGCGGCGGACAGTCCGTGGTGGGTGAGGTAGACCTTCGCCCGCGGTGCGTCCCAGTCCCCGAGGTCCAGGGCGAGGAACGGATAGGCGTCGGCCGGGGGCAGGGCGTCGAACGCCCGGCGGTGCCCCAGCCTGGCCAGCGCCTCCCGTACCGTCTCCGCGGTCCGGTCCCGGCCGTTCGCGGCGGGGTTGAGGTACACCTTGACGCGGGGTACGCCGCCGGGGCGCAGCTCCAGCGCGCACCACAGGGCCAGTGGCCCTTCGGGTGAGGCGGGGAAGAACAGATCCTCCAGGCGGTCGAGTTGCCCGGTGGAGAACCCCCAGCGGTCCGCCATCGTCCGGATGGAGCCGAGGCCGATCCGGCCGTTCTCCACCAGGTCATCGCTTCCGCAACCCGGTTCCAGCAGCACCCTCAGCCCCGGGGTCGTACCGGGGAGGAAGGCGAGTGAGAACTCGACCGGGGTGTGGTCGTCGGACAGGAAGCTCCGGGCGGGCGGCGGAAGCGCCAACGGCCTTTCGGCCACCGGTCCGAGAGCGTCGGTCAGCACCTGCGCGTAGGCCGTCGCGTCGGTGGGGCTCAGTCGCACCACCTCGCACAGCCGGAGGAGTTGCTCGGCGGCGAAGCCGCCGAGCTGCCCGGTGTGCGCCCGCGATTCTCCGTGGCCGTCCGGATGGAATCCGGAAAGTGCCGCGTTCACGATGCGGTGCGGGGGTGAGCTCCGGCCATTCCTATCGCACCCGTGTTCGTATCAGGTGGCGCCTCCCCCGGTATGGAGGGGGATATGGATGGCATGGCAGTTCGATTATCGAGTGCGCTCGGCCGGGATATGAGTGAAACCACAGAACGGTGTCGATCGATGGTGTTGCCGACGGCGACAGACCCCACGACAGCTCCTTATGGGATTTCGGCCAACATGAATTCCGCGCTATGGCATACCCGACCGATTGAACATTCATGCAGTTTGAAACAGTGTCACCGTGTGGTGTGGGTCATACACGCCACCAGGCCAGGAAGGAGCTCCACAAGCCGCCTTTTTCAGGCTTGTTGCGGCGATGGCCGTGGGATTCGTTCACCGAGGTGGTTTCATGTGCAGAAGGCATATGCACCTGCTTATCCGCCGCAACAGGGGTGAAACGGGCAGGCAGGGTGGACAGCCCACGGTTGAACGGCCCCGGGCGCCATGTCAGGCTCGACTCGGGAACCGCCAGCTCGATATCGGGCAGCCGGTTGAGGAGTTTCTCGATGGCGACCAGGCCGATGAGCTGGGCGGGGTCCTTGGCCGGGCAGGCATGCGGTCCCGCGCTCCAGGCCAGATGGGCTCGCTTACTGAGCACCTGACGGGAGGCGGAGAGGCTCGGATCGGTATTCGCGGCCGCGATGCTCACCAGCACGAGGTCACCCGCGCGCAGCTGGGTCCCGGCGAAGTCCACATCCGAAACCGGGTAATGCGGGGCGTAATTGGACATCGGCGGGCTGTTCCACAGCACCTCGTCCATGGCGTCCTCGACCAGCATGCCGCCGCCCGCGTAACGCTCATCCGAAAGCAAGAGCAGCAGTGCGTTGGCGATGAGATTCCGCTGCGGTTCCGCACCGGCTCCCAGCAGCAGGACGAGCTGATGCGCCAGCTCTTCATCGGTCAGCTGGGCATGGTGCTGCATAAGCCAGGAGGTGACATCCTCCCCGGGCTGGCTGCGCTTGAGCGCGACCAATTCGATGACGCTCTGCGTCAGGACTTCGTTCGCCTTCTCGGCGTTGACCCCGTCAAAGATTCCGGAGATACCGAAGATGACTCGGTCGCCGATTTCCGCCGGGCAGCCGAAGAGCTCGTTGAAGACGAAGAGCGGCAGCAGCTTGGCGTAGTCGTTGAGCAGATCGACCGAGCCGCGGGATATGAACTGGTCGATCAGGTAGGCGGCGACGCGGTCGACATGGCGGCTCAGCCGGTGGGAGTCCACCCGGGCCAGGCTGTCGGTCACCGCCTGGCGCAGCCGCATATGCTCCGCGCCATCGCTGAACATGCAGTTCGGCCGGTACTCCAGCAGCGGCACCACCGGATTGTCCCGGCTGACCCGGCCCTCGTTGAACTCACGCCAGCGGCGCGCGTCCTTCCGGAAGGTGTCGGGGTTCTGGAGCAGCTGGAGAGCGGCCGAGTAGTCGGTGACGAGCATGGCGTCCACGCCGGGGGACAGCTCGACCGGCGCGACCGCTCCGTACTTGCGCAGATGCGCGTAAAAGGCACCCGGATCGGCCGCGAACTCCGGCCCGTACAGCGGGACCCGCTCGCCGGTGTGGTGGGCGGGGCAGCCGGGGGGCGGTGCCGTGAAGTCCGATTGAGTGTCCATACTTGCTCCTAGCGAGAACGTTCCTGTAGATAGCGGACAAGGGCCATCAGCGCGTTGGCCGATGACTTCTCGTCACGTGCGTCACAGGTGACGATGGGTGTATCCGGCAACAGGTCCAGCGCCTCACGCAGTTCCCCGTCGGGGCGGACCGGAGTGCCGTCGAAGTGGTTGACGGAAATCGCGTAGGGCAGGCCGTACTGTTCCACCAGGTCGATCACGGGGAACGATTCCTTCAGCCGTTCCGGATCGACCAGGATCAGCGCCCCGAGCGCACCCCGCGTCATGTCCTCCCACACCTGGACGAAGCGCTCCTGCCCGGGTGTTCCGAAGAGATAGAGGACCAGCCGCTCGCTGAGGGTGAGACGGCCGAAGTCCATGGCCACGGTGGTGGTCGTCTTGCCCCGGGTGCCCATGAGGTCGTCCACATGGGCACCCGCCTGCGTCATGCGCTCTTCGGTGCGCAGCGGAGGAATCTCGGACATGGTGCCGATGAAGGTCGTCTTGCCGACCGCGAAATGCCCCACGACCAGGATCTTGGCCGCGATCTGCACCTCGTCGGCGAGATAGACGTCATCATCCGAAACGGGCCTGGAGCCCATCCAGTACCTCCTGAAGGAGCGAAACATCGACTAGCTGGGCGGGCGGGGCCGGGGCCCGGGTCAGGAGATAGCCGTCCGCCGACAGATCCGACAGCAGGATCTTGACGATGCCGATCGGAAGTCCCATATGCCCGGCGATCTCGGCGACCGAGAGGTAGCCCCCCGCGCACAGGTCCAGCAGGCGGCGTTTCTCGGGGTCGAGATGGCCCGGGCGGACCTGGTCGGACGCGGTGACCAGAGTGATCAGGTTGAACTGATCGTTGTCCAGCCGGCCGCGGCCGTTGGTGATGACGTACGGCCGTACTAATTGGGCCGACTCGGGCTCCTGCTCTTCTGCTGCGGTCATGCCTGGATACTCGTGTTTTCGCGAGGCGGAGTGGTCAGTACCTTGCCGAGCTGCCCGACGAGCTGCTGCATCCGGAAGGTGATGTCGGCCATGTCGACATCGGGGGCGGACGAGACCGCCAGATACGCGCCCTCACCGGCGGAGATGAGGAAGACCCAGCCACCGTCGAACTCGACCAGGGTCTGCCGCCAGGTCATCTGCGGATCACCGCAGAAACCGCCCATGGTGCGACTCAGCGACTGGATACCGCTCATGGCGGCGGCCACGGTGTCGGCCTCGTCCTTCCGGACCTCCTGCGAACGGGCCATCAGCAGACCGTCGGCGGAGACCAGGAGCGCATGACGTGCACCGGGCACTTCCAGGGCGCTGTCAAGCATCCAGGACAGGTCGTTGTTCACTGCGGATCATGCCCTTCCCTGTTCGGATTTGCGGAGCGACCGGACTGCGTACCGCGCTGGAAAGCGCCCATGATCGAGGCGGTTTCCTCGCTCGACCGGACGGGCGCGGTGGTATCCGCTTGCGGCACGATGGAGATCGATCCCTTACGGCGACGTTTCGGCAGACCCCCGGCGGTCGAACCGGGCTCCTCGGGCACGGCTGCGGCGGGCGTACGGGACACCGGCGGTTCTTCCGGCTCGGGCATATTGGTCAGCAGGTCCTCGGGGAGAAGCACGACCGCGCGCACACCGCCGTAGGGCGAGGCCGAATCGACGGACACGTTGAAGCCGTACCGGGCGGCCAGCACACCGATCACCGCGAAACCGAACTGCGGAGGGTTCCCCAGTCCGGTGACACCGGTCGCGCGCTGCGCGGACAGCAGCTGATCGGCCCGGTTCTTCTCCTCCTCGTTCATTCCGACACCGGCGTCGTCGATGATGATGCAGACGCCCTTGGGAACGGTGCGGATGGTGATGTCGATCGGAGAATCCGGCGCCGAGTAGCTCGTGGCGTTGTCCAGCAGTTCGGCGAGTGCCAGCGCGACCGGTTCGACGGCGCGGCTGGTGAGCGCGAAATTGCTCTGGGAACGGATTTCGACACGTGTGTAGTGGCGGATGCGGCCCTTGGCGCTGCGCACCACGTCGTAGACCGAGGCGACGGCCCGCTGACGGCCGAGCCACCCGTCACAGAGAACGGCGATGGACTGGGCGCGCCGACCGAACTGCGAGTTCATATGGTCGATCTCCAGCAGATCCTGGAGAATATGGTGCTCGCCGTATCTGTCCTGGAGTTTGGAAATCGCCAGCTGCTGTTCGTTGGCGAGACCCTGAAGCGTTCGCATGGCGGACTTCAGCGCACTCTTGGTGGCTTCCTCCGCGCGGACCTGAGCCTCCTGTACCGCAGCGGAGTACTGGTTCTCGAGATCTGTGTAGCGGTTTTCGGCTTCCGCCTTCTCGGAACGCAGTTTCGCCTGCGTCTTTCGCCCGCGGAATATGGCAGTTGCGGCGAGAGGCGTGCCTGCGATCAGGGCCCAGAATGCTGGATCCTGTATGTATTGCGTCATGAGACTCTCTTTAACGACTAGACCGCCAGGGACTGAAAGGGAGGTGTTCACGTCTGGTGGTTCCGGACCCGCGGAGGGCGGCGGTCAATCGCTGCCCGAACGGTGGTGAATCAGTGCCCGAACGGTGCCCGCATGGTCCGGGGACATCGCACTCGTCTTGCCGACGGCAGCGTGCAGGCGACGGTGCGCCTAAACGGCTCCGTATGCCCGACTGGCGGCATAATGCTCCTCAGAGTGGGGACCTTCTCGGCTGATTTCCGGATCGCCGTGTGTCTTACGCGCCCATGGCTCGCCTGGCAAGCGCGGTGATCGTATCACCAGTAACGGGTGGCCCCGTGCATGTGCCTGAGTCCCATTCGGACCTCTGACGTCATTTCAGCCATGGCGCTTTTTACGCGCGTTGACCGACGTCAGCGCGTGTAACGGCATGTCATACGGCGCGCTGGGCAAGATCCGAGAGGTGCCCTCCGTAGCCGCCTCATATCCGGGCAATCAGCCCGGGTTGCAGGCGATTCGTGGAGGGAGTGTGGAGGTAGCCCAGGGATTACCCTAGGGAATTACCCTGATGGCGGTATTGATCCGTATTCATCCCGCTAGGGGTGATAGGGGCTGTATTGGTGGAGGAGGGGGTGGCTGCCGGTATCGTCGGGGGGTGCCAGAGCAGCCCCGTGACATTCCCGAGCCGACCCTCTTCACCTGGGAGTTCGCCGCCGATCCGTACCCCGCGTACGCCTGGCTCCGCGATCACGCCCCGGTCCGCAGGACCACGTTGCCCAGTGGTGTGGAGGCGTGGTTGGTGACCCGATACGCCGATGCGCGACAGGCGTTGGCCGATCCTCGGCTCTCCAAGAACCCGAGGACCCACAGTGAATCCGCCCATGCCCGGGGCAAGGTGGGCATCCCCGGTGAACAGCGCGCCGATCTGATGACACATCTGCTCAATATCGATCCCCCGGACCACACCCGGCTGCGGCGGCTGGTGTCCAAGGCCTTCACCCCGCGCCGGGTCGCCGCGTTCGCCCCGCGGGTCCAGGAGCTGACCGATCAGCTCATCGACGCGTTCGAGGAAAGGGGAGAGGCCGATCTGATCCATGAGTTCGCCTTCCCCCTCCCCATCTACGCGATCTGCGATCTGCTCGGGGTGCCCCGCGAGGACCAGGACGACTTCCGGGACTGGGCGGGTTCCATGATCCGGCACGGCGGTGGTCCGCGCGGCGGTGTCGCCCGTGCCGTGAAGCACATCCGCGCCTATCTCGCCGAGCTGATCCACCGCAAACGGGAGACGCTCGGAGAGGAAGGGGAGGACGAGGACCTCATCTCCGGACTGATCCGGGCCAGCGACCACGGGGAGCACCTCACCGAGAACGAGGCCGCCGCGATGGCCTTCATCCTCTTGTTCGCCGGGTTCGAGACCACGGTCAATCTGATCGGCAACGGGATGTACGCACTGCTGCGCCATCCGGTTCAACGCGCCCGGCTCCAGCGGGCCCTGGAAGAAGGGGACGAGCGGCTGCTCGCCGCCGGCGTCGAGGAGCTGCTCCGCTACGACGGTCCGGTGGAGATCGCCACCTGGCGGTTCGCCACCGAGCCGCTGACCCTCGGCGGACAGCGCGTCGCCGAGGGGGAGCCGGTACTGGTGGTGCTCGCCGCGGCCGACCGTGATCCGGAGCGCTTCCGGGACCCCGATGTGCTGGACCTCACCCGCACCGACAACCAGCACCTGGGCTACGGCCACGGCATCCACTACTGCCTGGGCGCCCCGCTCGCCCGGCTGGAGGCCCAGGCCGCCCTCGGCACCCTGCTGCGGCGTATCCCCGATATCCGGCTTGCGGCGGATCCGGACGATCTGCGCTGGCGCGGCGGGCTGATCATGCGGGGGCTGCGCACCCTTCCGGTGAGCTGGAATTCCCCTGGCGGCTGAGGCGGCGAAGGCCCTTGGCGGACGACATAAGTGACGAATGATCAGTGGCGTGACCGGGGCGTGACCTGGGATACACCGGCTTGTGATGATCGGGTGCCGTCGCTATGTTCAACCGACAACTCAACCGCCGACACGAGAGGCCACCACATGCGTTCCGGGAACGGTCGACACCGCCGCCCCCGTCAGGCTCCGGCCATCGTCGTCGCGGCGGGCATCACGGGTGCCGGACTCGCCATCCCCCTCTTCGGGGCCAGTGGCGCCCAGGCCGCCTCCACCGCCACCTGGGACCGCGTCGCCGAGTGCGAGAGCGGCGGCATGTGGAGCGCCAACGAGGGCAACGGCTTCTACGGCGGTCTGCAGCTCACCCTGTCCATGTGGAAGGAGTACGGCGGCACCGCGTACGCCCCGCGTCCCGATCTGGCCAGCCGCTCCCAGCAGATATCCGTGGCCCAGTCGATCCTGGACGACCGCGGTCCGGACGCCTGGCCCAGCTGCGCGGTGAACGCGGGGCTGTCCGACGGCGGTGACGCCCCCGAGGTGGACCCCGGCTACACCGCTCCGCCGTCGACCGGTCAGCGCGGTGACGGCGGGGAGGGGGAGCGTGACGGCTCCGCGGCGGAGGACCGCGATGACTCCGCGGACGCCACGGAGCCCTCGGACTCCCAGGACTCCGCGGATCCCTCGGACGACTCCGGCGAGCGCCGGACGCCCGACGGCGGGGAGGGGCGGGAGACGCCCTCCCCGTCCGCCTCCGACCGCGAGGACGACGAGGACTCCCCGTCCCCGTCCCCGTCGGATACGAAGTCCTCCGACTCCTCCGGCATCCCGGACGCCTCGGAGTCCCCGGACGAGAGCGCCGACCCCGGGCCCACCGGACGCCACCGCGGTGCCGCGGACCCGGACGAGGCCGACGACGATGACCAGGCGGCCCCGCGGCCCTCCGGACGGCATGCCTCGCGGGACAGCGGGGAACGCGCGGAGGAGGCCTCGGAGGGCGGCTACACCGTCCGGCCCGGTGACAACCTCTCAGACATCGCCCGGCGCGAGCAGTTGCCGACCGGGTGGCGGGGCCTCTACAAAGGCAACGAAAGCCTCATCGGGGACAATCCGGATCTAATCCTCCCCGGTCAGCGGTTGGACCTCAGCGCCAAGGAGCGGTAGTTATGGGTGAATTGCCCGGTCTGGCGACGGTGAGACATACATCTCGTCACATCTCCCGGTGCGCACCCCCTGTCCGTTCTCTCCGCACCCGGCCCCACCTGCGTGGATGTGGGCCGGGTGAGATCAGATACAGCAGCTCTCGCTGTGAATGGGGTGTTTGAACCTTCCCGGGGGCTGTGCTTACCGTCGTTCCGCTCGCCACCGCGGGCACCGTCGATCGTCACGCCGAGTCCTGCCGGCGGTCGGGGGGAACCGACGCGTCAGCGCCGAAGGCAGGAGCGGGGGACCCAAGGTAGGTGCCGAATGGCCTGTGGAAACGGGCTCGTCGGCTTGGGGTGAAGCCGGTGTGATCGATCGTCGATCATTCGTCGATCGGTGGTGACCGGCCGGGCAACTCACGCCCGAACCCGACAGCTCACCTCGTAGGCGTCGGTGAGGAAACGAACCAACGATGCTCAAGTCCAACGGCAAGCACCGCCGCCCGTCCAAGGCCACCCGTATCGCCGCGCTCGCCGGTCTCGCGGGCGCCGCCGTGGCCGCCCCGCTGATCGGGGCCACCTCCGCCTCCGCGGCCACCACCGCCCAGTGGGACAAGGTCGCGCAGTGCGAGTCCGGCGGCAACTGGTCCATCAACACCGGCAACGGCTACTACGGCGGACTGCAGTTCTCGAGCTCCACCTGGGCCGCCTACGGCGGTACCTCGTTCGCCCCCACGGCCGACAAGGCCAGCAAGGACCAGCAGATACAGGTCGCCGAGAAGGTTCTGGCCGGCCAGGGCAAGGGCGCCTGGCCCGTCTGCGGCACCGGGCTCACCACCGGTGGCACCCCGTCCCCGTCCGCCCCCGCCGACTCCGGTCAGCAGGAGTCGAAGGCCCCGGCGCCCAAGCCCGCGCAGCCGAAGGCCGAGACCCGCTCCGAGTCCGACCGCGCCGCCCGCTCCGAGGCCCGCGGACCGGTGAAGAAGGGCGACGGCGAGTACAAGGTCAAGCCGGGCGACACCCTGGGCAAGATCGCCAAGGCCGAGCATGTCGAGGGCGGCTGGAAGAAGCTCTTCGAGCGGAACAAGGACATCGTCGAGCAGGCCGACCTGATCTACCCGGGCCAGCGGCTCCACCTGAGCTGACCGCGGTCCGGCCGACCGTGGCCGGATCCGGGTCCCGGCGGCCACATGTCGACCACGAGCCCCGGCCGGGCGCGCCGTTCCCGCGGTGCGTTCCGGCCGGGGTTCGTCGGTTCACGGAAAATGTAGATATCGGCACCCAAAACTGGCTATTTATGCCACGTCCTGTCTCGCGGGACGGGCGAACGGGGGGTACGGCCCTCCGGTCCGGTTAGGCTCGTGTCGCTACCGCAGACACATACGAAGGAGAACCTCGTGCCGTCCATCGACGTCGTCGTAGCTCGCGAGATCCTCGACTCGCGAGGCAACCCCACGGTCGAGGTCGAGGTCGGCCTCGACGACGGCAGTACGGGCCGTGCCGCCGTTCCGTCCGGTGCCTCCACCGGTGCCTTCGAGGCCCTCGAGCTCCGTGACGGCGACAAGAACCGCTACAACGGCAAGGGCGTCGAGAAGGCCGTCCTCGCCGTGATCGAGCAGATCGGCCCGGAGCTCGTCGGCTACGACGCCACCGAGCAGCGGCTGATCGACCAGGCGATGTTCGACCTGGACGCCACCCCGGACAAGTCCTCGCTCGGCGCCAACGCCATCCTCGGCGTCTCGCTGGCCGTCGCGCACGCCGCCTCCGAGGCGTCCGACCTCCCGCTCTTCCGGTACCTGGGCGGCCCCAACGCCCATCTGCTGCCGGTCCCGATGATGAACATCCTCAACGGCGGTTCGCACGCGGACTCCAACGTGGACATCCAGGAGTTCATGATCGCGCCGATCGGCGCGGAGTCCTTCTCCGAGGCGCTGCGCTGGGGCACCGAGGTCTACCACACCCTGAAGTCGGTGCTGAAGGAGCGGGGCCTGTCCACCGGTCTCGGCGACGAGGGCGGCTTCGCGCCGAACCTGGACTCCAACCGCGAGGCCCTGGACCTGATCGTCGAGGCGATCAAGAAGGCCGGCTACCAGCCGGGCCAGGACATCGCGCTGGCGCTCGACGTGGCCGCCTCCGAGTTCCACAAGGACGGCTCCTACGAGTTCGAGGGCAAGTCCCGCACCGCCGCCGAGATGACCTCCTACTACGCCGACCTGGTCGCCGCGTACCCGCTGGTCTCCATCGAGGACCCGCTGAACGAGGAGGACTGGGACGGCTGGAAGACCATCACCGAGCAGCTCGGTGACAAGGTCCAGCTGGTCGGCGACGACCTGTTCGTCACCAACCCCGAGCGCCTGGCCCGTGGCATCGACAACGACACCGCCAACGCGCTGCTGGTCAAGGTCAACCAGATCGGCTCGCTGACCGAGACCCTCGACGCCGTCGAGCTGGCCCAGCGCAGCGGCTTCAAGTGCATGATGTCCCACCGCTCCGGTGAGACCGAGGACGTCACCATCGCCGACCTGGCCGTCGCCACCAACTGCGGCCAGATCAAGACCGGCGCCCCGGCCCGCTCCGAGCGCGTGGCCAAGTACAACCAGCTGCTGCGCATCGAGGAGATCCTGGACGACGCCGCGGTGTACGCGGGCCGCTCCGCCTTCCCGCGCTACAAGGGCTGAGCCCGCCTCCGAGCGTCCGCCGAAGGACGCGAGGACGCGCTCGACCTGAGTAGCAGGCACGTCTGACGCACGTCCCCGGCCGCGGTCCCGTACCGTGGCCGGGGACGGCGTCACTCAAGCGAAGTCATCACCGGGGAGGCGATGTGCCGGCGGATCGGGACCGGTTCTCCACCGCGACCAGACTCAAGGCGCTCGGCGAGCACGCCGCCGCCCGGGTCTACCGGGTGCGCACCCGGCGCCGCCGCGGCCGGCTCACCGGCCGGGCCGCCCTGCTCGCGCTGGTGGTCTGCTCACTGGTGGTGGCGCTGGCCTACCCGATGCGGCAGTACATCTCCCAGCGTTCGCAGATCGCCGACCAGCGGCGCGAGGCGCAGCAGGCGCGCGAGGACGTGAAGAAGCTGCGGGAGCAGAAGGTCCGGCTCCAGGACCCGGCCTACACCGAGCAGCAGGCCCGGGAGCGGCTGCACTTCCTGATGCCGGGGGAGACCGGCTTCAGCGTGGTGGACGGCAGCGCCGACAGTGAGCACACCACCGACCAGGGGGCGGCCGGACGCCCCTGGTACACCAACTTCTGGGACGCCGTGGACGCGGCGGACGCGCCGTCGGCGGCGCTCACACCCCGCTGATGCGGCACCGTTCGCGCTCCGTTCGCGCCCGGTCCGAAACCGATCGATAGAGAACACTCCCACTCATGGATACGCCCCCTCCGCAGACGGAGCCCACCGCGCCCACCGACGCGGACATCGCCGCGGTCAAGATGCAGCTCGGCCGGGTTCCGCGCGGGCTGCGCGCGGTCGCCCACCGCTGCCCCTGCGGCAACCCCGATGTCGTCGAGACCGCGCCGCGCCTGGAGGACGGTACGCCGTTCCCCACCCTCTATTACCTGACCTGCCCGCGCGCGGCCTCCGCGATCGGCACCCTGGAGGCCGAGGGTGTGATGAAGGAGATGACGGCGCGGCTGGCGGCCGATCCCGAGCTGGCCGACGGCTACCGTGCCGCCCATGACGACTACATCGCCCGGCGCGATGCCATCGAGGTGCTGGAGGGCTTCCCCAGTGCGGGCGGTATGCCGGACCGGGTGAAGTGCCTGCACGTCCTGGTCGGCCACTCCCTCGCGGTGGGCCCCGGGGTCAATCCGCTCGGCGACGAGGCGATCGCGATGCTGCCCGAGTGGTGGCGCAAGGGTCCGTGTGTCGCGCCCTGCGGATCGGAGGAGTCCGGCGGGGCCTGCGCGTCCGGGCCGTCCGGTGCGGGGGAGGACGGGGTATGACCCGTGTCGCCGCCGTGGACTGCGGCACCAATTCCATCCGGCTGCTGGTGGCCGACGCCGATCCGGCCACCGGTGAGCTGACCGAACTGGACCGCCGGATGACCATCGTCCGGCTGGGCCAGGGCGTGGACCGCACCGGGCGGCTGGCGCCCGAGGCGCTGGAGCGCACCTTCGCGGCCTGCCGGGAGTACGCCGAGGTCATCCGGGAACAGGGCGCCGAGCGCGTCCGGTTCGTCGCCACCTCCGCCTCCCGCGACGCCGAGAACCGCCAGGAGTTCGTGGACGGCGTGGTGGACATCCTGGGCGTGGAGCCCGAGGTGATCACCGGTGACCAGGAGGCGGAGTTCTCCTTCACCGGCGCCACCAAGGAGCTGTCCGGACACGAGCGGCTGAGCGGTCCCTATCTGGTGGTGGACATCGGCGGTGGCTCCACGGAGTTCGTCTCCGGGGACACCGCGGTCCGTGCCGCCCGCAGTGTGGACATCGGCTGTGTCCGGATGACCGAGCGCCATCTGGTCTCCGGCGGCACCGTCACCGACCCGCCGACGGCCGGTCAGATCGCCGCGATACGGGCCGATGCCGCCCGGGCGCTGGACCTGGCCGGGGAGACCGTGCCGCTCGACGGGGTCTGCGGACCCCAGGAGGGCGGGCACACCCTGGTGGGTCTCGCCGGATCGGTGACCACCATCGCCGGTATCGCGCTGGAGCTGCCCGCGTACGACTCCACCGCGATCCATCACGCGCGGATCCCGGTCGGCCGGGTCCGGGAGATCACCACCGGGCTGCTGGCCTCCACCCATGCCGAGCGGGCGGCGATTCCGGTGATGCACCCGGGGCGGGTCGATGTGATCGCCGCCGGGGCACTCGTACTGCTCTCGATCATGGAACGGACCGGCGCCCGGGAGGTCGTGGTGAGTGAACACGACATCCTCGACGGCATCGCCTGGAGCATCGCCTGAGCGCGGCGAGCGACGTATGAGCGGCCGCGGAGGCCCGTCCGGGGGGCTTCCGCGTGTCGCTCGGAAGAAAGTTCGTGAAATCCTTCACATGAAAAAGGCCCCTGGTCGCCGCCCATGGCGGCGCTCCGGCGTGGTTTCGGCGGGCCCGCCCCGCCGCTGACCGGATCCTGGCCGGTGTGGGTGACTCCGCCCGACCCCGCCCGGGGGCCCTGGGCTACTCCCGCGTTCATGCACAAGCCCTGTTCAGCGGGGTGGGAACGCCTCGGACCAACAGGTGGTTCCCCTACCGGAGTATGGCGTCCGTCACGGGGGCGGCGGAGTGTAGCAGATGCCCCCTGGACGCTTGTGAAGGGGCTCACGAGCCCTGCCCCGGGGGGTGCTGGATACTCGAAACATGAGCACCACGGAGCGTCCCAGGATCCTCGTAGTAGGCGGTGGGTACGTTGGCCTGTACGCGGCGCGCCGCATCCTGAAGAAGATGCGGTACGGCGAGGCGACTGTCACGGTCGTCGACCCTCGCTCGTACATGACGTACCAGCCCTTCCTCCCCGAAGCTGCGGCCGGCAGCATCTCCCCCCGTCACGTCGTGGTCCCGCTGCGGCGGGTGCTCCCCAAGGCGGAGGTCCTCACCGGCCGCGTGTCGACCATCGACCAGGACCGCAAGGTCGCCGTCGTCCAGCCGCTCGTCGGCGAGGCGTACGAGCTGCCCTTCGACTACCTGGTCGTCGCGCTCGGCGCGGTCTCCCGCACCTTCCCGATCCCCGGTCTCGCCGAGAACGGCATCGGTATGAAGGGCATAGAGGAGGCCATCGGCCTGCGCAACCACGTTCTCGAGCAGCTCGACAAGGCAGACTCCACGACCGACGAGGAGATCCGCCGCAAGGCGCTCACCTTCGTCTTCGTCGGCGGTGGCTTCGCGGGTGCGGAGACCATCGGCGAGGTCGAGGACATGGCCCGTGACGCGGCCAAGTACTACCCCAACGTCTCGCGCGAGGACATGCGCTTCGTGCTCGTCGACGCCGCGGACAAGATCCTCCCCGAGGTCGGCCCGAAGCTGGGCCAGTGGGGTCTGGAGCACCTCCAGAAGCGCGGTATCGAGGTCTACCTCAACACCTCGATGAACTCCTGCATCGACGGCCATGTCGTGCTGAAGAACGGCCTCGAGGTCGACTCCAACACCATCGTGTGGACCGCCGGTGTGAAGCCGAACCCGGCCCTCGCCCGCTTCGGTATCCCGCTCGGCCCCCGCGGCCACGTGGACGTCGACCCCACCCTCCAGGTCAAGGGCACCGACTACATCTGGGCCGCCGGCGACAACGCCCAGGTGCCGGACCTCGCCGTCGGTGAGGGCGCCTGGTGCCCGCCCAACGCCCAGCACGCGCTGCGCCAGTCCAAGGTGCTCGGCGACAACGTGATCTCGGGTATGCGGGGCTTCCCGCAGGGTGAGTACAAGCACGCCAACAAGGGCGCCGTGGCGGGCCTCGGCCTCCACAAGGGCGTGGCGATGATCGTCTTCGGCAAGATGAAGATCAAGCTGAAGGGCCGTCTCGCCTGGTACATGCACCGTGGTTACCACGGCATGGCGATGCCGACCTTCAACCGCAAGATCCGCGTGCTCGCCGACTGGACGCTCGGGATGTTCCTCAAGCGCGAGGTCGTCTCGATGGGCGCCATCGAGAACCCCCGCGAGGAGTTCTACGAGGCGGCCGCCCCGGTCTCCGCTGCCGCCGCCGCGCGACCGGCTCCGGCCGGTGCTCCGGCCGAGAAGGCCGAGAAGGCCAAGGCGTCCTGACCTGACGGTCTGAACACGCACGTCTGACGCCGAGGGCGTCCGCCATCCGTGGGGCGGGCGCCCTTCGTCATGCGCGCACCCCGGCGTCCACCGGAGCGCGGGATGACTTTTACCGATTCCAGACGTGTCGCCGGGACTGTACGGATGGTTCCGTGGTGTTTACGTGGTGAGTGAATCCTCGCTGACTCGCCATCACGGAGGTGTGCGACATGACCGACGCCGCTGGACGGCTGGCCGCCCTGGCGGAGGAGGCGCTGGGAGCCCCGCTCCCGCTCCGCATCCGCGCCTGGGACCACAGCGAGGCCGGACCGCCCGGCACCCCGACCCTCGTCGTACGGCGCCGCCGGGCGCTGCGCCGGATGCTGTGGAAGCCCGGCGAACTGGGCATGGCCCGTGCCTGGGTGGCCGGTGACCTGGACATCGAGGGCGATCTGTACCAGGCGCTGGAGGTTCTCGCCGGACTGCTGTGGGAGCGCGGCTCCGGGCCCCGGGAGTCCCGGCTCACCGCCGCCCTCCGGGCGGTGCGCGACCCCGCCCTGCGCTCCGCCGCCCGCGGACTCATCGCGCTCGCCGGACCGGGACTGCCGCCGCCCCCGCCGCGCGAGGAGGCCCGCGTCCCCGGCCGCGGACCGCTGCACACCCTGCGCCGCGACAAGGCGGCCATCAGCCACCACTACGACGTGGGCAACGACTTCTACGAGCGGGTGCTCGGCCCCTCGATGGTCTACTCATGCGCCTACTGGGACAGACCCGGCGGCACGCTCGAGGACGCCCAGCACGCCAAACTGGACCTGGTCTGCCGCAAGCTGGCGCTGCGCCCCGGGCAGCGGCTGCTGGACGTGGGCTGCGGCTGGGGCTCGATGGTGCTGCACGCGGTGCGCGAGTACGGGGTGACCGCCGTCGGCATCACGCTCTCCGAGGAGCAGGCGGCGTACGCCCGCAAGCGCATCGCGGAGGCCGGGCTCACCGACCGGATCGAGATCCGCGTCCAGGACTACCGCAAGGTCGCCGACGGCCCCTTCGACGCGATCTCCTCGATCGGTATGGCCGAACACGTCGGCGCCGTCCGCTACGCCGAGTACGCCGCCATCCTGCACGGGCTGCTGGCGCCCGGCGGGCGGCTGCTCAACCACCAGATCGCCCGGCGCCCGGAGGCGGACGAAGAGGCGTACCGGGTGGACGCGTTCATCGACCGCTATGTCTTCCCCGACGGTGAGCTGGCCCCGCTCGGCCGGACCGTGAGCCAGCTGGAGCAGGCCGGGTTCGAGGTGCGGGACGTGGAGGCCATCCGCGAGCACTACGCGCTCACCCTGCGCGCCTGGGTGGCCAATCTGGAGCGGTACTGGACGGAGGCGGTGCGGTTCACCTCCCCGGGCCGGGCCCGGGTCTGGCGGCTCTACATGGCCGCGTGCGCGCTCTCCTTCGAGCGCAACCGCATCGGCGTCAACCAGGTCCTGGCCGTGCGCACCCCCGGTGACGGGACGTCCGGGCTGCCGCTGCGCAGCCGCGACTGGCGGGAGTAGCCGGGGGCCGGAACGACGGCGTCCCCGTCCGCCCCGGTGCGGGGCGGACGGGGACGCCGTCCTCATGGCGCGAGCGCCGCGCTACTCGGCCTTGATGGCCGCCAGCATGTTGAGCTTCGCGGCCCGGCGGGCGGGCCACAGCGCCGCCAGCACGCCCACGAACGCGGCCAGTGCCAGGAAGATGGCCATCCGGCCCCAGGGCAGGACCAGCTCGTAGGTCGGCATCCCACTGGCGATCATCTCTCCGGCCGCCCAGCCGAAGAACACACCCAGCCCGAGGCCGAGCACTCCGCCGAAGAGGGAGATGACGAGCGACTCCAGCCGGACCATGCGCTTGATGCCGCGCCGGTCCAGGCCGATCGCCCGCAGCATCCCGATCTCCTGGGACCGCTCGAAGACCGACATGGCCAGGGTGTTGATGACCCCGAGCACGGCGACGATCACCGCCATGGCCAGCAGGCCGTAGAGCATGTTGAGCATCAGGGTGAAGAACTGGGCGATCCCATCGGAGATGTCCTTCTTGTTCTGCACCTGGATCGCCGGGTTGTCACCGAGCGCCTTCTTCAGGGACTCCTTGGTCTCGTCCGAGGCGCCGCCCTTCGTCTTCAGCATCACCTGCATATCGGTGACGGTGGACATATGCGGGGTGAGCGTCGCGGAGTCCAGCATGATGCCGCGGATCATCTCGTTGCCGGTGTACACGCCCTGGACGGTGAGCTTGCCGTGGCGGCCGTCCTCGTAGGTCACCGGGATCGTGGAGCCCAGCTTCCAGCCGTGGTCCTCGGCCGTCTTGTCGTCCACGACCGCCTTGCCGCCGGAGAGTCCCGAGAAGGAGCCCGCCGAGAAGTCCAGGCCCACCAGGTCGGTGATGGCCTTGCCGTTGACCCCGGTCAGGTACTCGATGTCACCGTCGATCCGCGAGGCGGAGTTGCGCAGCGGGCTGGAGGCGGTGACCTCGGGCAGTTCGGCGATGGTGCGCGCCACATCCGGCGACAGCGGACGCTGGCCGTCGAAACCGCCCATGCTGACCACGAAGTCGGACTTGAGCGCGTCGGTGGCCATCCTGTCGATGCCCTTCTGGACGCTGCCCGCGATCACGGTCATCCCGGTGATCAGGGTGAGACCGACCATCAGCGCCGAGGCGGTGGCGGCGGTACGGCGCGGGTTGCGCACCGCGTTCTGCCGGGCCAGCTTGCCGGGCATGCCGAACACCCGCAGCACCGGCCCGGCGGCGGCGATCAGCGGCCGGGACAGCAGCGGGGTGAGGACGAACACCCCGATGACCAGCACCGCGGCGCCCATCCCCATGAAGCCCTTGCCGTCGGTGCCCATTCCGGCACCGGCCAGCACCAGCGCGACACCGCCCGCGGCGAGGATCGCGCCGATGGTGTTGCGCACCACCAGACCGCGGGTGCTCGGCGGGGCGTGCACGCTGTTCATCGCGGCGACCGGCGGGATCTTGGCGGCGCGGCGGCCCGGCAGCCAGGCGGCCAGCACGGTCACCACGACACCGACGGCCAGCGAGACCAGCACGGTGTTGGTGTCGACGACGAGCGGGCCGTCCGGGACGGTGGCCCCGGTGGCGTTGAGCAGGGAGCGCAGTCCGGCGCCGATGCCCACACCGGCGGCGAGACCGGTGACGGCGGCGATGGCGCCCACGATGGTGGCCTCGATCAGCACCGAGCGGGTGACCTGGCGGCGGGTGGCGCCGACCGCGCGCATCAGGGCGAGTTCCCGGGTGCGCTGGGCGACCAGCATGGTGAAGGTGTTGGCGATGATGAAGATGCCGACGAAGAGCGCGATCCCGGCGAAGACCAGCATGCCGGTCTGCATTCCGCTCATGCTCTGCTTGATCTGCTCGGCCTGGTCATCGGCCAGCTTCTGACCGGTCTCGGCCTCGGCCTCCTTGGGGAGGATCTTGTCGATCGCCGACTTCAGCGCGGTCTGCGAGGTGCCCGCCGCGGCCTTGACATCGATCTCGTCGAACTGTCCCGGCTTGGCGAACAGCCGCTGGGCGGTGGTGTTGTCGAACAGCGCGAGGCTGCCGCCCGCCGCCACGTTGCCGTCGTCGGTGCGGAAGACGCCGACGACCTTCTGCTTGCGGACCGGGCCGTCCACCGACACCCGGATGGTGTCGCCGACCGCGTAGTGGCCGCGCTCGGCGGACCTGGCGTCGAGCGCCACCTCGCCCGCGGCCTTCGGGGCGCGGCCGTCGGTCATGGTGTACCGCGGGTCCTTGCCGCTCTTGTCCGGGTAGTAGTTGCCGCCGAGGTTGGAGAAGCCGTCGCCGAGCAGATCGCCGTCCTTCTCGGACAGGGCGGTGTAGCCGGAGACGCTGCCGGTCACCGAGGCGGCACCGGGCACCTGGGCAGCCCGGTCCAGCACCCGCTGGCCGAGTCGCGGCGCCTCACCGGGCTTGCCGGTGTCGTCGTCGGAGTCGCGGTCGGGCGTGATGGCCACGTCGACGCCGGCGAAGCCCTTCTCGGAGCTCTTCTGGTAGGCGTCGGAGATGGTGTTGGTGAAGACCAGGGTGCCGGAGACGAAGGCCACGCCGAGCAGCACGGCGAGCGTGGTCATCAGCAGCCGGGCCTTGTGCGCGAGCACGTTGCGCAAGGCGGTACGGAGCATGAGGTGTCAGTCCTGACGGGTCTGGGGGGTCGGCGGAGCGTGCGCGGGGGCCGCACCGGACGGAGCGTCCGGTGTCAGCTGGTGCGGCCCTTGGCATCGAACCGCTTCATCCGGTCCAGAACCGCCTCGGCGGTGGGGTCGTGCAGCTCGTCGACGATCCGGCCGTCGGCGAGGAAGACCACCCGGTCGGCGTAGGAGGCGGCGACCGGGTCGTGAGTGACCATCACCACCGTCTGGCCCAGCTCCCGCACCGAGTTGCGCAGGAAGCCCAGGACCTCGGCACCGGACCGGGAGTCCAGGTTGCCGGTGGGCTCGTCGGCGAAGATGATGTCCGGCTTGCCCGCCAGGGCGCGGGCCACCGCCACCCGCTGCTGCTGACCGCCGGAGAGCTGGTTGGGGCGGTGCTTGAGGCGCCCGGACAGCCCGACGGTCTCCACCACCCGGTCCAGCCACGCCTGGTCGGCCTTGCGGCCCGCGATGTCCATCGGGAGGGTGATGTTCTCGATCGCGTTCAGCGTCGGCAGCAGGTTGAACGCCTGGAAGATGAAGCCGATCTTGTCGCGGCGCAGCTGGGTGAGCTTCTTGTCCTTCAGCGCGGTGAGTTCGACGTCACCGATCCGGGTGGAGCCGCTGGAGACCGTGTCCAGACCCGCCATGCAGTGCATCAGCGTGGACTTGCCCGATCCGGAGGGGCCCATGATCGCGGTGAACTCGGCCTGCCGGAACTCCACGGACACGGCGTCCAGGGCGATGACCTGGGTCTCGCCCTGTCCGTAGACCTTGGAGAGGTCCGTGGCGCGGGCCGCCGCCGTGGTGGGGCGGGCGGCGGTCTCGACGCCGGAGGGAGTGGTGGTCACGGTGAAGGGCTCCTGTCGTGCGGTACGGGACGTTCCCCGCACCGTGGGGGGACAGGCCCGTGCTGCGGGACCTCGCGGGGATGTCCCTCCATGGTCCCTGCCGCCCGGCCGGGCCGGATCCGCCGTTGCTCCCGTTTCCGCCCGGCACTGGGGTCGTAGGAGCCGCCGGGCGCCTCCTCCCTGGGTAGGAGAGGGCCCCCGTCCGGGGGCATCGAGATTGCGTCATTCCCCTCATCAGCGCGGTGCCCGGCATATGGGCAGGTCCGATCGCCGACCGGTATCCGCCGGTACCCCGCCCCGCCGCTGATGGACACTCAGTTGCCAATAAAATAAGACAACCTCGGTCTGGGGATTCGCTGTTCGGGGGCTTGTCCCCGGATAGGCTCGTGCTGCTCTCCTATGGGGAGGGTCGTACGCGGATGGTACGGCCCAGGGAGCCGCTGCCCGGATGGTGGAATGCAGACACGGCGAGCTTAAACCTCGCTGCCCCTCGCGGGCGTACCGGTTCAAGTCCGGTTCCGGGCACCTCCAGATCGTTGAACGGCACTCAGCGTGCGCGGATGGTCGCCCGCTGCTCCGCCGCGGGGTTCATGGGGCCCTCGCGTGCGCTCGCCATGCGTGAAAAGATCCTCCTTGGGCACTAGGGTGCATTCTTTGCTTACCTATTACTCTTGAGTCAAGGTCGCGCAGGGCGGCCATGGAGGAGTGAGATGAGGAGCAGCAACCCGGTCTTCTCGCGACGGGGGTTCAGCCGCACCGGCGGCTACGCCGGCTTCGGCGCGGCGCCGCAGGCCGGGGGCCCCGCCGCAGGTCAGGGAAATCCGTACGCCGGTGGCAATCCGTACGCGCAGGGACAGGCACCGACCAACCCCTACGCGGCGGGCGCACAGCAGAATCTGACGCCCGAGCAGCTCCAGCAGATGTACGGGGCGCCGCCGACGGGTCCGCGGACCGGCGTCATGACGATGGACGACGTCGTCATGCGCACCGGTATGACGCTGGGCACCGTCATCGTCGCCGCGGTGGCCGCCTGGATCGCGGAGCTCCCGGTCGCCATCGGTATCGGCGCCGCGCTGGTGGCGATGGTCCTGGGCCTCGTCCAGTCGTTCAAGCGCACCGCCTCGCCCGCGCTGATCATGGGCTACGCCCTCTTCGAGGGGCTCTTCCTCGGCGTCATCAGCCAGGTGTACAACGAGCGCTGGTCCGGCATCCCGATGCAGGCGGTGCTCGGCACGATGGCGGTGTTCGTCGGTGTGCTGGTGGCGTACAAGACCCGGCTCATCCGGGTGAACGCGCGCTTCCAGCGCTTCGTGCTCGCGGCGGCCATCGGCTTCGTGCTGCTGATGGCGGTCAACCTGCTGTTCGCCGCCATCGGCGGCGGTGACGGTCTGGGCTTCCGCAGCGGTGGTCTCGGCATCGTCTTCGGCATCATCGGCGTGGTGCTCGGCGCGGCCTTCCTGGCCATGGACTTCAAGCAGATCGAGGACGGCGTCCAGTACGGCGCTCCGCGCGAGGAGTCCTGGCTGGCCGCGTTCGGTCTGACGCTGTCGCTGGTCTGGATCTACCTGGAGCTGCTCCGGCTGATCTCCATCTTCCGGGACTAGCCGCCGTGACCACCGGCCGCGGCCGGTGGTCACACGGCGAAGGGCCCGCGGAGGCGATTGCCTCCGCGGGCCCTTCTTCTGTGGCGTGAGCCACCCCGTTGGGTGCGACTGTTGGTGGTCCGTCTGGGATACACGTGGGTGCCTCCCGGAAGGGGGGCGCGGCTACAGCAGCTTGCGTGCCGCGCGCCTCAGATCGTGCTCATGGATGATCGCTTTGGCGTGGCCGTAGGCGAGCTGATGCTCACCGCGCAGCCAGCTGACCTTCTCCTCGAAGCGGAAGAACGCGGGGCCTTCGTCGACGGTGCGGAGCCAGTCGGCGACTTCGCGGCCCGTGCACTGGGGAATGCGGGAAAGTAGGTTCCGGTGAGTCTCGTCGGAGAAGATCTGGGACATCGGCGCCTCCGGACGCGTCCATGCCGGACCCGGGTGCGACACCCGGGTGGGGTCCTTCAGCTCACCGTGCCTGAGTGTCCGGCCGTTGGCAACAGTCCGTCGGTGGCGCATACGCTTCGGCCGTGGATGATGTGACCCCCTTGCTCACGGCCGTCGACCGGTTCGCCGACCGGCTGCGCACCCTTCCCCAGTCCCGGCTGCGACAGGGGGCGGCGGCGGAAGGACTGGCGCTGGCAAGGGAATTGTCCCTGCGGGCCCAGCGGCTGGAGGAGCCGGACGCCACGCCCAGGGTCATACCGGACGCGGGGGTGTTCGCGGTCGCGGACCAGCTGGCGGTGGCGGGCCATGACTTGGCGCATGCGCTGGAGCGCGCGGCGCGGGACGGCGCCCGGGAGCTCGCGCAGGCGGTCACGCTGGTGACGGAGTCGGCCGCGCGCTGCGGGATGTGACCGGGTCGTCCGGCGGGCCGGTCCCGCGTGGGGTTACAGCGAGGCGATCACGCGGTCGGCCAGTACGTAGACCTTGTCGGTGCCGCAGCAGAAGGTGAGCGCGTAGGCGCCGGAGACGCCCGAACCGCCCAGCAGCACCGGTGCGGTGCCCGCGCGCAGCGCGTCCGCCAGCCGCTCCGCGGTCTCGCGGTGGCCGGGTGTCATACAGATCGTGGTGCCGTCGGCGAAGACGTACACATCCAGGGTGCCGAGCGGACCGGGGCGCACATCGGCCAGCGGTACGCGGTCCTCGGCCAGCTCGGTGAGCCGGGTCACGGTGCGGTCGTGGTCGGCCACCGGCGAGGAGGGCGTGAAATCGGGGTGCGAGGGGTGGCGGCGGCGGGCGGCGGCCAGCTCGGCCGACTCCACGGCCTCGGTCTCCAGTTCCGCCTCGGCGCGCACCTCCGCGCCGACCTCGGCGCCCACCTCGAACTCCACCTCGGCCTCGGGCTCCGGTTCACCGGCCGGGTCGAGGGTGTCATGGCCCAGCGCGTCCAGGCCGAGCAGCGGTTCGAGACCGGCCAGATCGGCCTGGCGGGGCACGAAGAGCTGACTGTCCGGTACGGAGTCGTCACCGGGGCCGGGGACGCCGCCGAGCAGCGGAAGGCCGTCGGAGGACCCCGCGGAGTCGCGGGCCTCCTGAGCGGCCCAGAACGCCCGTGCCTCGGCCAGCTCGCGCTCCCGCTCCTCCGCGAGCGCGTCCGCCACGGCGGCTCGTATCTCGGCGGCGGGGGTGGTGCGGGCGGCGGGCACCGTGGGGGCGTCGCCCCGGCCGTCCCGGGCAGCCCGGCCCGCGGCGGCGACCGTCGCGGCGAGGTCGGCGCGCAGCTCGGTGATCTGCCGCCGCACACCTCGTGCGGTGTGCAGGGCAGCGGCGCCCACGGCCGTGGCGGTGACCGCGGCCAGCAGGACGGCAAGGGTCATGGGGCTCACTGACTTAACTCCCGGTTGCTATGGATCCCCCGAATTCCTACCTCAGCTTGACGTGCGGCGCCTCTCGGCGTCAGTGCATAACGTCACTAAAGGGACGGAATTCAGGGCCGGAAGGGCCTGGACGACCGTGGCTGAGCTGGGGAGACAAGCCTCCCCCAGGACTTATGTCACATCCTGGGGGAGATTCGGTCACGACCCCGCCGCGGCCCGGTACGGCGGCCTCGCGGCGCCGCACGCGGTGGCACGGGGGCCTCGGCTCAGCTCAGCCGCTCGATGACCATGGCCATGCCCTGGCCGCCGCCGACGCACATGGTCTCCAGGCCGAACTGCTTGTCGTGGAACTGCAGCGAGTTGATCAGCGTGCCGGTGATCCGGGCGCCGGTCATACCGAAGGGGTGGCCGACCGCGATGGCGCCCCCGTTGACGTTCAGCCGGTCCAGATCGATGCCCAGGTCCCGGTAGGAGGGGATGACCTGGGCGGCAAACGCCTCGTTGATCTCCACCAGGTCGATGTCGCCGATGGAGAGCCCGGCCCGGGACAGCGCCTGGCGGGACGCCTCGACCGGTCCATAGCCCATGATCTCGGGGGAGAGCCCGGAGACACCGGTGGACACGATCCGGGCCAGCGGGGTGATCCCCAGCTCACGGGCCTTGGTGTCGGACATGATCACCAGCGCCGCGGCGCCGTCGTTGAGCGGGCAGCAGTTGCCCGCGGTGATCAGGCCGTCGGGGCGGAACACCGGCTTCAGGCCCTGGACGCCCTCCAGCGTGGTGCCCGCGCGCGGACCGTCGTCCGTGGCCACCACGGTGCCGTCGGGGGTGGTCACCGGGGTGATCTCACGCTCCCAGAAGCCCTTCTTGATGGCCTCCTCGGCGAGGTTCTGGGACCGCACGCCGAATTCGTCCATCTCCTGGCGGGTGATCCCCTTGAGCCGGGCGAGGTTCTCGGCGGTCTGGCCCATCGCGATGTACGGGTCGGGCAGCAGACCGTCCTCGCGCGGGTCGTGCCAGTCGGTGCCCTCCTGCTCGGCGCGCGCGGCGGTACGGGCCTCGCCCTCGGCGAACAGCGGGTTGTGGGTGTCCGGCAGTCCGTCCGAGCTGCCCTTCACCGAGCGGGAGACCGTCTCGACGCCCGCCGAGATGAAGACGTCGCCCTCGCCCGCCTTGATGGCGTGCAGCGCCATCCGCGACGTCTGCAGGGAGGAGGAGCAGTAGCGGGTGATGGTGCAGCCGGGGAGGTGGTCCATCCCCATCTGCACGGCGACGATCCGGCCCAGGTTGTGCCCCTGCTCACCGCCCGGCAGACCACAGCCCAGCATCAGGTCGTCGATCTCGCGCGGGTCGAGCTGCGGGACCTTGGCGAGCGCGGCCTTGATGATCTCGGCGGTCAGGTCGTCCGGCCGCAGGTCCTTGAGCGATCCCTTGAAGGCTCGGCCGATGGGTGAACGGGCGGCAGAGACGATCACGGCTTCGGGCATCACAGCTCCATGGGACGGAAGGGATTGGCTGGACTGTCTGGGAAATTACCCGCACGTACCCCGGGGGTCACGGGCTCCGGCCTGTGACGCGGAACTCTTTTTCCAAGCGTACGCTCAGCCGCCGCGACCGCCCCCGGAACGGGCCGCGGCCGGGCCGCTCGTACCGGCCGGCGGGGCCTGGCGGGCTCAGTGGGTGAGGGGTGGGGGCGAGGGGGCCGGGGCGGGGGTTCCGGCACCGGCTTCGGAGGGGCGGTGGCGGCGCAGCAGCCGGGCCCAGGGGCCGCGGGCCGCCGTGACCTCGGTACCGCCCTCGGCCGCGGCCTCCGCGGCGGCCTTGGCGACCGGCAGGATGCCCTCGTCGCGCGTCTCCGGCGCCTCCTCCGGCCACAGGCCCAGGGAGGCGCACAGGGTGGGCAGCACGGCCATGGCGGCTGTCGCGTAGCCCTCCGCCGAGGGGTGGTAGTTGTCCGGGCCGAACAGCTCCCGCGGATTGGCCGCGAACTCCGGGCCCAGCAGATCGCCCAGCGAGACCGTACGGCCGCCCTGCTCGACCACCCCGATGGTCTGCGCGGCGGCCAGCTGGCGGCTGAGCCGCCGGGCGATCCAGCGCAGCGGCTGGTAGACGGGCTCGATGGTGCCGAGGTCGGGACAGGTGCCCACCACCACCTCGCAGCCGGGCTCGCGCAGCCTGCGCACCGCCTCCGACAGCAGCCGCACCGACTGGGCGGGCGGCATCCGCCCGGTGACGTCATTGGCGCCGATCATGATTACGCAGACGTCCGGCGGCTGCTCGGGATCGTCCAGCACCAGGGTGACCTGGCGCTCCAGATCGGTGGACTGGGCACCGGGAAGCGCCACGTTCCGCAGGTCCACCGGGCGCTCCGCCACCGCCGCGAGCCCGGAGGCCAGCAGTGCGCCCGGCGTCTGACTGGGGCGGTGGACGCCCTGTCCGGCGGCCGTGGAGTCGCCGAGGAAGGCCAGCCGCAGCGGCGGCTGGCCGGTCCTGCGGGCGAAGGCGAAGCCGTACCGCCCGTCCGCCCGGGGCGGACCGGACTCCGAGCCGCCGACCACCCGCTTCGCGAGCGACAGCTCGGTGAGCACCAGACCGACGGCCACCCCGCCCAGCAGCCCGATCCCGCTGCCCCCGTACGCCGCGGCGGCGGCGATCCGCCGCGCCACCCTCGCCCTCGACATCGACATGGGTCCAGCCCACCTCCGTCCGCACACGCCGCGGGGCCGTCGGTACGGCCCGCTAACACCTTGTTTCCCGGTGAAGGCTTCCTCGCAACGCGCCGGTCGGAGGGTCCGGGGGCGCAATAAGCTGATTGCACGGGCCCGCGACGCGGCCGCCCCCACGCGGAGATCCCGCGGAACCGGACCAGGAGCAGGTGTGCAGTACTACGAATCGATGATTGAGCTGGTCGGCAAGACCCCGCTGGTGAAGCTCAACACCGTGACCGAAGGCATCCGGGCGACCGTCCTGGCCAAGGTCGAATACTTCAACCCCGGCGGTTCGGTGAAGGACCGCATCGCGGTACGGATGATCGAGGCGGCGGAGGCGTCCGGCGAGCTCAAGCCCGGTGGCACCATCGTGGAGCCGACCTCCGGCAACACCGGTGTCGGCCTGGCGATGGTCGCCCAGCGCAAGGGCTACAAGTGCATCTTCGTCTGCCCGGACAAGGTGTCCACCGACAAGATCAACGTGCTGCGGGCCTATGGCGCCGAGGTCGTGGTCTGCCCGACCGCCGTGGACCCCGAGCACCCCGACTCGTACTACAACGTCTCGGACCGCCTGGTACGCGAGACGCCGGGGGCCTGGAAGCCCGACCAGTACAGCAACCCCAACAACCCGCGCTCGCACTACGAGACCACCGGTCCCGAGCTGTGGGAGCAGACCGAGGGGAAGATCACCCACTTCGTGGCGGGTGTCGGCACCGGCGGCACCATCAGCGGCACCGGCCGCTACCTGAAGGACGTCAGCGACGGCCGGGTGAAGGTCATCGGCGCCGACCCCGAGGGCTCGGTCTACTCCGGCGGCTCCGGCCGTCCGTATCTGATCGAGGGCGTCGGCGAGGACTTCTGGCCGACCGCCTACGACCAGGAGGTCGCCGACGGGATCGTCGCGGTCTCCGACAAGGACGCCTTCCAGATGACCCGGCGGCTGGCCAAGGAGGAGGGGCTGCTGGTCGGCGGCTCCTGCGGAATGGCGGTCGTCGGCGCGCTGCGCGTGGCGAAGGACCTGGGCCCGGACGATGTGGTGGTCGTACTGCTCCCGGACAGCGGCCGCGGCTATCTCTCGAAGATCTTCAACGATGAGTGGATGGCCGACTACGGCTTCCTGGAGGAGGACGGCCCGGCGGTGCGCGTCGGCGACGTCCTCCAGGGCAAGGAGGGCGGCCTGCCCTCGCTCGTCCATATGCACCCGGAGGAGACCGTCGGCGAGGCGATCGAGGTGCTGCGTGAGTACGGCGTCTCGCAGATGCCGATCGTCAAGCCCGGCGCCGGCCACCCGGACGTGATGGCCGCCGAGGTCATCGGCTCCGTGGTGGAGCGCGAGCTGCTGGACGCGCTGTTCGCGCACCGCGCCGAGCTCACCGACCCGCTGGAGAAGCACATGAGCCCGCCGCTGCCGCACGTCGGCTCCGGTGAGCCGGTGGCGGACCTGATGGCGGTGCTGGGCCGGGCCGACGCGGCGGTCGTGCTGGTGGAGGGCAAGCCCACCGGTGTGGTGAGCCGTCAGGACCTGCTGGCCTACCTGGCCCGCACCCCCAAGTAGCGCGGTCCGCGCAGGGAACGCTGCCACCGAGGCCCCAACCGCCGTGGCCCGCACGGCGGATGGGGCCTTTCCGGTAACTGGTACGCGGGTGTCACGCGCTCGCAGCACGGGGTTAACACGGCTGCGGGAGACTGGGGTTCGTCGGGAACGGACGACCCCGACACCCACAGCGGCGGCAAGGACTTCCGGAGCGGCTCCCGGACTCCACGGTCGCCCGGGCGCGGCGGCCGGCCTGACCCGGCCCGCGTCCCCGCGGGGACCGCCGTCGTCCCGCCCTCGGTGTGCGGCACCGGGGTGCGGCGGTCCCCGCGGTCATCCATCGCTCAGCGCGGGGTCATGTCCCCTCGCCCCCGCCGTCGCCGCGCCCGTCGTCCCCGTCCCTGCCGCGTCCGCCGCGGCGCAGCCGGGCGAAGAGGCCGGCCGCGTGCACCGCGTTGACCCCGACGATCCCGGTCCAGGTGACCAGCAGCCCGGGCAGTCCCTCGTTGGCCGCGCCGATCGCCGACAGCGGGATGGCCAGCACCAGGGAGACGCCGACGAAGGCGAACCGTTCGCCGAAGCCCTCCGCGCCCATACCGGCGGCGGTGGTCCGGCCGTCGGCGCCGAACGGGCGGGGCCCCCGCGCGGCCGCCATCTGCCGCTCGGCCATCTGCCGCCGCTGGTGCCGGTCGGCGGCGTCGCCGAGCCGCTGCTCGACCTTCTCCATGAAGGAGTCGACCAGCTCCGACTCGTACTCCGCGCCCAGCTCCTTGCGGGTCCGGAGCGTCGCGTCGAGTTCCTTCTTCAGTCCGGGGTCATGTTTCGGTCCGGGGTCACGGGGGTCCATGCTTGACGACGGTACGGTCCCGGGGAGGCTGTGTCGGTAGGGCTAGCCCCCGGACCGGGGAGGGGGCGACGGTCGTGTCGTTTGGATCTTCGCGGGTCCGCGACGCCGGCTACGGCACCTCGCTGCGTTGTCGCCGGACCCGAGTACGCCCAGTACGCGGGTCAGGCTCCGCCTTGCGATGCTCCCCCAGCTAACGCTGGGAGGTGCCCCCTGCATCCGACGCCGCGGCCTGATCCACGAAGATCCGAACGACACGACCGACCGGAGCCCCGGCCCGCCGTGGAAGGAGTCCCATCCGTGACCACCCCCCTGCTGACGTCCCTCGCCGCACCCGGCGGGGACCGCCCCGACGCGGTCACCGTCGGCGGCCACCGCCTCTCGCGCGAGGAACTGCTCGGCGCCGCGGGCGCGGTCGCCGCCCGTGTCGCCGGGGCGCCGGCCGTCGCGGTGCACGCGTCCGCGACCCCGGAGACGGTGGTCGCGGTGGTGGGCGCACTGCTCGCCGGCGTCCCCGCGGTGCCCGTACCGCCGGACTCCGGCCCGGCCGAGCGCGCCCACATCCTGCGGGACTCCGGCGCTGCGCTGCTCCTCGCGGGGGCCGGGGCGGAGGTCGCGGAGGTACCGCTGGAGACCGTGCGGGTGGACCCGGCCGAACGCGCGGAGTGGACCAAGGCCGAACCGGAGCCGGAGTCGGCCGCGTTCGTCCTCTACACCTCCGGGACCACCGGCGCGCCCAAGGGTGTGGTGATCTCCCGCCGCGCCGTCGCCGCCGATCTGGACGCGCTCGCCGGTGCCTGGGCCTGGACCGCCGAGGACACCCTCGTCCACGGACTGCCGCTGTTCCATGTGCACGGTCTGGTGCTGGGCGTGCTGGGCGCGCTGCGGACCGGCAGCCGTCTGGTGCACACCGGGAAGCCGACGCCGACGGCGTACGCGGCGGCCGGGGGCAGCCTCTACTTCGGCGTGCCCACCGTCTGGAACCGTGTCGTCCGGGACCCGGACGCGGCCCGTGCCCTGTCCGGGGCCCGGCTGCTGGTCTCCGGCAGCGCCCCGCTCCCGGCACCGGTCTTCCGCGAGCTGGAGCGGCTGACCGGACAGCGCCCGGTCGAGCGCTACGGCATGACCGAAACCCTGATCACCATCAGCACCCGCGCCGACGGTGAGCGGCGGCCGGGCTCGGTCGGCGTCCCGCTGCCCGGGATCCGCACCCGGATCGCCGCCGAGGAGGGCGCCGCGATCGGCGAGCTCCAGCTCACCGGGCCCACCCTCTTCGACGGCTATCTGGGCCGCCCCGAGGCCACCTCCGGTTCGTACACCGAGGACGGCTGGTTCCGCACCGGGGACATCGCCACCGTCGAGGCGGACGGCTTCCACCGGATCGTCGGCCGTGCCTCCACCGACATGATCAAGTCCGGTGGTTACCGGATCGGCGCGGGCGAGATCGAGAACGTCCTGCTGGACCACCCCGCCGTCCAGGAGGCGGCCGTCGTCGGCGCTCCCCACGACGACCTCGGCCAGCAGATCGTCGCCTATGTCGTCGCCGACGGCGTCACCGAACGGGACCTGATCGATTTCGTCGCCACCGAGCTCTCCGTCCACAAGCGCCCCCGGGTGGTGCGCTTCCTGGACGCCCTGCCGCGCAACGCCATGGGCAAACCGCAGAAGAAGCTGCTGCCCCCGGTCTGAGCGCCCGGGGGCCCCGGGGCCCCCGGGGCCTAGCCGACGGGGGAGGACGGGCGGGGCCCGGTCTGGTGCGGGGCGAGGATCATCCGGTCCGGGACCCGGTCGGAGTCGCCCCGGGCCAGCAGCCAGTACAGGGCGGCGGGGACGACCAGGCCGACGATCCAGGAGATGTCCGAGCCGCCCAGCGTTTCCACGAGCGGACCGGTGTAGAAGTGGGTCGCGAGGAAGGGGAGTTGGGCCAGGACCCCCACCGCGTAGGTGATCAGGGCCCGCCAGCGCCAGGCGCCGTAGCGGCCGTCCGGGTCGCTGAGCGCGGGGATGTCGTAGCGCTCCTTGGCGATCGCGTAGTAGTCGACCAGGTTGATCGCGCTCCACGGGGTGAAGAAGGTCAGCAGGAACAGCAGGAAGTCCTTGAAGGACGACAGGAAGCTGTCCTTGCCCAGCAGGGCGACCGCCGTACCGGCCACCATGATCGTGCCGATGTAGGCGGCGCGGCCGCGCGGGGAGAGCGTGGTGCGGCCCCGGAAGCCGCTGACGCTGGTCACCATCGACATGAAGCCGCCGTAGGTGTTGAGGACGTTCACCGTGAGCTTGCCGAGGGCGATGACGAAGTAGAGCAGCGAGGTGATCACGGCCGTGCCGCCGCCGAGGCCGACCACGTAGGAGACCTCGTTGCCGATGAACGCGTCCCCGGCCGCGGCGGCGGCCAGGGCGCCGAAGGTCATGGACCACTGGGAGCCGAGGACGGTCCCCGCCAGCGTCCAGGAGAACGTGGCCCGGGGGGAGGTGGAACGGGGCAGGTAGCGGGAGTAGTCCGCGACGTACGGGCCGAACGCGAGCTGCCAGGAGGCGGAGAGCGACATCGCGAGGAGGAAGAGCGGGATGTCGAAGGTCCGGTCGTGCAGCAGGGTGGCGAGGTCGGCACGGTCCAGCAGCCGGATGCCGAGGTAGACGAAGGCCAGCGCGCACACCACTCCGGCGATCCGGCCGAGGGTGTGGATCAGGCGGTAGCCGATGGTCGCG
This sequence comes from Streptomyces sp. NPDC045899, assembly GCF_056431485.1. Classification (NCBI taxonomy): domain Bacteria; kingdom Bacillati; phylum Actinomycetota; class Actinomycetes; order Kitasatosporales; family Streptomycetaceae; genus Streptomyces; species Streptomyces sp. NPDC045899. The sequence continues at coordinate 58,677 of NZ_JBWKKP010000027.1, forward strand.
GTCACCGCGGTGACCAGCGCGAAGAGCACGATGCCGGTGGTCTCGCCGAGATGGGTCAGCTCACCGACCGCCTGCCCCGCCAGCACACTGCCGCTGGCGAAGAACCCCACATACATCACGATCACCAGCAGCAGCGGGACGATCGCCCCGCGCACCCCGAACTGCGCCCGGGAGGAGATCATCTGGGGCAGGCCGAGCCGTGGCCCCTGGGCCGAGTGCAGGGCCATCACCGCACCGCCCAGGACATTGCCCAGCAGCAGGGCGAGGACGGCCCAGAAGGCGTTCGAGCCGAAGACGACGGCGAGCGCGCCGGTGACCACGGCGGTGATCTGGAGGTTGGCGCCGACCCACAGCGTGAACTGGCTGAAGGCGGTGCCGTGGCGCTCCGCGTCGGGAACGACGTCGATGGAGCGTCTTTCGACCAGGGAGTCAGGCATACGGTGCTCCTGCGGCTGGTTCTTCGCGGGGGCAGGGGAGGGGGCACACGGGCCGACGCGGCACGTGAAGCGGAACATTCGCTTCCCCTTGCCCTGTCTGCATATAGTCATGCACAGTCATGCGCGAGTGAATAGGAGTCAAGAGGTCTGCGTTGATCGGCGGTATCTTCTGTTCGCAATATGGGACGGAACGCCGGGCCGCCGTGGGCGTAGGGCGCGTTCGGGCCGGAGCGGCCGGGAGGATGTCTCATATGCCGGACAGTGCGAGGCCAGGAGGACGGACGCGATGAGGACCGACAACGGGGCGGCGCCGGACGCCGCCGGGACCGACGGCGGGACCGACGCCGGGGGCGGCGCCGCCCGGCTCCAGGCGCTCTTCGAGGGCCACCGGCTCACCCCGACCCAGCGCCGGATCGCCCACTGCATGGTGCGGCGGGCGGCGGACGCCCCGTTCCTCTCCAGCGTCGAACTCGCCGAACTGGCGGGCGTCAGCCAGCCGTCGGTGACCCGCTTCGCGGTCGCGCTCGGCTTCGACGGCTACCCCGCGCTGCGCAAGCACCTGCGCGAGGTCGCGCCCGCCGAACCGCCGGCGGAGGAGGGTGCGTACAACGAGTACCAGCAGGCGGTGCAGTCCGAGATCGACAATCTGCGCCACCTCGCCGCCCTGCTGGCCGACCCCGCGCCGGTCGAACGCGCCGGCCGGCTGCTCGCCGGGTCCCGGCCGCTCCCGGTCCTCGGGCTGCGCGCCGCCTCCGCCCAGGCGGGCGGCTTCGCCTACTTCGCGCGCAAGGTCCACCCGGACGTCCGGCTGCTCGACGAGGGCGGCACGATGCTCCCCGACCGCATCGACGCCGCCCAGCGCGCGGGCGCGACCGCCCTGCTCTGCTTCGCGCTGCCGCGCCATCCGCGCGAGGTCGTCGAGGCCCTGGAGTACGCCCGCGGGGCCGGGCTCACCGTGGTCACCGTGGCGGACAGCGCCTTCGCCCCGGTCGCCCGCCACAGCGATCTGCTGCTGCCCGCCGCCGTCGGCACCGGGCTGGCCTTCGACACCGCCTGCGCCCCGATGCTGCTGGGCCGGGTGCTGCTGGAAGCGATGTGCGACGGCCTCCCGGACGCCCAGGCCCGGCTGGAGGAGTTCGACAGCAAGGCGGCGGCCCGCGGGCTGTTCGTGGACTGACCGCCGCCCCGGTGGCCGCGTTCCGCCGCGCGAACGGCCCGGCGACCGCCGCCGGACGGCGAACACCGGCAGTCGCCCGCGCCACCCCACCGTCGCCGCGCGCCGCGGGACACCGGCCGGAGGCGGCCGTATGCGTGAGCCGTCCGGCGCGGGTCGTCAGACCTCCAGCAGGCTCCCGGCGTGCTCGCCGCCGCTCTCCGTGACGATCTCCTCGACCGTCTGGGGCGGGCGCACGGTCGCGAACCGCACCTCGTCGCCGTCCACGGTGAAGCCGTAGACGCCGGGGCGCGGCAGGCTGTTGTAGGCGAAGTGGTTGGAGAAGTAGTACGCGCCGGTGTCCAGCAGGCCCACCAGGTCGCCCGCGGCGAGGTGGGGCAGCGGGCGGTCACGGGCCACCAGGTCGCCCGCGAAGCAGCACGGCCCCGCGATGTCCTGGGCGACCAGACCGCCGGGTGTCGTCGGCTTGGGGCGGCCCGCCGCGTCGTAGGCGGTGATCCGCAGGGGCCAGGACTCGGGGGCGAAGACCGTGCGGGTGGCGAGCTGGGCGCCCGCGTGGGTGACCGCGATCGCCCGCCCTCCCGCGGACTTCGCGTACTCGACCCGGGCCAGCACCGTGCCGGACTTGGCGAGCAGCGACCGCCCGAACTCGGTGACCAGTCCGTACCGGCCGTCGAAGAGCCCGGGAACGGTGGTCAGCAGCAGCTGGGCGTAGTCCCGGTAGCCGGGGGTGAACTCGTCGGAGCCGAAGTTCACCGGCAGTCCGCCGCCGATGTCCAGGGTGTCGATCTGCCGGTGGCCGACCGTCGCGTTGATCTCCTCGGCCAGTTCGTACACGGCCCGGACGCCCGCGGTCATCAGCTCCAGCGGGATGCCCTGGGAGCCGGTGTGCGCGTGCAGCCGGGTCAGCCACGGCCGCTCCGCGACCGCGCGGACGACACGCTCGCGCACCCCCGGGTCCTGGAGCGCGATCCCGAACTTGGAGGTCGCGGTGGCCGTGCTGAGCGCGTCGATGCTGCCCCCGCCCACCTGCGGATTGACCCGCAGCCCGACCGGGCCGTGCGGGTTCGCGGGCGTGGTGTCGCCCCGCGGCGTGATCAGCGCGTCGAGCCGGTCCAGCTCCTCGGGGTTGTCGGCGTTGACGGCGATCCGCGCGGCCAGTGCCTCGCGCAGCTCGGCGGTGGTCTTGGCCGGGGAGTCCAGCACGATCCGTTCCGGGGGCACGCCCGCGGCGCGGGCCAGCGCCAGCTCACCGGGGCTGGCCACCTCACAGCCCAGCCCCTCGTCGGCCAGCAGCCGCAGCACCGGCACGAGTGCGGCGGCCTTCACCGCGAAGGCGTGCAGGACGGCGGTGCCGGGGGCGGTGACCTCGTCGAAGGCGGTCCGCAGCGCCGCCGCGGCGGCGCGGATCGCGGTCACGTCCAGCAGTCCGACGACCGGCTCCCCGGGGCCCAGCAGCCCCTGCTCCACGGCGGCCCGTACGGCGGTCTCGCGCCGGGCGGCCCGCCGCTCGGGCCCGTCCCCCGCGAGCGTGTTCGACGTCATGACTTCAGCCAATCACCCGCCCGGTGGCCTGGCCAGTGGTGCGCCCGCGCGGTCACAGCTCCACCAGGACCGCCCCCAGGTGCCGTCCCCCGAGCAGTTCGACCAGCGCGCGCGGTGCCTGGCCGATCCCCGTCAGCCGGGTGTGCGGATAGACCACCGTGCCCTCGCGCAGCGCCCGGCCGAAGGCGCGGGTGTAGTCGGGCCGGGCGTCCTGGTGGTCGTGGCCGCTGATGCCGCGCAGGGTGACCCCCCGGGTGACCAGGGACAGCGTGCTGATCCCGGTGCGGGCGGCCGGGTCACCGGACAGCTGGGCGGACAGCGCGCCGAGGATCGCGAACCGGGCCCCGCGCCGGGCCAGCGCGAGCGCCGCCTGGAACTGTTCCCCGCCGACGGTGTCGACGAGCACATCGATCCCGTCGGGTGCCGCCGCCCGGAGCTGTTCCTCGATCGGCCCGCCGCCGCGCAGCACCACCGCGTCGTACCCCAGCTCCCGGACCAGCCGCCCGGCCTTGGCCGGGGAGCCGGTGGAACCGATGACCCGGGCCGCGCCGTGCAGCCGGGCGAACTGCCCGGCCAGGGAGCCCACCCCGCCCGCTGCCCCGGTGACGAAGACGGTGTCGCCGGGGCGTACGCCCGCCCCGCGCACCACCCCCAGCCAGGCGGGGAAGCCCTGGGAGAGCTGGGCGGCGGGGTCGGGCAGCCCGTCGCCGTCGATCGGCAGGGCCCCGGCGGCGTCCACGACCGCGTACTCGCGCCAGCCGAGGGAGTGCCGTACCAGGGTGCCGGTGGCGGGGCCGGTGCCGTCCGGCGCGCTGATCACCTCGCCGACCGCGGGGCCGTGCGGTACCGCGCCGGGCTCGGCCGACGGCAGCGGCCCCGGCAGTCCGAGGGCGCCCGGACCACCCCGGGGCAGCGGACGCATCGCGGCGGTGACGCTCATCAGGCGGTTGCGCACCAGCAGCCGGCCGGGGCCGGGGGCGGGCAGTGGAACGGTGACCACGTCGAAGTGGCCGGCGGTGAGCGTTCCGTCGGACGGCCGGGCGGTGAGCCGCACCTCGCGGTGGCTGAGGGGCGGTGGGACCGGGGCGGCGGCGGGCTGCGGCACGGGGGGCTCCTCGGCGGTGGTCCGTGGCCCCGGCGGGGTTCGGGACGGGAAGCCCCGGCGCGGGCGGCGACGCCGTGACGCTATGTCCTGGCGCGGCCCGGGGCCGTGAGGCCACCGCGCGTCCGGGGCGGACGGCGCGGTGAACCACCCGGGTGCGCGCGGAGGCCCGGACGCGGCGCTATTGACTAGCTCTATTCACTGAAGCCAAGATGTGAATATCTCGATCCAGTCGACGTCAGGGAGGCACGGCCCATGTCAGGTCCGCGACCCGTACGGGCACCGCGCGGTACGGAGCTCAGTGCCCGGGGGTGGCAGCAGGAAGCCGCCCTCCGGATGCTCCAGAACAACCTCGACCCGGAGGTGGCCGAGCACCCCGACAAGCTGGTCGTCTACGGCGGCACCGGCAAGGCGGCCCGCGACTGGCGCTCCTTCGACGCCATGGTGCGCACCCTCCGCACGCTCAAGCAGGACGAGACGATGCTCGTCCAGTCGGGCCGTCCGGTCGGTGTGATGCAGACGCACGAGTGGGCGCCGCGGGTGCTGATCGCCAACTCCAACCTGGTCGGTGACTGGGCCAACTGGGAGGAGTTCCGCCGCCTGGAGGCGCTGGGCCTGACCATGTACGGCCAGATGACCGCGGGCTCGTGGATCTACATCGGCACCCAGGGCATCCTCCAGGGCACCTACGAGACCTTCGCCGCGGTGGCCGCGAAGAAGTTCGGCGGCACCCTGGCCGGGACCATCACCCTCACCGCCGGTCTCGGCGGGATGGGCGGCGCCCAGCCGCTCGCCGTCACCATGAACGACGGGGTGGCGATCTGCATCGACTGCGACCCGCGCGCCATCGAGCGCCGGATCGAGCACCGCTACCTGGACGTCCGGGCGGACAGCCTGGACCACGCCCTCCAGCTGGCGACCGAGGCGCGCGACGCCCGCCGCCCGCTGTCGATCGGCGTCCTGGGGAACGCGGCCGAACTGGTCCCCCAGCTCCTCGCGATGAACGCTCCGATCGACATCGTCACCGACCAGACCAGCGCCCACGACCCGCTGGCCTATCTGCCGGTCGGCGTGGACTTCGACGAGATGGCCTCGTACGCCGCCGAGAAGCCCGCGGACTTCACCCAGCGGGCGCGGGAGTCCATGGCCCGGCATGTCGAGGCCATGGTCGGCTTCATGGACGCCGGTGCCGAGGTCTTCGACTACGGCAACTCCATCCGCGGCGAGGCCAGGCTGGCGGGCTTCGAGCGGGCCTTCGCCTTCCCCGGCTTCGTCCCGGCCTACATCCGTCCGCTGTTCTGCGAGGGCAAGGGCCCGTTCCGCTGGGCCGCGCTCTCCGGAGACCCCAAGGACATCGCCGCCACCGACAAGGCGATCCTGGAGCTGTTCCCGGAGAACGAGTCGCTGGCCCGCTGGATCAAGCTGGCGGGGGAACGGGTGCACTTCCAGGGGCTGCCCGCCCGTATCTGCTGGCTCGGCTACGGCGAGCGCGACAAGGCGGGCGAGCGGTTCAACGAGATGGTGGCCGACGGCACCCTCGCCGCCCCGCTGGCCATCGGCCGTGACCACCTGGACTGCGGTTCGGTGGCCTCCCCGTACCGCGAGACCGAGGCCATGCTCGACGGCTCGGACGCCATCGCCGACTGGCCGCTGCTCAACGCCATGGTCAACGTCGCCTCGGGCGCCTCCTGGGTCTCCCTCCACCACGGCGGCGGCGTCGGCATGGGCCGCTCCATCCACGCGGGACAGGTCACCGTGGCCGACGGCACCGCGCTGGCGGGCGAGAAGATCCGCCGGGTGCTCACCAACGACCCGGGCATGGGCGTGATCCGCCATGTCGACGCGGGCTACGACCGCGCCGACGAGGTGGCGGCGGAGCGCGAGGTGCACGTCCCGATGCGTGAGGAAGGGACGGCGTGACCGCACCCGCCCAACAGCCCCCGTCCTTCCTGGAGATGTGGCGCGACCTCGCGCCCATCGGCCGCGACGCCACCACCAAGGGCTACCGCCGCTACGCCTGGACCGGCGCGGACACCGACTGCCGCGCCTGGTTCCGGGCCCAGGCGGAGACCCGCGGTCTGACCTACGAGGTGGACCGCAACGGCAACCAGTGGGCCTGGCTCGGCGACCCCGCCGCCGGGGACGCGGTCGTCACCGGCTCCCACCTGGACTCCGTGCCCGACGGCGGCGCCTTCGACGGCCCGCTGGGTGTGGTGTCCTCCTTCGCCGCGCTCGACGAGCTCCGCGCCCGCGGCGCGAAGCCCGCCAGACCGCTCGCGATCGTGAACTTCGGCGACGAGGAGGGCGCCCGCTTCGGGCTGGCCTGTGCCGGCTCCCGGCTCACCGCCGGACAGCTCGGTGTGGACCAGGCGCACACCCTGCGTGACGCCGACGGGATCTCGCTGCCGCAGGCCATGGAGCGCGCCGGATACGACCCGGACGCCATCGGCCCGGACCCCGGCCGGCTGGCCGGGATCGGCGCCTTCGTCGAGCTCCACGTCGAGCAGGGCCGGGCCCTGGCGGACACAGGAGACCCGGTGGGCGTCGCCTCCGCGATCTGGCCGCACGGCCGCTGGCGGTTCGACTTCCACGGCGAGGCCAACCACGCCGGGACCACCCGGCTCGAGGACCGCCGCGACCCGATGCTCACCTACGCCAACACCGTGCTCGCCGCCCGCAAGAAGGCCCGGCTGGCCGGCGCCCTGGCCACGTTCGGCAAGGTCAGCGTGGAGCCCAACGGGGTCAACGCGATCGCCTCGCTGGTACGCGGCTGGCTGGACTCACGGGCGGCGGACGAGAAGACCCTCGCCGCCGTCGTCGAGGAGGTCGAGCGGGCCGCCGTGGAGCGCGGACAGCGCGACGGGGTGGAGGTACGGGTCACCCGGGAGTCCTTCACCCCGGTCGTGGAATTCGCCCATGATCTGCGGGACCGGCTGTCCGGCCTGCTCGGAGGGGTTCCGGTACTGCCCACGGGCGCCGGACACGACGCGGGCATTTTGTCCGCGTCGGTTCCGACCGCCATGCTGTTTGTAAGGAACCCCACCGGCGTCTCGCACTCACCCGCGGAGACGGCGGGCGAGGATGACTGCCTCGCCGGTGTGGCCGCGCTCGCGCAGGTACTGGAGGGGTTGGCGTGTCACTGACGGCGCAGACCTACTGGGCGGAGTACGCCTGGCTGGGCGGAAGCGTCCGGCCGGACGTGGTGATCGTGGCCGCGACGGACGGGAGGATCACCGCGGTGCGGCCCGGCTGCCCGGCCCCGCCCGCGGGCTCGGTCACCCTGCGCGGCCTCACCGTCCCCGGCCTGGCCAACGCGCACAGCCATGCCTTCCACCGGGCGCTGCGCGGCTATGTGCAGGCCGGGAGCGGGGCGGCGGCCGCGGACCGGCACGGACAGGGCGCGCCGGACTCCTTCTGGACCTGGCGCAAGGTGATGTACGAGGTCGCCGACCGGCTCACCCCGGAGAGCTACTTCGAACTCGCGCGCGCGGTCTACGCCGAGATGGCCATGGCGGGCATCACCTGCGTGGGTGAGTTCCACTATCTGCACCACGCCCCCGGCGGCACCCGCTACGGCGACCCCAACGCGATGGGGCAGGCCCTGATCGCGGCGGCGGGCGAGGCCGGGATCCGCATCACCCTCCTCGACACCTGCTACCTCTCCTCCGGGTTCGGCGCCGAACCGGACCAGCACCAGCTGCGTTTCTCCGACGGCAGCGCCGACGCCTGGGCCGAGCGGGTCTCCGCGCTCAAGGGCAACGGCACCGCCCGGATCGGCGCGGCCATCCACTCGGTGCGGGCCGTCCCCGTCGACCAGCTGGCCACCGTCTCGGGCTGGGCGGAGGAGCGGTTCGCCCCGCTCCATGTCCACCTCTCCGAGCAGACCGCCGAGAACGACGCCTGTGTGGAGGCCCACGGCTTCACCCCGGCCCGGCTGCTCGCCGACCACGGGGTGCTGGGGCCGCGCACCACCGCGGTGCACGCCACCCACCTCACCCCGGGCGACATCCGGCTGCTGGGCCACTCGGCCACCGGGGTGTGCATGTGCCCGACCACCGAACGGGACCTCGCCGACGGCATCGGCCCGGCCGCCGAACTCCAGCGCGCGGGTTCACCGCTGTCGCTCGGCAGCGACAGCCACGCCGTGATCGACATCCTCGAAGAGGCCCGCGCCATGGAGCTGGACGAGCGGCTGCACACCCGCGCCCGGGGCCACTGGACCGCGCCCCAGCTGCTGCGCGCCGCGACGGCCGACGGCCATGCGGCGCTGGGCTGGGGCGATGACGCGGGCCGGATCGAGGTGGGGGCGCTGGCCGACCTCACCACGATCGCGCTGGACTCGGTGCGCACCGCGGGACCGCCGTCCCGGCTGGGCGCCGAGACGGCCGTGTTCGCGGCGACCGGTGCCGATGTCCGGCACACCGTGGTCGGCGGCCGCCATGTCGTACGGGACGGCGCCCATCAGCTCGTCCCGCGTGTGCCCGAGGCGCTGGCCGCGTCCATCGCGGCCCTGCACGGCTGAGCGACGACGGGCCGCCCGGGCGGCCCATGAAGGAGCACCCTCACGATGACCACCGCGACGGACGCGGCCGCCACGCCCGCGACGACCGCCATCACCCATATCGCCGGCCTCGTCACCAACGACCCCGCCCTCGGCGAGGGCCCGCTCGGTCTGATCCGGGACGCGGCCGTCGTCATCGACGGCGACCGGATCGCCTGGGTCGGCGCCACCCGCGACGTACCCGCCACCGACAACCGGGTCGACGCGGCCGGACGCGCCGCCGTCCCCGGTTTCGTGGACTCCCACTCCCATGTGGTCTTCGCGGGCGACCGGACCGAGGAGTTCAACGCGCGGATGTCCGGGCGGCGGTACAGCGCGGGCGGGATCCGCACCACGGTGGCCGCCACCCGGGCGGCCTCCAACAACGAGCTCAACGCCAATGTCGCCCGCTATGTGATGGAGGCCCTGCGCCAGGGCACCACCACCCTGGAGATCAAGTCCGGCTACGGGCTGACGTCGGAGGACGAGGCGCGCGCCCTGTCCATCGCCGCCGCCCACACCGACGAGGTGACGTTCCTGGGGGCGCATGTCGTCGCCCCCGAGTTCGCCGACGACCCGGCCGCGTACGTGGACCTGGTGACCGGCCCGATGCTGGAGATGTGCGCACCGTACGCCCGCTGGGTGGACGTGTTCTGCGAGAAGGGCGCGTTCGACGGCGACCAGGCGCGGGCGGTGCTCACCGCCGGACAGCGGCACGGGCTGATCCCGCGGGTGCACGCCAACCAGCTCTCGTACGGCCCCGGGGTGCAGCTCGCCGTGGAGCTGGGCGCCGCCTCCGCGGACCACTGCACCTATCTGACGGACGAGGACGTGGACGCGCTGGCGCGCAGCGAGACCGTGGCCACCCTGCTGCCGGGCTGCGAGTTCTCCACCCGCTCGCCGTACCCGGACGCGCGGCGGCTGCTGGACGCGGGCGTCACCGTGGCGCTCTCCCCGGACTGCAACCCGGGCTCGTCCTTCACCAGTTCCATGCCGTTCTGCGTCGCGCTGGCCGTGCGCGACATGGGGATGACCCCGGACGAGGCGGTCTGGGCGGCCACCGAGGGCGGAGCGCGCGCCCTGCGCCGTACCGATGTCGGCCGTATCACCCCGGGCGCCCGCGCCGATCTGGCGCTGCTGGACGCCCCGTCCCACGTCCACCTCGCCTACCGGCCCGGGGTCCCGCTGGTGTCGGCCGTCTGGCGCGGCGGAACCCTCGTCTGACGGCCCCTCCGGGCCGGCGTGGCCGAGGCGGCGCCGGCCCGGACGCCGACGCGAATAAGGACCCGTCCCGGCTGAGCGGGGGCGGGTCCTTATCCGTCTGCGGCGGCGTCTACTCCTCGATCATCAGTCCCTTGCGGAGCCGACGGAGGGTGCGCGACAGCAGCCGGGAGACGTGCATCTGGGAGATACCCAGCTCCTCACCGATCTCCGATTGCGTCATATTGGCCACGAAGCGCAGCGACAGGATCTTCCGGTCGCGCGGGGGCAGTTCGGCGATCAGCGGCTTCAGGGACTCCACGTACTCGATGCCCTCGAGACCGTGGTCCTCGTAGCCGATCCGGTCCGCCAGGGTGCCCTCGGTGTCGTCCTCCTCGGGCTGGGCGTCCAGCGAGCTGGCGGTGTACGCGTTGCTCGCGGCCATGCCCTCGACGACCTCGGCGGTGCTGATGTCCAGGCGCTTGGCCAACTCGTCCACGGTGGGGGCGCGGTCGAGCGACTGCGCCAGCTCGTCACCGGCCTTGGCCAGGTCCAGCCGCAGCTCCTGGAGCCGCCTGGGAACGCGCACGGACCAACTGGTGTCCCGGAAGAAGCGCTTGATCTCGCCGACGATGGTCGGCATCGCGAAGGTGGGGAACTCGACACCGCGTCCGGGCTCGAAGCGGTCGATCGCCTTGATCAGTCCGATGGTGCCGACCTGCACGATGTCCTCCATCGGCTCGCTGCGGGAGCGGAAGCGCGAGGCGGCGAACTTGACCAGTGCCAGGTTCAGCTCGACGAGCGTGTTGCGGACGTACGCGTACTCGTGGGTGCCTTCGTCCAGCATCTCGAGGCGTTCGAAGAGGGTCTTGGAGAGAGCCCTCGCATCTACCGGACCAACCGTTTCATACGGGGGGATCTCCGGCAGATCGGACAGTTCCGGCAGTTCGTCGAACGCGGTTCCGGTGAGGGCCTGGGCGTCCGTGTCAGGGGTGAACTGCGCGGGTACGGTGGCCGACGAGGCGCCGGTACTCCAGGAAGGATCGGTACGCGATTCGTCGAGCTGGGGTGACATAGTCTCCTCCGTCGTTCTCGGCATATGGCTGCCGGTGCCATGACGTGCTGCTCGGGGAGCGGCGCCTCCAAAGCCGGTCGTGTTCGAGCGGGTCACTACTACGCCTACCCGTATTGGCCATCGTGTGGCAAGTCCACGTTGTCCATATTTGTTGAATTTGCCGAAGTATGCGAAATGTTCGGGTACCGGAGGACCGGGTAGAAGGCGTAGGGTTCGATGCGCGCAATCGAAAGCAACGAGACGCCAGAAGAGGTGCGCACATGGACCGCGGGATGGTCGGCAGCGCCAGCAAGGGCCGGCTCCAGGTCGAGGTTCGGCACCACGGAGCGAGTGCGGTCGTCACACCGGCAGGTGAGTTGGATCACCACACCGCCGACGTGCTGCGCGAGCCGCTGGAGAGGTGCGTCGAAGGTGGACGCGCCCGGCTGGTCGTGGACTGCTCCAAGCTGGAGTTCTGCGATTCGACCGGGCTGAACGTCCTCCTGGGCGCCCGCCTCAAGGCCGAGGCCGAGGGTGGCGGAGTCCACCTGGCCGGGATGCAGCCCATCGTTGCGCGCGTATTCGAGATCACCGGAGCGGAAGCCGTCTTCACGCTGCATGACTCGCTGGACGCCGCGCTAGTCGAGTGATCTACGTCACTCCTGACTCCGGTGTGTCCCGCGTACGCCGTCATGCGTTGCCCGCGTCACATCAGCGGTGTCGAAGAAGTGGGTGTTCTCACGCTTTGGCCGGGCAGGAGACAGGCTGAAACTGTTGAAGAGATCAGGTAACCCTTGTCCCTGAATCGGTGAATCGGTGAGGTGAAGCGCTGATGAGCACCACCCGGCCGTACCCGCCGGGCGACCGCGGCCCGGACCCGGATGGTCCCGCCGCTTCGGCCATCCCACCGGGCACTCCGGCCGCCGGGCGGATCCGCCAGGTCCGCAGGCTCCATCTGATCGGAGCCAGTGGAGCGGTCCCGCGTGCCCGTGACTTCACGCGTGAGGCGCTGCGTGACTGGGGCTGGCTGCCGGCCGCGACCGCGGACCAGCGGGCGGCCGCGGAGGATGTACTGCTCGTCGTCTCCGAACTGGTCACCAACGCCTGTCTGCACGCCGACGGCCCGGAGGAGCTGCGCGTCAGCTGCAACGCCAAGGTGCTCCGCCTCGAAGTGGTCGACCTCGGCACCGGTACGCCCGCGCCGCGCACCCCGCACCGCGCGGGGCGCCCCGGCGGCCACGGCATGTTCATCGTGCAGCGGCTGTGCCTCGACTGGGGCGTGGTGCGGAACGTGGAGGGCTCCGGCAAGACGGTCTGGGCGGAGCTCGCCGCTCCGGCCTGAAGAGCACGGCCCCGGCCCGTATCCCCCCGCGCGCTCTGCGCCCTCGGGTCCGGCTGATCCGCCGCGGCCACCCCCGCCGCCGTCGCGGCCCGCCGCCTCCGCGGTCACCCCGTGCGCCCGCCCGCGCCGCGACTCCACCGTCCGTTGCGCAGGCCGCCGCGTCCGCGTCTTCCGCTTCACCCGGTCTTCTCCCTCTTCGCGCCGATCCGGCGCGTTCTTTGTCTTCCCTCTCCAAGGTCCCCGGCGTACTGTCGGCGCCCGATCTGATGTGCCGTCAGTTCTGCTGTTGCGGCGCCCGACGAGAGGGGATCTCGTGGTGTCCCACCCCCAACGCCGTACGGTCGGCCGTGGCGGCGCCCTCACGCTCGCCGCGGCCGTGGCCGGTTCCGCGGTCTTCCTCGGCGCCCCGGCCGCCCACGCCACCACCGTCGATGTCGACTACAAGTGCAAGACGCCGATCGGCGACAAGAGCGCGGTGTCGCCCATCGACATCAAGAGCGTGCGGAGCGGCGGCGGCTACCAGCTCACCATGTCCTTCGAGAAGGGCGTCTCCTCCAGCCCGGTCGAACTCGGCAAGGGCGCGATGCACCCCAGCGCCCTGATCAAGCTGGGCGGAGCGGAGACCGGCACGGTCGCGGTCTCGGGACCCGCCAACGACAAGGCGATCCCCGCCAACACCCCCATCAAGATCCGTGACCTGACGGGCACCTACACACCGAAGAAGAGCGGCAAGGTCACCTTCACCGCCTCCACCCTCACCATCAAGGCCCTGGGCACGACCACCACCTGTACCCCCGGCAACGGTCCCAAGCCCTCGCTGTCCCTGGACGTCAAGGGCGCGGGCGGCTCCGGATCAGGCGGCGGCTCCCAGCTGCCGCAGACCGGACCCGCCGACTCCGCCCTCGCGCTCGGCACCCTCGGCGGAACCGTGCTGCTCAGCGGAGTGGCCGGAGCCCTCTGGCTCTCCCGGCGCCGCGGCCGGGCGGCCTAGCGCAGCTCCGGCCGGGCCGCATGAGGACGAGCAACCGAGGAGCCGCCGATGCCGTCGCGTACCCACACCGTCGTCCACCTCCGCGTCCGCGCCGCCGCGCTGCTGACCGCCCCCCTGCTGGCCCTCGCGGTCTTCCCCACGGCGGTGGCCACCGCGGCCCCCGCCGTGCCCGGGGGACACGGCTGGTCGGCGGCGCCCGCGCCCGGCGGCGGACGCGCCCCGGGCGCGGGTGACCGGGCGTACTTCTATCTGGAGGGCGGCCCCGGCGCCGTCCTCCGCGACACGCTCGCCGTCACCAACGAGGGCGCCCGGCCCCGTACCGTGCGGCTGCGCGGCACCGGCGGCGTCCGCGTCACGCTCGCCGAGCACCGGGTGACGGTGCCGCCCCGCACCCGCGCCGACGTCCCGCTCACCGTCACCGTCCCCGCCGACGCGGCACCCGGTGAGCGCACCGGAGCGGTCCGGGTCTCCGGGGACGGGCGCGAGATCGCCGTCCGCACCCATCTGCGGGTCAACGGCCCCACGATGACCTCGCTCTCCGTCGAGGACGTGCGCGTGGAGCGGCACGGCGACGGGGCGGCCATCCGCTACGCCCTCGTCAACCGCGGCACCACCGCGCTCACCCCTCGGCTCGCGGTCCGGGCCGACGGCCTCTTCGGCGCCGTGCTGCGGCGCGACGCCCGCACCCTGCCGCTCGAACTGGCCCCCGGCCGCCGGGTGCGGCTCACCGAGCGGTGGCCCGACGCGCCCGCCGCCGACCGGGTGGCGGTGCGGCTGACGGTCACCGCGGCCGGGGGAGCGCATGACGCCGCGTCCACCACCTACACCGCCGTACCGCCGTGGCTGCTCCTCACGGCGGCGCTCGGGGCCCTGGGCGCGGGCACCGGCGCGGGCGGCCGGCTGGTACGACGGCGCCGCCGCGCCCGGGACACGGAAGCGGCCGCACCGGAGGCGGAGGCGGCCGTCGCAGGAGCGGCAGCGGGAGCGGCCGGGGCGGGGGCCGACGGATGACACGTCACCACACGCCCCCGGCCGTCGTCGCCCTGGTGGTCCTCGCCCTGCTCCTGGGCGCCCTCGCCGTACCGTTCACCGGCCCCGCCGCCGCGGCCTCCGACGGGCCCACCGTCGCGGTCTCCCCGCGCGAGGCGGGCACCGGCGGTTCGATCACCGTGACCGGCCGCGGCTGGCGGCCGAAAGCCCTGCTGACCCTGCTCATCTGCGGTCAGAACATGATCGGCGGCACCAACTCCTGCGCCAACTCCGACGGCAGGGCGGTCACCACCGGAGCGGACGGCACCTTCCGCCGGAAGCTGCCGGTCGCCGATCCGCCCGAGCCCTGCCCCTGCGTCGTCCACGCCGCGACCGTGACCGGTGACGCCGCCTCCGCCGATGTGGCGTTCCGCGTCGCCGGACACCCGGTGAAACCGCTGCCCCACAAGCGCACCGGCGGTGAGCGGCTCAGCGCGCTCTCGGCCCGGCTCGACGGTTCGAGCGGGCTGCTGACGTGGTTCGGCGCTCCCCCGCGCCGCACGCTGGTGGTCACCGTCGCCAACCTCGGCTCCACCCCGGCCCGCGATCCGGTCTTCCGGGTGGGCGCCTCGCACGGTGTCTTCGCGCCCTCGTGGGAGGAGCGGCAGTGGCGGGGGACCATCCAGCCGGGCAAGAAGGCCCGGGTCGAGCTGGAGGTGGAACTGTCGGCCGGGGCCCATGGCGACTACGTCGTCTCGCTGGAGTACGGCCGCAAGCTGCTGGTCGAACAGCCGTGGACGGTCGGACGGCCGTGGGGTGTCACGCTCTTCTGGGTCCTGCTGGGCGTGGTGATCCCGGCGGCGGTCTTCCGGATCGGCATGGCCGTCGTGGACCGGATGCGCCCGCCGCGTCCGGCGGCATCCGCCGCGCACGCCCGCGCCCGCCGTTCCCGTATCCGCCGCCGCGGCCGCGGCCGTGCCCGGACCGGCCCCGTCGCCCCCGCCCCTGACGCACGGGCCCCGGCCCTGCCCTGGTTCACCCCGGACACCCTCCCGGGGTCGCAGACGCACCACCCTTCCGCACCGTCCGAGAACGACCGACCGACCCCGAAAGGATCGACGTGAGTACGCAACGAAGAGTGGGCGCGGCCGTCGCCGCGCTGGTACTCGGCGGTGCGGGCGTGCTGTTCGGCGCGAGTACCGCACAAGGCGCCGAGGTCTCGTACAAGACCGAGTGCCTGCCACCGCCGATCTCCGGTATGCCGCCGGTGCAGGGCACCACGACGGTGGACGTCCAGGCCCCGGCCACCGCCAAGGTCGGCGACGAGGTCGAGGTGGTGTGGAAGACGGTGCAGGCCGCTTCCAAGAACCCGCCCATCCTCGATCTGGAGAAGGACACCGTGAAGCCCACCGGCACCCTCACGGTGGGCGGGGCGCAGACCGGTGAACTCGCCGTGGAGGGGGCGCGGGAGAACCCGCCGATCCCCAAGGACAGCCCGATGAAGCTGTCCGACATGAAGGCCAAGCTGAAGCTGACGAAGGCCGGGGAGGTCACGCTGACCCCCGGTGCGTACACCATCAACGTCAGCAAGCCGATCTCCACGGACACCAAGTGCTCGGCCAAGGAGACGGTCAAGGCCGCCGCCACCATCAAGGTGACCGACGGCGGTTCGACCACCGGCGGGACCACCACGGGCGGTACGACCACCGGTGGCACCACGACCGGCGGGACCACCACCGGCGGTACGACCACGGGCGGCACGACGACCGGCGGGACCACCACGGGCGGCACCACGACCGGTGGTACGACCACGGGTGGCTCCACCGCCGGTGGTTCGACGACCGGTGGTTCGACGAGCGGCGGCGGTGGCGGCGACGGTGACACCCAGACGGGTAAGCAGGTCAGCGTCGACTACCGCTGCAAGACCCCCATCGGCGACAAGGAGGCCACCTCCCCGGTCCAGATCAACGCCACCAAGAAGGGCGGCAGCTTCGACCTCACCGTCAAGTTCGGCAAGTCCGTGATGGACAGCCCGGCCGACATCCCCGCCGACTCCGTCAAGCCCGCGATGGCGGTGAAGGTCGGCGGTGCCGACAAGGGCGAGGTCGCCGTGGAGGGCCCGACCAACAAGGGGCCCATCAAGTCCGGTGACCCGATCGAGATCCCGGATCTCACCGGCACCTACAAGCCGGGCGCGAGCGGCAAGGCGACGCTCACCCCCGGGGTGCTGACCGTCAAGGCGCTCGGCACGACCACCACCTGCACCCCGGCCAAGGACCCCGGCGCCTCGCTGGAGCTGGACACCACGGCCCAGCCCGGCGGTACGTCCGGCGGCACCTCCGGCGGTTCGGGCGGCAGCTCCGGCGGCACCTCCGGTGGCACCGGCGGTTCGTCCGGCGGTGGTTCGTCCGGTGGCACCAGCGGCGGACTGGCCGAGACCGGCGCGAACGACCACGGCGGGCTGAAGGCGCTCGCCCTGATCGCCGGCACCTCCGTGCTGCTCGGCGGCGCGGTCTTCACCCTCACCCCGTGGCGCAGGCTGCGCGGCAGCCGCTGACGCGAACCGGGGAACGGAGGAGGGGCCCGGCGCGGTCGTCCCGCGCCGGGCCCCTCGATCCCCGGGCCGCGAACGTGTCAGTGCACGTCGGCCATGAGGGCCACGATCTTCTTGCGGTACAGGTAGACCGCGAATCCGGCCAGCGCCGCGAGGGTCGCCTCCAGCGCGATCACACCCGTACCGCTCATGTCGACACCCGCGATGGACAGCAGACCCGTGACGCAGTCACCGGCGGTGACGGCGAGGAACCACACGCCCATCATCTGGCTCGCGTACTTCTCCGGGGCCATCTTGGTGGTCACCGACAGACCGACCGGCGAGAGGCACAGCTCACCCATCGTCTGGATCATGTAGATCGACACCAGCCACATCGGGCTGACGGTGTTGCCGTCCGAGGCCATCGCCATCGGCACCACGAAGACGAAGAACGACGCCCCGATGAGGACCAGGGCCATCGCGAACTTCACCGTGGTGTTGGGCTCCCGGTCGCGCCGGGCCAGCCACAGCCACAGCCACGCGAAGACCGGGGCGAGCGCCATCACCCACAGCGGGTTCACCGACTGGAACCACGAGGACGGGAAGTGCACGCCGAAGACATTGTCGGCGGTCTTGGTCTCGGCGAAGGCGGACATCGTGGAGCCGCCCTGGTCAAAGATCATCCAGAACACGGCCGCGGCCGCGAAGAACCAGATGTAGCCGCTCACCTTGGTCTGCTCGACCGCCGTGAGCTCCTTGTCGCGCTTGATCCGGATCAGCACCCCGGTGGGGATGACCAGACCCGCGATGGTGATCGGGACCAGCGCCCAGTTCAGCGTCCAGTGGCCGCTGAGGACGACCGCCCCGTAGAACACCGTGGTCGCGATCAGCCAGATCAGACCCTTGCGCAGCCAGGCGCGCCGCTCCTCGGCCGCCAGCGGGGTGGGGACGACACTGCTCTGCGGGCTCAGATGGCGGGTGCCGATCAGGAACTGGGCCAGGCCCAGAGCCATGCCGAGCGCGGCCAGCGCGAAGCCCAGGTGCCAGTTGTAGCTCTGGCCGACGGTGCCGATCACCAGCGGGGCACCGAAGGCGCCCACGTTGATGCCGATGTAGAAGATGGTGAAGCCACCGTCCCGGCGCGGGTCCTGGGGACCGTCGTAGAGCTGGCCGACCATCGTGGAGATATTGGCCTTCAACAGCCCGGAGCCCAGGGCCACCAGGGCGAGACCGGCGAAGAAGGGGCCCTGCCCGGGTACGGCGAGCGACAGATGGCCCGCCATCACCACACCGGCGCCGATGGCCACCGTCCGCCGCGGGCCCCAGACCCGGTCGGCGAACCAGCCGCCGGGCATGGCCAGCAGATAGACCAGGGCCAGATAGACCGAGTAGATGGCCACCGCGTTGACCTCGGTCATCCCGAGGCCGCCGCCCTGAGCACCCTTCTTGGCGTCCGGGCCGCCGGAGATCAGGTAGACGACGAGCAGGGCTCTCATGCCGTAGTAGCTGAAGCGCTCCCACATCTCGGTCATGAAGAGGGTTGCCAGGCCACGCGGGTGGCCGAAGAAGGTCTTGCCACCGCCGGCAGGGGTTCCCTGCGCGGTGGCGCCCTTCGTGAGGCTGGACGCCATGGGGGGTTCCTTGTGTGGGGGGTCAGGTGGCGCTCATGTGGTCAGTTCGGTCGCCCTGTCCGGCTCCGGACACGACAGAGACCTTCGGCGGCGTGTAGCGGCCAAAGGTCCCCGAAAGAGCTACAGACGTAGATTCACCTTACACAGGGCTTACGCGCATCCCTGGAGCGATGAGACATACCTCACGGATGGGGCGGGCAACCATGTGAGCCCCGGCTGTGGTCCCGTGCGCGGCCCGTGCTCCGACCTCGGCGGACTACCATCACTCCATGACCCGAGTACTGCTCGCCGAGGATGACGCGTCCATCTCGGAGCCGCTCGCTCGCGCCCTGCGCCGTGAGGGGTACGAGGTCGAGGTGCGGGAGGACGGACCCACCGCGCTCGACGCCGGGCTGCAAGGGGGTATCGATCTGATCGTCCTCGATCTCGGCCTGCCGGGCATGGACGGTCTCGAGGTCTGCCGCCGGCTGCGCACCGAGGGCCACGGCTTCCCGGTGCTGGTGCTCACCGCCCGCGCGGACGAGGTGGACACCGTGGTCGGGCTGGACGCGGGCGCCGACGACTACGTGACCAAGCCCTTCCGCCTCGCCGAGCTGCTCGCCCGGGTCCGGGCGCTGCTGCGGCGCGGCGCCGTCGAGACCCATGCGCAGGCGCCGTCCACCCACGGGGTGCGGATCGACGTGGAGTCGCACCGCGCCTGGATGGGCGAGGAGGAGCTCCAGCTCACGGCGAAGGAGTTCGACCTGCTGCGCGTCCTGGTCCGGGACGCGGGCCGGGTGGTCACCCGGGACCAGCTGATGCGCGAGGTGTGGGACACCACCTGGTGGTCCTCCACCAAAACCCTCGACATGCACATCTCCTGGCTGCGCAAGAAGCTCGGGGACGACGCCGCCAACCCCCGTTACATCGCCACCGTCCGGGGCGTCGGTTTCCGTTTCGAGAAGAGCTGACGGTGGCTGAGACGGTAGGACCATGCGCCGTCGTCTGATCAACTCCACCCTCGCCGTGGTGCTCGTCGTCATCGCGGTCTTCGGGCTGTCCCTGGTCCTCGTGGAGACGCGGACCATCGAGAACAGCGCCCAGGAGAGCGTCAGCTCCGACGCGGTGCGGCTGGTCAGCATCGTGGACAGCCGGCTGCTGGGCGGTGAGGGCGTCACCGCCAAGGTGCTGCGTGAACAGATCGAACCCGGCCGCTACGCCCTGATCCGGATCCCGGACCACCCCACGGTGGAGATCGGCGAGCGGCCCGAGGGCAGTGTCATCTCCGCCGAGGAGCACGGTGAGCAGGGCGAGGTGGTGCGGGTCGAGGAGTCCCGCTCCACCGTGAGCCGGGAGATCGGCCGCACCATGCTGATCATCCTGGCGGTGGCGCTGCTCGCCGTCGTGGCCGCCGTCCTGCTGGCCGTACGGCAGGCGCGCAGGCTCTCCGCCCCGCTCACCGATCTCGCCGAGACCGCCGAGCGGCTGGGCTCGGGCGATCCCCGGCCGCGCCACCGCCGCTATGGCGTGCCGGAGCTGGACCGGGTCGCCGACGTGCTGGACTCCAGCGCCGAACGCATCGCCCGGATGCTCACCGCCGAGCGGCGGCTGGCCGCCGATGCCTCGCACCAGCTGCGGACCCCGCTGACCGCGCTGTCCATGCGGCTGGAGGAGATCACGCTCACCGACGACCCGGAGACGGTCAAGGAGGAGGCGACCATCGCGCTGGGACAGGTCGAGCGGCTCACCGACGTGGTGCAGCGGCTGCTGACCAACTCCCGCGATCCGCGCAGCGGCTCCGCGGTCGCCTTCGACCTCGACGAGGTGGTCAAGCAGCAGATCGAGGAGTGGCGCCCGGCCTCCCGCAGCGAGGGCCGTGCCATCGTCCGCTCGGGCAAGAAGGGGCTGCGGGCGGTCGGCACCCCGGGCGCGGTCGCGCAGGTGCTGGCCACCCTGATCGAGAACTCACTGATGCACGGGGACGGCACGGTCGCGCTGCGCACCCGGGTCACCGGCAACCAGGCGGTGGTCGAGGTGTCCGACGAGGGCCCGGGTGTCTCGCCCGACCTCGGTGCGCGGGTCTTCGAGCGCACCGTCAGCGGACGGAACTCCACCGGTCTGGGGCTCGCGGTCGCCCGCGATCTGGCGGAGGCGGACGGCGGCCGGCTGGAGCTGCTCCAGCAGCATCCCCCGGTCTTCGCGCTCTTCCTCAGCCGCGAGGCGGAGTGCCAGGGCGGTTCCTGATCCGCCGGTCAGCGCATCCGCCCGGCCGGGTCACTTCCGGACCGGCTGCTTGCGGGTGGCCTGCGCGGGCGGCACGTCGGTGAGAAAGGACTCCGCACACTCCACGGCCTCCCGGGCGGGCATCGCCCGGAACACCCAGGTGCGGTAGGACCAGAAGCGGAAGAGGGTGGCCACCCCGATGCCGACGAACTTGCACACATTGCTCTGGAGCTGGCTGTCGAGGCCGAAGCCGTAGGTGGCCGTGTAGAGCACACCGTTCTCGATGATCAGGCCGATCGCGCTGAACAGCAGGAAGAGGCTGAGCTCCTTGGTGCGCCCCTGCTTGTCCCGGTCCCGGTAGGTGAAGTAGCGGTAGCCCAGGTAGTTGAAGCCCGTCGCGACCACCGTGGCCACGATGGACGCCCGCACCACCGGCAGCGTGCTGAACTCCCGGACCAGGTTGAAGACCGCGAGGTTGACGAAGACGCCGGCACCGCCGACCACCCCGAACTTCGCGATCTCGCGGGCGAGTTGGCCCACCCGGGCCCGCAGCCCGTCGAGTGTGCGCCGTTCACTCATGGTGATCGTTCCGCCCCGTCCGTCAGCGTTCAACAACGGCCCCATGCTAACCAGCGCCCCGCGCTCTCGCCCGCAAGGCATCGTCATGGTCCGGTCCCGGTTTCTGGATGATCCTCCAAGGCCGGTCAGGGGTGGTCGCGGGAGGAAGTTACTCTGGGAGGGTGACATTCCCGGTAGTCGGCATGGTCGGCGGCGGCCAGCTCGCCCGTATGACCCACGAGGCGGGCATCCCCCTCGGTATCAGGTTCAAGCTGCTCAGTGACACCCCGCAGGACTCTGCGGCCCAGGCGGTCAGCGATGTGGTCATCGGTGACTACCGTGACCTCGACACCCTTCGTGCGTTCGCACAAGGCTGTGCCGTGGTCACTTTCGATCATGAGCATGTCCCGGCGGAGCATCTGCGCGCCCTGGAAGCGGACGGCGTGGTCATCCGCCCCGGGGTGGAAGCCCTGCTCCACGCCCAGGACAAGGGGGTGATGCGGGAGCGGCTGCGCGCCGCGGGGGTGCCCTGCCCGCGCCACCGCATCGTGACGGATCCCACGGACGTGGTGCGGTTCGCCGAGGAGGGCGACGGCTTCCCCGTCGTCCTGAAGACGGTGCGCGGCGGCTACGACGGCAAGGGGGTCTGGGTGGTCCGGGACGCGGAGCAGGCGGCCGATCCGTTCCGCGCCGGGGTGCCCGTCCTCGCCGAGGAGATGGTCGACTTCAGCCGTGAGCTGGCGGCCAATGTGGTGCGCTCCCCGCACGGCCAGGCCGTGGCCTACCCCGTGGTGGAGTCCATCCAGGTCGACGGGGTGTGCGACACGGTGATCGCCCCCGCGCCCGGACTCTCCGGCGAGCTGTCCGCCCAGGCCCAGGAGCTGGCCCTGCGGATCGCCGCCGAGCTGGGTGTCATCGGACACCTGGCGGTGGAGCTCTTCGAGACCCGGGACGGGCGGCTGCTGGTCAACGAGCTGGCGATGCGTCCGCACAACTCCGGTCACTGGACCCAGGACGGCGCCGTCACCTCGCAGTTCGCCAACCACCTGCGGGCCGTGCTCGACCTCCCGCTCGGCGATCCGCGCCCCCGGGCCCCGTGGACGGTGATGACCAACGTCCTCGGCGGTGACTTCCCCGACATGTACGCGGCGTATCTCCATTGCATGGCGCGCGATCCAGGGCTGAAGATCCACATGTACGGCAAGGACGTGAAGCCCGGACGCAAGGTCGGCCACGTCAACACCTATGGCGACGATCTGGCCGATGTGCGTGAGCGCGGCCGCCACGCCGCCGACTACCTCAGAGGGACCATCACCGAATGAGCGCTCCTGCGATCGGCATCGTCATGGGTTCGGACTCCGACTGGCCCGTGATGGAAGAGGCGGCCAAGGCCCTCGACGAGTTCGAGATCCCGTACGAGGTGGACGTGGTCTCCGCGCACCGGATGCCGCGCGAGATGGTCTCCTACGGGGAGAACGCGGCCCCCCGCGGACTGAAGGCGATCATCGCCGGTGCGGGCGGCGCCGCCCATCTGCCGGGCATGCTCGCCTCCGTCACCCCGCTTCCGGTGATCGGCGTCCCGGTCCCGCTGAAGTACCTGGACGGGATGGACTCGCTGCTGTCGATCGTGCAGATGCCGGCCGGGGTGCCGGTGGCCACGGTCTCCGTCGGCGGCGCCCGGAACGCCGGACTGCTGGCCGTGCGGATCCTGGCCGCCCATGACGCCGAGCTCCAGGCCCGGATGGGGGAGTTCCAGGAGGACCTCAACCAGCAGGCCACGGAGAAGGGCAAGCGGTTGCGCGCCAAGGTGGGCGGCTCCGGCTCCTTCGGCTTCGGCAAATGAGCGCGGCGGACCGGGCCTGACCGTCCCCCTGGCCCGTTGCGTCAACGGCGGGTCAAGCACTGATCAAGCGCTGGTCAGCGGTGTCGTAGCAGGGCGAAAGCAACCGAACTGATGGGGCGTGACTTCGGTCATTCCACATTGCAAGATGTGACGATGACCGATCGTCTCGCGCAAGCCCGTGCACTGCTGACCACCCACCCCGTGGTCGACGGCCACAACGACCTCCCGTGGGCCCTGCGTGAGCAGGTCCGCTATGACCTCGACCGGCGCGATATCGCCGCCGATCTGAGCGCCCACACCCACACCGACCTCCCGCGGCTGCGCGCGGGAGGCGTCGGCGCCCAGTTCTGGTCGGTCTACGTCCGCTCCGACTTCAGCGGGGACACCGCGGTCAGCGCCACCCTCGAACAGATCGACGTGGTCCGGCGGTTCACCGCGGCCCACCCCGATCAGCTGCGTCCCGCGCTGACCGCCGACGACATGGAGGCCGCGCGCGCCGAGGGCCGGATCGCCTCCCTGATGGGCGCCGAGGGCGGCCACAGCATCAACTGCTCGCTGGCCACCCTGCGCGCCCTGTACGACCTCGGGGTGCGCTATATGACGCTCACCCACAACGACAACGTCCCCTGGGCGGACTCGGCGACCGACGAGCCGCGCGCCAACGGCCTCACCCGCTTCGGCGAGGAGGTCGTCCGGGAGATGAACCGGCTCGGCATGCTCGTCGACCTCTCCCATGTCTCGGCCGACACCATGCGCGACGCGCTCCGGGTCACCGAGGCGCCGGTGGTCTTCTCGCACTCCTCCGCCCGTGCCGTCTGCGACCACCCGCGCAACGTCCCGGACGACGTACTGGCCTCGCTGCCCGCCAACGGCGGGGTGGCGATGGTCACCTTCGTGCCCAAGTTCGTCCTGCCGGAGGCGGTCGCCTGGACCCGGGCGGCCGACGAGAACATGCGCGCCCACGGACTGCACCCGCTGGAGATGTCGGAGGCCGGAATAGCGGTCCACCGCGCCTTCGAGGAGTCCAATCCGCGGCCGCGCGCCACCGCCGCCACCGTCGCCGACCATCTGGACCATATGCGCGAGGTGGCGGGCATCGACCACATCGGTATCGGCGGCGACTTCGACGGCACCGCCTTCACCCCCGATGACCTCGCCGATGTCACGGGCTATCCGAACCTCATCGCCGAACTGCTGGACCGCCGCTGGTCACCGGCCGATCTCGCCAAGCTGACCTGGGAGAACGCGGTCCGTACGCTGCGCTCCGCGGAGGATGTGGCACGGGGGCTGCGGGAATCCCGGGCCGCCTCGGTGGCCACGATCGAGCAGCTGGACGGCAGGGCCTAGACCCCGTCGGCCGACGCGGAACGGCGCCGCCGGGACCGTACCCGGTGGCGCCGCGGCGTGTCCGCGGAAGGTCCGCGCGGGGTCAGGCCAGCGGGCGGCCCAGCGCCCGGTACTGCCAGCCCGCCTCACGCCAGTGGTCCGGGTCCAGGGCGTTCCGCCCGTCCAGCAGACGGCGCTCGGCGACCACCTCGCCGAGCCCGGCCGGGTCCAGCTCGCGGAACTCGCGCCACTCGGTCAGGTGCAGCACCGCATGGGCGCCCCGGGCGGCCTCCAGCGCGCTCGGCGCGTAGGCCAGGGTCGGGAAGAGGGCGCGGGCGTTGTCCATGCCCTTGGGGTCGAAGACGGTGACCTGGGCGCCCTGGAGCTGTATCTGCCCGGCGACGTTGAGCGCGGGGGAGTCCCGGACGTCGTCCGAGTCCGGCTTGAAGGTCGCGCCCAGCACGGCCACCCGCTTGCCCAGGAAGGCGCCGCCCACGGCCTCGCGGGCCAGCTCGACCATATGGCCGCGGCGGCGCATGTTGATCGAGTCCACCTCGCGCAGGAAGGTGAGCGCCTGGTCCGCGCCCAGCTCACCGGCGCGGGCCATGAACGCCCGGATGTCCTTGGGCAGACAGCCGCCGCCGAAGCCGATCCCGGCCCGCAGGAACTTCTTTCCGATCCGGTCGTCGTGGCCGATGGCCTCGGCCAGCTTCACCACATCGCCGCCCGCGGCCTCGCAGACCTCGGCCATGGCGTTGATGAAGGAGATCTTGGTGGCCAGGAAGGAGTTGGCCGAGGTCTTCACCAGCTCGGCGGTCGGGTAGTCGGTGACCACGAAGGGCGAGCCCTCGGCGATGGGCGTGGCGTACACCTCGCGCAGCTGCTTCTCGGCCCGCTCGCTGGTGACGCCGACCACGATCCGGTCCGGGTGCAGGGTGTCCTGGACGGCGAAGCCCTCGCGCAGGAACTCCGGGTTCCAGGCCAGCTCCGCGTCCCCGCCCACCGGGGCCAGCTCCGCCAGCCGGGCCGCCAGCCGGTCCGCGCTGCCCACCGGCACCGTGGACTTGCCCACGACCAGCGCGGGACGGCGCAGATGCGGGGCCAGGGACTCCACGGCGGAGTCGACGTAACTCATGTCACATGCGTACTCGCCGTGCTTCTGCGGGGTGTTCACGCAGATGAAGTGGATGTCGCCGAACTCACCGGCCTCCTCGTAGGAGCTGGTGAAGCGCAGCCGCCCGGTCGCGCCCTCGTGCCCGACGACATGGCGCCGCAGCAGATCCTCCAGGCCCGGTTCGTACATCGGTACCGAACCCGCCGAGAGCATCGCGATCTTCTCGGGGACGATGTCCAGACCCAGCACCTCGTACCCCAGCTCGGCCATGGCCGCGGCGTGCGTGGCGCCGAGGTAGCCGGTGCCGATCACGGTGATCTTGAGGGGCATGGAGTGCTCCAGGGCGGTCGGTCGCAGATGCGCTGACTGAGCATAGTCGGGACGCGCACCCGGCCGGAGCCCCGGCTGTCGGCTAACTCACGTATACCTGTCGGGGCAGCACCCCTAGAATTCAGTTACTTAACGGTAGTTAGCACACTCAGGGGAGTGGAGAAGACCTTGGCGTCCTCGGTTAATGACTTCGACCTGTACCGGCCGTCGGAGGAGCACGACATGCTCCGCGACTCGGTCCGCTCTCTCGCCGAGGCGAAAATAGCCCCCTTCGCCACCGAGGTCGACGAAGAGGGCCGCTTCCCGCAGGAGGCGCTGGAGGCGCTCGTCGCCAATGACCTGCACGCGGTGCACGTCCCCGAGTCCTACGGCGGCGCGGGCGCGGACGCCCTGGCCACCGTGATCGTCATCGAGGAGGTCGCCCGGGTCTGCGCCTCCTCCTCGCTGATCCCCGCGGTCAACAAGCTGGGCTCGCTGCCGGTCGTCCTCTCCGGCTCCGAGGAGCTGAAGAAGAAGTACCTGGGCTCGCTCGCCAAGGGCGACGCGATGTTCTCGTACTGCCTCTCCGAGCCGGACGCGGGCTCGGACGCGGCGGGTATGAAGACCAAGGCCGTGCGTGACGGCGACCACTACGTGCTCAACGGTGTGAAGCGCTGGATCACCAACGCCGGGGTCTCCGAGTACTACACGGTGATGGCCGTCACCGACCCCGAGAAGCGCTCCAAGGGCATCTCCGCCTTCGTCGTGGAGAAGTCCGACGAGGGCGTCTCCTTCGGCGCCCCGGAGAAGAAGCTCGGCATCAAGGGCTCCCCGACGCGCGAGGTCTACCTCGACAACGTCCGGATCCCCGCCGACCGCATGATCGGCGCCGAGGGCACCGGCTTCGCCACTGCGATGAAGACCCTCGACCACACCCGCGTCACCATCGCCGCCCAGGCCATCGGCATCGCCCAGGGCGCGCTGGACTACGCCAAGGGCTACGTCCAGGAGCGCAAGCAGTTCGGCAAGGCCATCGCCGACTTCCAGGGCATCCAGTTCATGCTGGCCGATATGGCGATGAAGCTGGAGGCCGCCCGTCAGCTGACCTACGCGGCGGCCGCCAAGTCCGAGCGCGTCGACGGTGACCTCACCTTCTTCGGCGCCGCCGCCAAGTGCTACGCCTCGGACGTGGCGATGGAGGTCACCACCGACGCCGTACAGCTGCTCGGCGGCTACGGCTACACCCGGGACTACCCGGTCGAGCGGATGATGCGGGACGCCAAGATCACGCAGATCTACGAGGGCACCAACCAGGTGCAGCGCATCGTGATGGCGCGCAACCTGCCGTAGGGCCCGCGGGCACATACGACGGAGGCGGGGCATCGCGGACGCGATGCCCCGCCTTTCGTCGTATCCGCTAGTTGCCGGAGGAGACGGTGACCTTCTCGTCGTTCTTCAGCTGGCTCATCAGTTCCTTGACCTTGACCATGTCCCACTGCACCGCGCTGCCCTTGGGCGTGGAGAGGCCGGGGTTGGAGACGGGCATGTTCATCTGCTTGCCGTCACCGCCGGAGACGCTCTTCATCGCGAAGAACATGTCCTTCACGTCCCACAGGCCCATGTCCTTGTCGACGACCAGGTTGTCCAGACCGGCGCCCATCGTCGGGTAGAGCTTGAAGGGGTTCATCAGCGTGCTCGGCGAGGCCGCCTCGTTGGCGAGCGCCGACAGGAACTTCTGCTGGTTCTTGGTGCGGTCCAGGTCGCCGCCCGCCAGGCCGTAGCGCTGCCGGACGAAGGCGAGCGCCTGCTGGCCGTCCAGCGTCTGCTTGCCCTTCTTCAGGTCGGTCCCGGACTTCTTCTCCTTCATGTCCTGCGGGATGTCGATCTCCACCCCGCCGACTCCGTCCACCAGGTTGGCGAAGCCGTCGAGGCCGATCTCCGCGTAGTGGTCGATCTTCAGCCCGGTGTTGTACTCGACCGTGCGGACGAGCAGCGAGGGGCCCTCGGAGGAGTACGACGCATTCAGCTTGTTCTTGCTCGCGGGGATCCGGTTGCCGGTCTCCGAGCCGGTGAAGGACGGGATCGTGACATAGGAGTCACGCGGGAGGCTGATCATGGTGTTCCCGTTGTCACCGACATGGAGAAGGATCATGGAGTCGGTGCGGCGGCCCTCGGCGGAGCCGGTGTGCAGCTTCTTCTTCTGCTCGGCGGAAAGACCCTCACGGCTGTCGGAGCCGACGATCAGGTAGTTGGTGCCCTTGCCGCCCTCGGGCCGGTCCTCGACCTTGCTCAGGTCGACCTCGCGGCGCAGCTTGGAGTCGGCCCAGAAGTAGGTGCCTATGCCCACGGCCAGCAGCAGGACGAGGAAGGTCACCAGGCCGATGGTTATCCGGCGCTTCCAGTTCTTGGGCCGCGCCGGGCCGGGGGTGCCGCCGGGGCCGCCGGCGCCCGGTCCGCCGCCCTGGCCGTAGACCTGACCGGTGTTGTAACCGTCGTCGTACGGATCGTGGTCGTCATAGCCCTGGGACGGCTGCTGCCGCGGCACCGTGCCGCGCGGCGACATGCTCGGCGGCAGCGGTGGCTCGCCGTGCGGGCCGCCCGCGCCCGGCGCCGTACGCCGGACCTGCGGCATCGCGCGGGCCCCCTCCGGCTCGGAGCTGCCGCTGCCGCGTCCGTACCGGTCGTTGCGGTCGCCGGTCCATCCCTGGGGCCAATCGCTCATGCAAGAGAGTGTGCCTGGTCGGGGGGTCCCCATACAGGGCGGGTGCGGGATCGGGGCCCGGCTGTTGCAGAGCTGATAAGAATCCGGTCCGCATAAGGTGGGCGGCATGACCCTTCAGGCCAAGGGAGCGGAACCGGAGGTTGCGGGCAAGCCCACCTCCGCCTCCCGTACCACGCTGTCCCACATCATGACCAACAGTGACACCAATCTCCTCGGCACCGTGCACGGTGGCGTGATCATGAAGTTGGTGGACGACGCGGCCGGGGCGGTCGCCGGACGCCACTCCGAGGGCCCCGCCGTCACCGCCTCGATGGACGAGATGGCGTTTCTGGAGCCGGTCCGGGTCGGCGATCTCGTCCATGTGAAGGCCCAGGTCAACTGGACCGGACGGTCCTCCATGGAGGTCGGGGTACGGGTGCTGGCCGAGCGCTGGAACGAATCGACCCCCGCCACCCAGGTCGGCAGCGCCTATCTGGTCTTCGCCGCGGTCGACGCGGACGGCAAGCCCCGCGCCGTACCGCCGGTGATACCCGAGACCGAACGTGACGAGCGCCGCTACCAGGAGGCCGAGATCCGGCGCACCCACCGCCTCGCCCGCCGCCGCGCCATCCGTGAGCTGCGGGCCCGCCGCACCGCCGAGGGCATCGAGCTGTAAGCGGACCGGCCCGCCGCCCGGTTATGAGCAGGCGACCTCATCGCCGGTGACGGCCTCGATACCGTCCTTGTCCGCGTGCGGCTTCTCGGCCCGCACCTTCCGGACACCGTCGTAGTCCTTGCCCACCGTGACCTGCATCACGGCACCCTGTCCCGCGACCGGCCGCAGCTTCGCACCGGGCAGCGCGGCCGCCAGCGAGCGGACCGAGCGGTTCCAGACCGGGTCGTAGGCGATCACCGTGCGCGCCACGTCCGATGTCACCGCGTCGGCCGGGGAGCCGGTGGTGGCGAAGCCCGCGCCGTGCAGGTCCCGGTCCGCGCGCCGGGCCAGCCCCGACGCGGTGGTGCCGTTGAGCACATGGACCTTGACCCGGGCGGGCTCGACGTCCACCGGGACACCACGCGGCTTCTTGGCGTGCCGCACGGTCAGCGGCCGGTCCTCGCGGATGGCCGTGAACAGCCGCCCGGCCTTCTCCTCGTTCCAGCGCAGCGTGGAGCCGACCCCTCTGACCGGGGTGCCCGGCAGATCCACCGGGACCGAGGCGAACTCCGACGACGCCGGGGTGAACCCGTGCATCGCCCGGCCCAGCTCCACCAGGTCCTCCGCCCCGAAACCGTGGTCGGCGCGGACCGAGCCCAGCAGGGTGGACGCCACCCTGTTGAACTTCACCGGGTTGAAGAGGATGCCCCCGGCCGTGGTCTGTTCGATCACCGACGCCATGAACCGCTGCTGGCGCTGGATCCGCCCCAGGTCCGAGGTGCCGTCGATATGCCGGGAGCGCACGTACTGCAGCGCCTGTCCACCGTTGAGTACATGGCTGCCGACCGGCAGGTCGAGCCCGGTGTGGTCGTCCTTCAGCGGCCGGGCGGTACACACCTTCACCCCGCCCACCACGTCCACCGTCTTCATGAAGCTGGTGAAGTCCACCTCGAGGTAGTGGTCGATGTGGACACCGGTCAGATGCTCCACGGTGCGCACCGTCAGACCGGGCCCGCCCTCGGCGTACGCGGCGTTGAGCTTCTGTGGATGCTCGGGGTGCCGCCTGCCGGTGGTGTCGGTGTACGCGGGGATATCGGCGTAGGAGTCCCGCGGCAGGCTGATCACGCTGGCCCGGCGGCGGTCGCCGGACAGATGCACCAGCATGATCGTGTCGGTGCAGTGGCAGGGCGCGCCGCCCAGCCGGTAGAGCGCCTTCTCGCGCGGGCTGATCCGGTCCCGGCCGTCGGTGCCGACCACCAGGAAGTTGACGCCCCCGCCGCCGCCCCGGGGCCGGTTGTCCAGATCGTCGAAGACATCGACCCGGTGGATCCCGGACTCCAGCTCCCGGACCAGCAGATGCCCGATACCGCTGATGGCCAGCACCAGGCCGGAGGCCCCGGCGGCGATCCGCAGCCCCCAGCGGGGCCGGCGGCCGGAGCGGGTGCGCGACGGGCGCGGCGAACGGGCCGGTGCTCTCACTCCGGGGACCTCCGTGACGGGCGGGCGGGGCCGAATCGCCTCACCGTAGGCCCATACGATGAGCACCTTGGCGGCCCCACGCCGCCGGTGCCGTCCGCTGCCACCCGGGCGGCGCGCTCCGGTGTCCCCCATACGCGGTAACGTGGGCCCGATACCCGCAGTCCGCTGGGGGGTGACCCCCACATACCCCGAGGTGCCATGCCCCCGCATCAGCTCCCGGCCGTCTCCGTGATCATGCCGGTGCTCAATGAGGAACGCCATCTGCGCAACTCCGTGCGGCACATCCTGGAGCAGGAGTACGCCGGTGAGATGGAGGTGGTGATCGCCCTCGGTCCGTCCACCGACCGGACCGACGAGATCGCCGCCGAGCTGGTCGCCGAGGACCCCCGGGTGCACACGGTGCCCAACCCCACGGGCCGCACCCCCGCCGCGCTGAACGCCGCGATCAAGGCGTCCCGCCATCCGGTGGTGGTCCGGGTCGACGGCCACGGCATGCTCTCCCCGGACTACATCGCGACCGCGGTGCGGCTGCTGGAGGAGACCGGCGCGCAGAACGTCGGCGGCATCATGCACGCCGAGGGCGAGAACGACTGGGAGCACGCCGTCGCGGCCGCCATGACCTCCAAGATCGGGGTCGGCAACGCCGCGTTCCACACCGGCGGTGAGGCGGCCCCGGCCGAGACCGTCTACCTGGGTGTCTTCCGCCGCGAGGCGCTGGAGCAACAGGGCGGCTACAACGAGGAGTTCATCCGCGCCCAGGACTGGGAGCTGAACTTCCGGATCCGTGAGGCGGGCGGGCTGATCTGGTTCTCGCCCGAGCTGAAGGTCTCCTACCGGCCGCGGCCCAGCGTGCGGGCGCTCGCCAAGCAGTACAAGGACTACGGCCGCTGGCGCCATGTCGTGGCCCGTTTCCACCAGGGCTCGATCAATCTGCGCTATCTCGCCCCGCCGACCGCCGTGGTCGCCATCGCGGCGGGCCTGGTGGTGGGCGCGGCCGTCACCCCGTGGGCCCTGGTGATCCCCGGTGGCTATGTGGCGGCCATCGCCGCGGGCTCGGTCCCGGCGGGCAAGGGGCTGCCGCTCGCGGCCCGGCTGCGGATCCCGGTCGCACTGGCCACCATGCACATGTCGTGGGGCTGGGGCTTCCTCACCAGCCCGCGGGCGCTCGCCAGGAAGGTCATCGCCAGCCGCCGCCCGGCGGTCATGGCCGAGGGCTGACCGCTTTCTCTCCCGCTCTCCCGCTCTTCTGCGAAGGGGCCGGACCCGGCCATGGGTCCGGCCCCTTCGTCATACCGTCGTCCTCAGAAGGTGTACTGCGGGTTCACCTTCATGCACGCCTTCTTGTCCTCGCCGTTCAGGGCGTCGGCGCTCTCCGGCGTCCTGCTGTCGTCCTCGCTCGCGGGCTTGGGGTAGACGGCGCCCTCGCGCCAGTCGTTGCCGACCACGAGCGTCACCTCCTGGACCGACTTCGACGACTTCACCGCGGACTTCGGCAGCTTCAGCGCCTTGGCCACGGCCAGCGCGTCACCCTGCTTGGCCTCATCGGGGTACGCCACGGTGGTGTCGGCCTGTGAGGTCAGGACGGTGTTGGCGGTGGCCTTGGCGTAGCCGAGCCGGACCAGTTCGGAGGTGATGACCCCCGCGCGGCCCGAGACCGGCCCCAGGACCGTGCTGGAGGTGCCGTTCTGCACCACCACCGGCAGCTCGCCCTTGGGGGCGGTGGGGGCCGGGGTGTGATCGGGCTTCTTCTTGTCCTTGCCGTCCATCGCGATGTCATTGCGGAGCAGCGAGAAGGTCTGCTCGGCCTCGCCCGGCTTGGGCTTCACATACTCACCGCCGCCGCCGTACTCCCAGGGCATGGTGACCATGGTGGTGCGCTTCGCCGGCACCCGCTTGAGGTCGTTGCCCAGGTCGTAGAGCTTCTTGACGGTGCCGAGGCCGTGGTCGACGGTCAGCGCCTCGGTCGCGGCCTCCGCCAGGTCCATCAGCTTGCCCGGGTCGCTGAGCTTGGTGCCCGACTTCAGCTGACGGATCATCGAGGTCATGTACATGTGCTGGGCCTTGGCCCGGCCGATGTCGGTGTTGTCCTCGAAGCCGTAGCGGGTGCGCAGCCACTGGAGGGCCTGGACGCCCTTGACGCTGTGGGTGCCCTTGGTGAGCTTCAGTCCGGAGCCGTGGCCCTTGCTGTCATGGGAGTAGACATTGTCCCGGACGCAGACCGGGACACCGCCGACGGCGTCCGCCATGGACACCACCCCGGAGAAGTCGATCATCATGAAGTGGTCGATGTAGACCCCGGTCAGCTCCTTCCAGGCGGCGACCGTACAGCCCGGACCGCCGTGCTGGAGCGACTGGTTGATGGCCGCCTCGGTCTTCGGGTAGACCTTCCCGGTCTCGGGGTCGGTGCACTTGGGGATGGTCACCCGGGTGTCCCTCGGGATGCTGACCACCGACATGTTGGCGCGGTCGGCCGAGACGTGGACCAGCATCTGCACATCGGCCAGCGGCTTGCGGTCGGCGTCCTGCTTGGCGCCGCCCAGCTTGACGTTCTCCGCGGTGTTACGGCTGTCGGAACCTATGAGGAGGATGTTCAGCGGGGTCTGGCCCGCGGCATTGGGCTCGGGCTTGCCGATCTTGCTGTCGCCGAGGTCCAGCTCCTCCTTCCGCAGATTGCCGTTCAGGTGCTGGTAGTAGAGGTATCCGGCCCCCGCCGCGCCGAGCACCAGCACGGCGAGGGTCAGCGCGGTCCAGCGCAGTATTCGCACGCCTCGGCCGCGCTGGGGACGGCGCGAGCCGCCCCTGCGGTGCCCCGCGCCGTGTGACGCGGGGCCCTCCCCTTCCGGCGGGCTGTCATCCCCACCAGGATCGCGGGGTTCGGGCACGGCGGCGTGCCGCTGTCTTTCCCCCCGCACATTGCTCTGCCGCATCGGGCCTCCCCGGCTCCTGCTTCAGTTGTGGGCCGGTCCGAGGCTGCGCCGCCGGCCGGCGACGGTCACTTGGCGCAGAGGTTCTTGTCGTCGGCCTCGACCCTCTGGATGTCCTTCGGCGCCTTCTTCGGAGCGGCGATCGGCGTACCGGCTTCCTTGAAGTCCGCCCCGAGCGTCAGCGTCATCTCCGCCATCGGCTCGGCGTCCTTCGCGCCCCGCTTCATCGCCGAGGCGGGCAGCCCCATGCTGTCCGCGAGCCGCCGGGCCTGGTCGGCCTGGTTGGGCGCGTACTCCAGGGTGGTCTTCTTCTGCTCCGCGTCGGCGTTGCCGCCGTTGCTGGTGCGGAGCATCCCCTGGACGTTCTGCATCCAGTCGACGGTCTCCTGTGCGGCGCCGAACTTGCCACTGCCGTTGAGCACCTTGGCCCGGACGTCCGCGGGCGCGGCCTTGGGGCCCTTGAGCAGGGCGGCCTGCTTGCTCTTGGCCGCCTTCTCCTTCTTCTTGACCTCGGTCAGCGAGATGTCCTGCCGGACCATGGAGAACAGCGGCTCGGCCTTGGTCTGGTCGAGCAGCACGGTGGCACCGTCGGTGTTGTCCACGACCGGGACGGTGGCGAAGGTGATGTTCTTCAGATCCACCTTGCTCAGGTTCTTGCCCAGATCGGCCAGCTTGCTGAGCGTGCCGATCCCGGGGTCCACCGTGAGCGCCTTGGTGGCGGCCTGCGCCAGCTTCCAGGTCTTGGTCGGGCTGGTGAGCGAACCGCTGGCCTTCATCTTGCGCATCAGCGAACTGAGGAACTGCTGTTGCAGCTTGATCCGGTCCAGATCGCCGCCGTAGCCCACCGCGTGCCGGGTCCGGACGAACGCCAGGGCCTGTTCACCCTCGACCGTGTGCCGCCCCTTCTTCAGGTTCAGATGCGACTTGGGGTCGTTGATGTCCTTGCCGAGGCAGATGTCGACTCCGCCGACCGCGGTGGACATCTCCTTGACCGCGTTGAAGTCGGCCATCATGAAGTGGTCGATGTTCAGGCCGGTGATCTTCTCCACGGTCTGCCAGGTGCAGCCGGGGTCCCGCTCCTCCTGTCCCAGGCTGGTGTTGAAGCGCACTTCCTTCTCACCCGGGATCTTCTTGAACGAGCCGTCGTCCTGCTTGGTCTTGCACTCGGGGATATCGGTGATCATGTCGCGGGGGAAGCTCAGCACGGTCGCGTTCGACCGGTCCTCCGAGACATGGAACAGCAGCGTGGTGTCGGCATGGCCGACGCTGCCCGCGTCGCCATAGCCCTTGTTCCCCTTGCCATCACGCCGGTCGGTGCCGATGAGCAGGATGTTCATCGGGCCGTCGGAGACCGCGGGGTTGTTCTCGCCGATATCGACCTTGTTGATGTTGCCGTTGAGCTGCTGGTAGAGGACATACGCCGCCACCGACCCGCCGACCAGCAGAAAGGCCAGCGTGCCACTGGTCCAGTAGAGGACCTTCTTCCCCTTGGACTTCTTCGGCTTCGGTTTGCGCCGGCTCGCCGGCCCCGAGGGCGCCTCCTGCCCCCGCTTGCCCCCCGCCCGGCGCCGACCCCCCGGCTCGGGCTCGGGGGCGCGGCGGCGGCTCGCTCTCGGGGCGCGTGGCGGCTCGGCGGCGTCCGCCGATGTCCCGGCGCTGTTCAGCCGCAGCTCGTAGTTCCCGGTGTTCGGATCGAACACCCACTGGTCGGCGGGGTCGATACCGTCCGCCCCACCCTGGCCTTGCGCGTCCACGGTCGCCTGTGTCCTCCGTTGGTGCCACGCGGCGCCTCCCCCTCAAGGCGCTCCCATCCGTACTTCTGTGCAGTGCGCGGCCACCTCGTAGAGCGCACCGGATCGCTCACACTATCCGCCCAGTTCAGCGCCTAGTGACGCCGGTGACAAATTCCACTCCCCTACAACTGGGCATTCTGCCCAATCCTTTCGCCATCCTTCACGAGTCCGTGCCCCACGCTTCGCGCGGTTAGTCGCAGATGTCACGCGCCGCGGTCGTGCCCTGGTAAGGGTTGCGGTCCACCGCCTTCGGGTCCTCCGCCGTCGTGGACGTGACGGAACGGGTCACCGAGACCGGCTGGTCGAGACGCAACTGCCGGAACAAGCGGTCGGCGTCGGGCTGGACGAGCTCATCACGGTTCCTGTTGTACGTATAGGGCTGTCGCGGAATCGTAAGGAATCGGATTTTATCCCGGGGGATGTTCCGGACCCCCCGTGCCAGGTCGTACAGGTCCTTGAGCGAATCCAGTCCCGGATCGGTGGTCAGCGACGAGGTCGCGGCGTTGAGCACGGGATACAGCTTTCGCGGGTTCAGCAGTACACCATTGCTCTGCACTTTCTTCACAAGCGAGCCGAGGAACTCCTGCTGCCTGCCGATACGCTCGGTATCGCTCCCGTTACCGATGCTGTACCGGGCCCGTACATAACCGAGTGCCTGCTCGCCGTGGAGGACCTGGCGCCCCGCCGGCAGCCGCAGATGCGCGTCGCTGTCGTCGACGGACTCCTTGAGGCAGACCTCCACCCCGCCGACCGCGTTCACCAGCTTCTTGAAGCCGTTGAAGTCCACGATCATGTGGTGGTCCACGCGGATCCCGGTCAGCTTCTCCACCGTGCGGATCGTGCAGGCCGCCCCGCCGTATTCGAACGCCCAGTTGAACTGGGCGAACCGGGGGGCCATCCGCTTCCCGTTCGCGCGGTCGCAGCCGGGGATGTCCACCATCAGGTCACGCGGGATCGAGACGGCCGTAGCGCCCCTGCCGTTCGCCTGGAGGTGCAGCAGGATCGTGGTGTCCGAACGCTGGGTGCCGGTGTCCCGGCCGTACTTCCCGTTGCCCTTGCCGCCGCGGTCGTCCGATCCGATCAGCAGGATGTTCTGGGCGTCCCGCACCACCGAAACCGGCCGCTCCGCCTCGTACTTCCGCAGCTCGTCCGCGGTGCGGGTGTCGGTGCGGATGTTGCCGTTCAGGCGTTCGTAGAACCACCAGCCCGTCCCGGCGATCGACAGCACCAGTACGGCCACGCCCAGCGCGAGCACGCGCAGCCATCGACGCCCACCTCTGGGCGCCGTGTCCGGGCTGTCACTCGTCACGTCCGCGTCCTCCCAACCCGTGGTCCACCCCGGCAGGGCGGATTCGCGTCGCGTGCCGGGGTCCCGAATTATTGGGACAGACATGCGAACCCCGCACATGGTTGTACGTATCCGTCGATCATCGCGCGGGGTGGACGGCGGGGCGCGTGGGCTCGGCCCGCGGGTCCGCCGGACGGGTCAGGGGGGATCCGGGCGGTCCGGGAGGGCCGCCCGGACCGCAACTAGGCGCTCTCGGTGACGCGCTCACTCTCCCGGCGCCCGGCCAGCGCCCGCTCGTCGAGCTGGTCCAGATGGCGGCACAGCACCACCGAGCCGCCCGAGGCCAGCGGGGCGAACAGCCCGTACGAGAGCCCCTCCCAGCCGTCGTACGCCAGCCCGGACAGCACCCGGGAGCCCGGTCCGAGCCCCCGCGCCGCCGCGTCCGCCCGCGCCCGCTCCACCAGCCCGGCCCCGGTCAGCTCCAGCCCGCCCACGGTCAGCGCGGGCGCGTCCGGGTCCACCGGGGCGTACGGCGCGAAGCGGTCGCCCTGGCTCGGCACCTCCACCGCGTAGTCCGCGAACCCCGGCGGCGGCTGCGGGAACCGCCCGCCCATCGGGCGCAGCGCCAGCGCGATCCGCTCCCCGGAACAGGCCCGTGCCTCCTCCAGGGTGTCCGGGCCGCTCACGACCACATCGGCGGTGGCCGGGTCGCCCCCGACCTCCGCCACCACGCCCACCGACGAGCAGGCCAGCAGCCACACCGCGGTCTGCCAGTGGGCGGGCAGCAGCAGCGCCAGCCGGTCGCCCGGCCCGGCCGACAGATCGTCCTGGAGCAGGTTGGCGGTCTTCGCCACCCAATTGGCGAAAGTGGCCACGGAGAGTTCGACGCGTTCACCCGTCGCGTCGTCGTAGAAGGTCACGAGCGGGCGGGCCGGATCCGCGGCGAGCGCGGATCGCAGCAGGTCGGCAGGGGTGCGATCGGTGGCGTTCACGCGCGCAAGCGTACGCGGCCGCCGTCCGCCCCGAACGGGGATGCGCACGTCCGGCCCCCGGACCGGCTCGGCGCGGCGTCCGCTCCCGAATGGACAGCCTTGTTGCTGTATGTCCACGATTTTTCACATGCGCGCTTTTCTCGCCCTGTCGACCGGCGTCGTCTGTACCGCCGCCCTCGTCGTCCCGCTCGCCCTGCACAGCGCCGCCGCCCACCCCCGTGCCGTCCAGCCCGGCGGCACCCAGTCACTGCCCCTGCGCGCCCTGGGCGGCGGCCTCGCGCGGAGCGCGGTCGCGCCCGGCGGCGCCCAGGGGGTCGCCGCACGCGGCGTACGGCCGTTCTCGCTGGTCGGCGTCGTCTGGGACCGTGCCGACCAGGAACTCGGCGCCCAGGTGCAGGTACGGACGCGCGCCACCGGCACCGGTCTGTGGTCCGCATGGCAGAACCTCGCACCGTACGGCGACGAGGCCCCCGACCCCGCCCTGCCCGAACGCGGCACCGCCCCCGCGCACGGCGGTACGGCACCGCTGTGGGTCGGCGACGCCGACGGGGTGCAGGCGCGCGTCCTGCCCGCCACCACCCGGTCCGCACCGGCACTGCCCGCGGGTATGCGGCTGGACCTGGTGAACCCCGGGGAAGCCGCACCGGCCGCGCACCGCCCCCTCCCCGCACCCGTGACGCGCGGCCCGGCGGTCACCCCGAAACCGGTGCGGTCCGCGCGACCCGCGAAACCGTTGCGGCCCGTCCGCCCGGTGAAACCCGCCAAACCCCTCAAGCCCGCGGTGCCCGCGAAGCCGTCGACGCCCCCGGCGCACCGCCCCGCCGCGTCCCCCGCGGCCACCGCCGCGCCGCACACCGCCCCCAGGCCCCGCATCATCACCCGCGCCGCATGGGGGGCCGACGAGACCCTCCGTGAGAAGGGGCACGCCTACAGCAGGACGGTCAAAGTCGCCTTCCTCCACCACACCGTGACGGGCAACACCTACCGCTGCTCCGAAGTCCCCTCCCTCTTGCGCGGTATCTACCGCTACCACGTCAAGAGCATGGGCTGGCGTGACTACGGCTACAACTTCACCGTCGACCGGTGCGGAAACATCTACGAAGGCCGCGCCGGCGGTGTGGCCAAAGCCGTCATCGGCGCGCACACCCGCGGGTTCAACGCGAAGAGCATGGGAGTCGCTGTCCTCGGAACCTTCGACACCGAGCGGCCGTCCAAGAAGGCGGTGAACGCGATCGCCGGGCTCACCGCGTGGAAACTGGGTCTCTTCGACAGGAACCCGAAGGCCGTGGTCCACCTGGTGTCCGGCGGCGGGAACAAGTACACAAAGGGCACCAGTGTGAGGTTCAACGTGGTCTCCGGACATCGTGACGGCTTCGCCACCGACTGCCCCGGGCGGCGTCTCTACGACAAGCTCGGCCCGGTGCGCCGTGCGGCGGCCCGGCTCCAGGGGCGCTGACCAGGCGCGGTCCACGGATCTGCCTACACTGGCCCGGCCCGGCGAGCCCCAGCAGGAAGCAGAGACGATACGTGACCACAGCGCCATCAACGCCAGAAGCGATCCTCCTGGTCGGCGGCAAGGGGACCCGGTTGCGACCCATGACGGTGCACACCCCCAAGCCGATGGTCCCGGCGGCGGGCGTGCCGTTCCTCACCCATCAACTCGCCCGTGCCCGTGCCGCGGGGGTCGAGCACATCGTGCTCGCCACCTCCTACCTCGCCGAGGTCTTCGAGCCCTACTTCGGTGACGGGTCGTCACTCGGGCTGCATCTGGAGTACGTCACCGAGGAGGAGCCGCTCGGCACCGGCGGAGCCATCCGCAACGTCGCCTCCCGGCTGCGCTCCGGCCCCGACGACCCGGTCCTCATCTTCAACGGCGACATCCTCACCGGCCTCGACATCCGCGCCCTCGTGGACACCCACCGCACCACCGGTGCCGATGTCTCCCTCCACCTCACCCGGGTCAGCGACCCGCGTGCGTTCGGGCTGGTGCCGACCGACGCCGAAGGCCGGGTCACCGCCTTCCTGGAGAAGCCGCAGACCCCCGAGGAGATCGTCACCGACCAGATCAACGCGGGCGCGTACGTCTTCAACCGCTCGGTCATCGACGCCATCCCCGCCGACCGCCCCGTCTCCGTGGAGCGCGAGACCTTCCCCGGACTGCTCGAGGCGGGCGCCCACCTCCAGGGCATGGTCGACTCCACGTACTGGCTGGACCTCGGCACGCCGCAGGCGTTCGTCCGCGGCTCGGCCGACCTGGTCCTGGGCCGCGCCCCCTCCCCGGCGGTGCCGGGGCGCTGCGGTGAGCGGCTGGTCCTGGAGAGCGCGTCCGTGGCGGACGACGCCAAGCTCTCCGGCGGCACGGTGATCGGCCCCCGTGCCCGGGTGGGCGCGGGCGCCCGTATCGAGGGCAGCGCGGTGCTGGAGGGCGCGATCGTCGAGGAGGGCGCGCAGGTGCGCGACTCCCTCGTCGGCGCGGGCGCCCGTATCGGAGCGCGCACGGTCCTCCAGGGCGCCGTCATCGGCGACGGCGCCGTGGTGGGCGCGGACAACGAACTGCACGACGGCGTACGGGTGTGGTGCGGGGCGGACATCCCGGCGGGTGCGGTGCGGTTCTCTTCCGACCAGTAGGTGGTCGGTGGGCCGGGTGCGGGTGCGGGTGCGGGGCCTCCGGGGTGGGGTCCTGGACCGTCTATTTACGGCGCCGGTGCCCGGAGACGTGCGCCTGGGCCGGAGATCGGCGCCACAAATACACGAAAGTGTCCAGGACCCCACCCCTGCGACCCCGCACCCTCCCGTCTCGTCGCCGACCACCCGCCGGACCCGCTACATGGCGCGGAAGTCCCGGACCGCGAAGCGCGGCGCGCGGCGCGGCGGAGTGCGGCCGGACAGCAGGATCAACCGGGCCGCCCGGTGGCGCTGCCCCGCGTACGGGGCCAGCAGTTCGAGCATCGCCGCGTCATCCGTACCCCGCTGACCCGTGAGCGCGTAGCCCACGATGCGCGGCAGATGGAGGTCCCCGACCGTGATCGCGTCCGGAGTGCCGTTGCTGCGCTGAAGGGTCTCGGCCGCGGTCCAGGGTCCGATGCCCGGTATCAGCTGGAGACGGGCGGACGCGGCGGCGAGATCCATGGCCGCGGCCTCCTCCAGCCGCCGCGCGGCCCGGACGGCCCGGAGGATCGTCGCCGAGCGCTTGGAGTCGACGCCCGCCTTGTGCCACTCCCAGGACGGGATCAGCGACCATGCGCGCGGATCGGGCATCACCCGCATCCGCTCGGCCGGTCCGGGCGCGGGCTCGCCGTGCCGCTGGAGCAGCAACCGCCAGGCGCGGTACGCCTCGTCGCTGGTGACCTTCTGCTCGAGGATCGAGGGGATCAGCGATTCGAGGACCAGTCCGGTGCGGATCAGGCGCAGCCCGGGGTTGCGGCGGTGGGCCTCGTGGACGAGGAGGTGGCGCGGGGTGAACCCGGACGGGTCGTCGTGTGCCCCGAGCATCGAGGGAAGCCCGTCGAGCAGCCACGCGGCACCCGGTCCCCAGGCGTGTGCTTCGATCTCGCCGCCGCGGCGTGCGACGTGGAGGGTGCCGGGCCCTTCCGGGGTCCGGGTCGCTCGCCAGAACGCGCCGTCCCCATCGACCCGGAACGCCGGATCTCCCGGCCCCCGCTGAAGTACGCAGAGATTGCGCGCGAGGTCATAGGGCCCCGAGGGCGTCCAGGTACGGCTGACAGACACGCCGCCACCCTACGACCCTCCTGAGACATCCCGGCTGGTCCGTCGGCCTCGCGGTTGGTCGGCGACGAGACGGAAGGGGCGCGCACATCGCCTCTTGCCCCGGTCCAGCGGGTGGTCGGCGACGAGACGGGAGGGTGCGGGGTCGCAGGGGTGGGGTCCTGGACACTTTCGTGTACCCCGGAGGCCCCGCACCCGCACCCGGCCACCCAGCCCCGCACCCACCGCACCCCCGCACCCCACCCCGCACAACGCGCGCCCCCACCCACGGCGCGCACCTCGCACTCGCGCGCCCCGAGCGCCGCAGCGGCGCACTCAGCACCGAGACCGAACCCCTACCGCACCACCACGAACGCCCCCGCGTCCCGATCCGGCCGTTCTCTCGGCGGAGCCGCCGCGTGGCCGACGGCGACCGCGCCCATCGGGTCCCAGTCCTCCGGCAGGCCCAGCACCTCCCGCACCACCGGGCGGCAGAACATCGTCGACGACACCCAGGCCGACCCCAGCCGCTCACCCGCCAGCGCGACCAGCAGGTTCTGCACTCCGGCCCCCGCCGCCACCACGAACATCTCGCGCTCGGCCGCATTGCGCCGCGCGTCCGGGTACGTATGCGCGCCGTCCGCGACCAGGCACGGCACCACCAGGTACGGCGCCTTGCGCAGCACGTCCCCACGCCGTACCCGCTTGGCGACGGACTCCTCGGAGAAGCCGTCGCCGCGCAGGTCCGCGATCCACGCGTCCCGCATGGCGTCGAGCAGTGCGATCCGGGACTCGGCGGACTCCAGCAGCACGAATCGCCAGGGCGTCGTGTGGTGGGGCGCGGGGGCGGTCACGGCGGCGGCCACGGCACGCCGTACCGCCGCGCCGTCCACCGGCTCGTCGGTGAACTCGCGCACCGTACGCCGCAGGGTGACGGCCTCCCGTACGGCCTCGGAGGTGCCCAGCCGGAACATGTCGTCGGCGGCACCGCGCACCAGCGCCCGCGCGCCACGCGGACCCGCACCCCCACCCGCATCCGCATCCGCGTCGGGGTCGTCCCGGTCCGGGGCCACCACATGCGGCAGCCCCCGCACCACGGCCACCGGCAGTCCGTCCGCCTTGCCCTTGACCAGTTCGCCCGCGGCGGCCAGCTCATCGGCGGTGGCGACGATCGTGGCGCTCAGCGGGTTGCCGTGGGCGTCGGAGCCGCCGCGGAGGTCGTCCAGGACGCGCACCCCGGCGGCGCCGATGGCGACATCGGTGACGCCGTTGCGCCAGGGCCGCCCGAAGGTGTCGGTGACGAGGACGCCGACCTCGACGCCGAGCGCGTCCCGCAGCCCGTCGCGGAGGGCGCGCGCGGAGGCGTCGGGGTCCTCCGGGAGCAACAGCACGGTCCCGGCGGGGGTGTTGGAGGCGTCGACCCCGGCGGCGGCCATGACCAGCCCGTGCCGGGTCTCCACGATCCGGGTGGCGCCGCGCCGGGCGATCACCCGCACCGCCTCGGCGTCTATCGCGGCCTCGCGGTCGGCGGCCTCGACCATCCGCCCCTCGGCCTTGCTGACGATCTTCGAGGTGACGACGAGGACATCGCCGTCGGCGAGTCCGGGCAGCCCGTCGGCGGTCGCGGTGTCGGCGATGAGCTTGGCGAGGTCGTCGCCCTGCCGGACCTCGGGGAGGCCGGGGAGGGCCCACACCCGGTACGAGGGGGCCCCGCCGGGCCGTGGGGAGGGGCTCATGCGCGCACCTCCTCGGCCAGCGCCAGCGCCTCCGCCGCCATCCGGGCGGTGGCCTCGGTGTCGGTCATCATCAGCGGGACGGCCTTGCAGCGGATCCCGGCGGCCTCGACCGCGTCGACCCGGCCCGCGTCGACGGTGTCGACGAGCCAGCCGTCGAGCAGCCCGGAGCCGTAGTGCTGGGCGACCGCGGCGGCGGTGGACTCGACGCCGACGGCGGCGAGCACCTTGTCGGCCATGCCGCGCACG
The DNA here is from genome assembly GCF_056431485.1 of Streptomyces sp. NPDC045899. Taxonomy (NCBI): domain Bacteria; kingdom Bacillati; phylum Actinomycetota; class Actinomycetes; order Kitasatosporales; family Streptomycetaceae; genus Streptomyces; species Streptomyces sp. NPDC045899. The sequence goes on from NZ_JBWKKP010000027.1 coordinate 102,066, forward strand.
GGCGCGTCGCCGACGATGGGGGAGAGGCCGACGACCGGTACCCCGGCGTCGGCGATGGCCTCGCGCACCCCCGGCACGGCGAGGATGGTGCCGATGCTGACGACGGGGTTGGACGGCGGGAAGAGGACGACATCGGCCCCGGCGATGGCCTCGAGGACGCCGGGCGCGGGTTTGGCCTGGTCGGCGCCGACGGGGACCACGGCGTGGGCGGGTACGGAGGCGCGCAGCCGGACCCAGTACTCCTGGAAGTGGACGGCCTTGCGCCCGTCGCCCTCACCCGCGGCGGAGCCGCCGATGTCCGCCGTGTCGATGAGGACATGGGTCTCGACACGGTCGTCGGTCATCGGGAGCAGCCGCACCCCCGGCTGCCAGCGGGCGCACAGCGCCTCGGTGACGGCGCTCAGCGGATAGCCCGCGCCCATCATCTGGGTGCGGACGATGTGGGTCGCGAAGTCACGGTCGCCGAGACCGAACCAGTCGGGTCCCACCCCGTAGGCGGCCAGTTCCTCCTTGACCGCGAAGGACTCGTCGGTCCGGCCCCAGCCCTGCTCCTCGTGGATGCCGCCGCCGAGCGTGTACATCACGGTGTCGAGGTCGGGGCAGACCTTGAGCCCGAAGAGGTGGATGTCGTCACCGGTGTTGCCGATGACGGTGATGTCCGCGTCGGGGGCGGCCGACTTCAGTCCGCGGAGGAAACGGGCACCGCCGATGCCACCTGCCAGAACCACAATGCGCATGGGGGACAGTCTTGCAGTCGCCCGGAGTGCCGAGGAGGTTCGGGGCGGTCGGCGGAGGTGGGAGCGGAGCGGGTCAGCCGCCGAGCGCGTCCAGCGCGTTGACGCCGTCGAGCGCGGGTGCCGCGCCGGCGCCGGCGTTCTGGGTGGGGTGGAGCGGCATCTCGGTCAGTCCGGGGAAGTAGATGTGGAGGCTGACGGCGGGTTCCAGGGAGTCGTTGACGACGTCGTGGACGTAGCCGGGGGCGAAGACGCGCTGGGCGCCCGCGGTGAGGGTGTGGCGCGTGCCCTGGTGGCCGACGCGTTCGGTCAGCTCGCCCTGGAGGACGGTGAGCACACCGGAGGAGCGGCCGTGGTCATGGGCGCCGCTGCCCTGGCCGGGCACCCAGCTCAGCAGCCAGACCTCATAGCCGGGGCCGGTGCGCAGCCGGTGGTACCAGCGGCTGGTGGCGTCGTACTGGACGAGCGGGGCCCAGCCGTCGCGGTCGGCGGCGACGGCGCGGGCGAGCCCGGCGAAGGCGGAGACGGTGGAGGGGTGTGCGGGTACGGGCGGCAGCAGATGCGGGATGGCGAGCGGGTCACCGGCGATCTGGACGTCGCTGTTCATATGCGGGATTCCTCGGCAGGAAAAAGATGCGGGAAGGGCGCAGAGATAGCTGGAGCTCGGAGGCATCAACAGCTGGAACAGCGACAGCGAGCCTGCACAGCGCAGCGGAACCCGTGGGCACGGGTCGCGAGGGGCGCGTGGGTCACTGACATGGGACAAGGAGAGCGGGTCACGCGCCGTCCTGTCAACTTGATCTCCTGTTTGGCGCAATCTTTCACCTCTTCCGGTAGCCGGCGTGGCAGAAAGGTTTGTGCATGCGTTAGGCGGAGAGGTGGCGCAGCATCCGCACGCGACACGCAACGGGATCGGCGCCGAGGGCGTCCTCTCTGGTGAGTCACGGAGAGGAACCCGGGGCGGCAAACAGGGAAGTGTCTCGTTTAGGCCGATTTGAACACTTTCCGCGCAGCCTTGGTTCCGCAGAGTGAATAAGAGGCCCAATAGCAGATCTCGGCTTGACTGGCCTGGATCGGCACACTTGTAATTTCACTCGTGTCGTTCTGCCGCTTCACGACGGCAACGGACATGGGGACGCAAAAACAGACGAGGGGCGCACATGACCGAGTTGTTCCAGCAACTGCTGGTCGAAGAGGCGGACGAGGAGCTCGGTTGGCAGGAGCGCGCGCTGTGCGCCCAGACCGATCCCGAATCGTTCTTCCCGGAAAAGGGCGGATCCACGCGTGAGGCGAAGAAGGTCTGCCTCGCCTGCGAGGTCCGGTCCGAGTGCCTCGAGTACGCCCTCGCCAATGACGAGCGCTTCGGCATCTGGGGCGGTCTGTCCGAGCGGGAGCGCCGCCGACTGAAGAAGGCCGCTGTCTGACATATCCGCACCGCTTGGACGAAGCGGCCACCGGGCGAACGGTCCGCCTCCCGCGCCTCCGCGACGGGCGGCGGACCGCCTGCGTACGCAGCCGTTAGTGTGGGGGCCCGTCCGAGACGCGCCAACGTCCCCACGGGGCGCGCGCGTCCACCGCAGTCCAGCGAACCGGGGCCCGTACCTCGATGTCCGTGCACAGCCATCCGGCGGCCCAATACCCGGCCGCCACCGCCGCGTCCGCATCCGCCGAGGCACCGGCGTACCCGCGTCATGTCGTCACCGCCGTACTGGTCGCCCACGACGGCGCCCGCTGGCTGCCCGACGCGCTGTCCGGTCTGCTCGGGCAGGAGCGCCCGGTGCAGAACGTCATCGCCGCCGACACCGGCAGCGCCGACGACTCCGCCCGGCTGCTCACCGAGGCCCTCGGCGAGGAGCGGGTGCTGCACCTCGCACGCCGCAGCGGTTTCGGCACGGCCGTCGCCGAGGCGGTCCGCACCGCCCCGGTGCTCGGCCCCGGCGAACTGGAGTACCTCAAGCGCCCCAGCGGCTGGGACCCGGTCAACCGCGCCTGGCGGGACGACGCCTACGACATGCCGGAACTGCCGCACGGCGAGCCCGTGCAGTGGCTGTGGCTGCTGCACGACGACTGCGCCCCGGCCCCCGACGCGCTGGCCGAGCTGCTGAGGGTCGCCGACGCCGAGCTGACCGCCAACCGGCAGCCCGCGATCATCGGCCCCAAGCTGCGCGGCTGGTACGACCGCAGGCAGCTGCTCGAAGTCGGCGTCAGCATCGCCCGCAGCGGCCGCCGCTGGACCGGACTGGAGCGCCGCGAACAGGACCAGGGCCAGCACGACCAGGTGCGCCCGGTGCTCTCGGTGTCGAGCGCGGGCATGCTGGTGCGCCGCGATGTGTGGGAGCGGCTCGGCGGCTTCGACCCCAAGCTGCCCCTGATGCGGGACGACGTCGACCTGTGCTGGCGCGCCCACGAGGCCGGGCACCAGGTGCTGGTGGCGCCGGACGCGGTGCTGCGCCACGCCGAGGCGTCCTCGCGCGAGCGGCGGCCCATCGACTGCGTGGGCCGGTCGGTGGCCAATCCCCACCGCGTCGACAAGGCCGGGGCCGTCTACACCCTGCTGGTCAACACCCGTGGCGCGCTGCTGCCGTATGTGATGCTGCGGCTGCTGCTCGGCACCCTGCTGCGCACCCTGGCCTATCTGGTGGGCAAGGTGCCGGGGCAGGCGCTGGACGAGGTCGCCGGTCTCTTCGGCACCCTGCTGCGGCCGGAGCGGATCCTCGCCGCCCGCAAGCGCAGGGGCCGCGCCACGCTGGACAAGGGCGAACTGCGACCGCTGTTCCCGCCGCCCGGCGCGACCGTACGGGCCACCGTGGAACAGGTCGCCAGCAACGTCGGCGGACGTTCGGAGCCCGAACTGTCCGCCGGCGGACGGCACGGCGCCGTCGAGTCCGGACCGGGCGACGACGACGCGGACTTCCTGGAGGTCGAGCAGTTCGCCCGGCTCAAGCGGATCGCCCGCAAACCGGGTCCGATGCTCTTCGTGGTGCTGCTGGTGGTCTCGCTGGTCGCCTGCCGGGACCTGTTCGGCGGCGGTGCCCTGTCGGGCGGCGGACTGCTCCCGGCGCCCGACCGGGTCTCCGACCTCTGGGGCGCCTACGCGGACGGCTGGCATCCGGTCGGCACCGGCGGCACCCAGACCGCCCCGCCCTATCTCGCGGCGCTGGCCGCCCTGGCGACGCTCTTCCTGGGCTCCACCGGATTCACCCTGACCCTGCTGCTGGTGTGCTCGGTGCCGCTGGCCGGGTTCATCGCGTACTTCGCCTCCCGGCCGCTGGTCGAGTCCCGGCTGCTGCGCGCCTGGGGCAGCGTCGCGTACGCCTTCCTCCCGGCCGCCACCGGCGCGCTCGCCGGGGGCCGGCTGGGCACCGCCGTCCTGGCCGTCCTGCTGCCGCTGATGGCGCGGGCCGCCGCGGCGGCCGCCGGACTCCGGGCGGGCGGCACCGGCGGGCGGCCGCCGGGCTGGCGCGCGGCGTGGGCCTACGCGCTGCTGCTCACCTTCACCATGGCGTTCACCCCGGTCGTCTGGCCGATCGCGCTGGTCCTGGGCATCGGTGTGCTCGTCCTGCGCGCCCTGACCAGCCGTGAGCTGCTGCTGGCGTACGGACTGCGGTTCCTGGCCGTGCTGGGCACCCCGCTGGTGGTGCTCGCGCCCTGGTCGCTCGGGCTCCTCACCGACCCCGGCCGCTTCTTCCAGGAGGCCGGGCTCGACGCGGATGGCGGCTCCGCCTCCGCCCTGGACCTGCTCTCGCTCAGCCCCGGCGGCCCAGGCGGCGGCGGCAGTCTGCTGCTGATCGGCTTCGTGCTGGCCGCGCTGGCCGCCGTGATGCGCGGTGAGCGGCAGCTCGTGGTGGGGGCGGCCTGGACCGTGGCGCTCACCGGCTTCCTCTTCGCGGCCCTGGCCAACGGCTCGGCCTGGGCCGGTCCCGCGACCCTCGTCTACGGTCTGGCACTGCTGACCGCGGCCGTGGTCGGCGCCGAGGGCGCGCGGGAGCGTGTCGCGGCGCAGAACTTCGGCTGGCGCCAGCCGGTGGCCCTGCTCATCGCCGTCGCCTCGGCCGCCGCCCCGCTGTACGCCGCCGTCGTCTGGATGACGGGCGGTGCGGACGGTCCGGTCGGACGGCACAACCCCTCGCAGGTCCCGGCGTTCGTGGCGGCCGAGAGCGCCACCAAGGACCAGGCCCGCACGCTGGTGCTCAGCGGCCGCGGCGGTGCGGCCCGCGCCGACTACGTCCTGGTGCGCGGCTCCGGCGCCCGGCTCGGCGACGCGGAACTCGCCGCGGAGGGCGGCCGCGACACCCGGCTCGACAGTGTGGTGGCCCATCTGATCGCGGGCTCCGGCGCCGACCAGACCCGTCAGCTCGGCGGTTACGCGGTGCGCTACGTCTACGTCCAGAAGGGCGCCCCGGACGGGATGACGCGGGTGCTGAACGCGACCCCGGGCCTCACCCAGCTCAGCAAGGCGGACGGCGGTGTCCTGTGGCGGGTCGACCAGCGGGTCTCGCGGGTCTCCATCGTCCCGGCCGGGTCCGCCAAGGGCGCGTCGGCGGCCCCCGGTTCGGCGGGCGCGCCGGTGCACGTCGCGTCGGGCCCCGTCGAGGCGCACACCACGGTGCCCGACGGCACGGCCGGACGGGTACTGCGGATCGCCGACAAGGCCGCGCCGGACTGGCGGGCCACGCTGGACGGCCGCCCGCTGACGGCGAAGACCGTCGACGGCTGGGCGCAGGGCTTCGAACTCCCCGCGAACGGCGGCCGGCTGGACCTCACCTATGACACGCCGATGACCCACAGCGCATGGGTCTGGGCGCAGGGCCTGCTGGCCGTGGTGCTGGTGGTGCTCGCGCTGCCGGGGCGCCGCCGCCGGGTCGACGACGACCTCCCGGAGGCGGACGGCACCGCGGCCGCACCGGCCGTCACCGCCGAGGACCTGGCGGGTGACGGGCGCCGGGCGCGGCGGCTGCGGGCCGCCGCCGAGGCGCAGGCCGCGCAGCAGGCACCGGCGGACGCGGACGGACGGCCCGGACCCGAGGACGGGCCCGTGCCCGGGGAGGGCGTGACCATCCCCGCGCAGCCGCCCGCGCCCCCGGCCGCCCCGCCGCCCGCCACCGATCCCTACGACGGTTCGCAGCCCCCGGCGGGCGCCCCCTACGCGGTGCCGCAGCAGCAGGGCTACGGACAGCAGTGGGACGGCGGGCCGTACGCGGAGCCCGGGTACGGCACGTACCCGGAGGGCGGGCCGTACCAGGGCGACCCGTACCAGCAGGGCGGCGAGTACCAGCAGGGCGGTGGCTACCCGGGCGATCCGTACCAGGGCGGCTACCAGGGGACCGGCTATCCGGCCGGGTACCAGGAGGGTGCTTCGTACCCCGAGGGCGCCGCGTACCGGGAGGGCCAGTACCCGGCCGATCCGTACGCGGGCGGCCCGTACGCCGATCCGTACGGCTACGACCAGCAGCGGCCCTATGCCGACGGGACGTACCCCCAGCAGGGCGACACGACGTACGACGGCGCCGGGCCCGAGGACCGCCGCGACGGGAGCGATCAGCAGCGATGAACCGCACCACCCTGTCCCTGATCGGCGCCGCCACCGCGCTGGCCGCCGTCACCGGCGTCGCCACGCTCACCGGCGGCTCCCCGGACGGCGCCGACGGCTCGGCCGAGGCGGCCGGCCGGATGCCCGTCGAACGCTCCACCCTGCTGTGCCCGACGCCCACCTCCTCGGAGGTGGCCGGCACCACCTACACCGCGTACACCCCGCGGCGGAGCGGTACGGCCGCGACGGGCGGCGGGGACGGGGCGGCCGCGCTGCTGCCCGCCCAGGGCCCGTCCGACGACGTGACCGGTCCGGGCGCCGGGGACGACGGCGGAAAGGACCGCGAGGGCGGCAAGGACGGCAAGGGCGAGCGGCGGACCGCGGCAGGGGGTGACGGCACCCCGGTGCTGCCGCTGAAGCAGCCCGGCAAGCCGGTCACCACCGACACCGACCGCTCCGACGCCCCCGCCCTCATCGGCACCGCCGACGGCCGCTTCGCCCCCGGCTGGACCGTCCAGCAGACCACCACGATCGCGGCGGGCAGCGGACGCGGGATCATGGGCACCGCGTGTACGGCGCCCGACACCGACTTCTGGTTCCCCGGCGCCAGCACCGCCCGCGGCCGCCAGGACTTCGTCCACCTGACCAACCCGGACGAGACCGCGGCCGAGGTGGACCTCAAGCTCTACGGCGTACGCGGCCGGCTCAAGCCGTCGACCGACGAGTCGATCACCGTGCCGCCCCGCGCCACCGTGCCGGTGCTGCTCTCCACCCTCACCGACCAGCGGGCCGCCGATGTCTCGCTCCGCGTGACCTCCCGCACCGGGCGGGTCGGCGCCGCCGTGCAGTCGGCCGACGAGAAGACCGGCGGCGACTGGATCCCGGCCTCCGCGGAGCCCGCCACCAGCGTGGTGCTCCCCGGTGTCCCGGCCGACGCGACCTCGGTCCGCCTGGTCGTCTTCGCGCCCGGGTCCGATGACGCGGACCTGAAGGTGCGGCTGGCCGGACGCACCGGTTCGATCACCCCTGCCGGACATGAGTCCCTGCACGTCAAGAGCGGGATGACGGCGGCGATCGACCTCGGCGACGTGACCAAGGGCGAACCGGGCTCCCTGCTGCTCACCCCCGAGGGCGGCGAGGGCCGGGCCACACCGGTGGTCGCCGGGCTGCGGGTCACCCGCGGCAAGGGGAGCGCCCAGGAGTCGGCGTTCATCCCGGCCACGGCCCGGATCGACCGGACCGCCACCGCGGCGGACAACCGTGCCAAGGGTTCGACGCTCTCCCTGGTGGCGCCCGGCGCCACCGCGCGGGTGCGGGTGACCGCGTCGGCGGCGAGCGGCGGCGGCACCCCCGCCGGCAAGACGTACACGGTCAAGGGCGGCACCAGCACCTCCGTCACCCCGCCCCGTCCGGCCTCGGGCAAGGGCGGCTACGCGGTGACCGTCGAGCGGCTCTCGGGCGGTCCGGTGCACGCCTCCCGGATGCTGGCGCTGCCGCAGGACGGCGTGCCGATGTTCACGATCCAGGGGATGCCGGACGACGGCGGGACCGTGGTGGTCCCCGACGCCCGGCAGGACCTGTCGGTGCTGAACGACGGCGGGAAGTGACCGGCGGGCGGGGCTACTCCTGCCCGTACCGCGGGTCCACCGATTCCGGGGCCAGCCCCAGCAGCTCCGCGACCTGCTCCACGACGACCTCGTGGACCAGCAGCGCCCGCTCGTCCCGGTTCTTGGCCCGGATCTCGACCGGACGGCGGTAGATCACGATCCGGTCCGGCGTGTCCCCGCGGGCCGCGATGAAGCGTCCGAGCGGAACGGACTCCTCGTCCCATCCGTCCTGTCCGCCGGAGCCGGTTCCGCCGCCGTTGCCCGAGGTGGGTACGTCCAGCACGGTGAAGTCCACGCCCGACAGCTGCGGCCAGCGTCTCTCCAGCCGCTCGGCCGAGTCCTGCACGAGATCGACGAAGGATTCGGCGCGGCTGACCGAAAGGGGCACCTGGGGCGGCGCGATCGGACCGCGCATACCCCGACCGTGCCGATCGCGGCGGCGTGGGCGCGGCTCGGACTGGTGGGGCGGTACGGACCTGGTCATCACTCCTGAGGGTAGCCGCCGCGGGGCGGCCGGCATGCGCTTCCCGGACAGCCTTGGCGCATGTCGCCAAATGAGCATTCCAGCCATGGTTGCGTCCAGAAACGGACGTCTCTTGATTCGCTTCCTTGACTCAGACTGACTCCTCTCCATGCGTGTGCTGACCGGAATCAGTGGCGGCGGCTCCCGTTCCGCCGGACGGAGCCGCTGGTCAGCCAGTAAGTTCACGTATGGGGTGCACGGGGCGAACCAGGACGACACGGCGGAGTGAGCTGGTGGAGAGTCGTCGCGGCCCGCTCAAGAGTGCGGTACCGTCCAACGTCGTGAGCCCTGTACGTCGCTGTTCGCGCACCGCCTGCGGCCGCCCCGCCGTCGCGACGCTGACGTACGTCTACGCGGACTCGACCGCGGTCCTTGGGCCGCTGGCCACCTACGCCGAACCCCACTGCTACGACCTCTGTTCCGAGCACTCGGAGCGGCTCACCGCACCCCGCGGCTGGGAGGTCGTCCGGCTCGCCGTCGACACCGGTCCGCCCCGGCCCAGCAGCGATGACCTCGAAGCCCTGGCCAACGCGGTGCGTGAGGCCGCCCGGCCGCATGAGCGCGCCGCGGGCGCGGTCGGCGGCTCCGGACCGTCCGGGGGCGGCGGACAGGGCGGCCGCGAGGGCGATCCGCGCGAGGTGCCGCGCCGGGGCCATCTGCGGGTGCTGCGCTCACCCGACTCCTGACCCCCGTCCGCTCCGCACCGGCCCGCCCCCGCGTTCCCGGATGCGAAGCCCGACGAGGCGTCAGTCCGTCCCCGCCCTCCGCCGCGTGCCGCGCCGCACGATCGGCCTCGTGGTGGCCGCGGGAGTCCTCCGGGTAGGTTCTGAGGTCCGTGGAGACCTCCAAGTAGACCTCGAGAAGGGGTTGGCTGTGCCCGACTTGTCGCAGATCGTGAAGGCGTATGACGTGCGCGGTGTGGTCCCGGACCAGTGGGACGAACCGCTCGCCGAACTCTTCGGCGCGGCGTTCGCCCGGGTGACCGAGGCGAACGCGATCGTCATCGGCCATGACATGCGCCCCTCCTCGCCCGGTCTGTCGCGGGCCTTCGCCCGCGGCGCCGCCTCCCTCGGCGTGGACGTCACCGAGATCGGGCTCTGCTCGACCGACGAGCTGTACTTCGCCAGCGGCCATCTCGGCCTGCCCGGCGCGATGTTCACCGCCAGCCACAACCCCGCGCAGTACAACGGCATCAAGATGTGCCGTGCGGGCGCCGCCCCGGTCGGCCAGGACTCCGGCCTCGCCGAGATCCGCTCGCTGGTGGAGGGATGGGCCGCGAACGGCGCGCCCGAGCCCGCCGCCCGGCCCGGCACCATCACCCAGCAGGACGTGCTGGCCGACTACGCCGCCCATCTGCGTTCGCTGGTCGACCTCACCGCCATCCGGCCGCTGAAGGTCGTCGTGGACGCGGGCAACGGCATGGGCGGCCACACCGTCCCCACCGTCTTCGACGGCCTCCCGCTCGACCTGGACGCCCTCTACTTCGAGCTGGACGGCACCTTCCCCCACCACGAGGCCAACCCCCTCGACCCCAAGAACATCGTCGACCTCCAGGCCCGGGTCCGGGAGACCGGCGCCGACATCGGCCTCGCCTTCGACGGCGACGCCGACCGCTGCTTCGTGGTCGACGAGCGCGGCGAGCCGGTGTCGCCCTCCGCCATCACCGCCCTGGTCGCCGCCCGGGAGCTGGCCAAGCACCCGGGCGGAACGATCATCCACAACTGCATCACCTCGTGGTCGGTCCCCGAGGTCGTCAAGGAGAACGGCGGCACCCCCGTCCGCACCCGGGTGGGCCACTCCTTCATCAAGGCCGAAATGGCCCGCAGCGGTGCGATCTTCGGCGGTGAGCACTCCGCGCACTACTACTTCCGGGACTTCTGGAACGCCGACACCGGCATGCTCGCCGCGCTGCACGTGCTGGCCGCCCTCGGCGGCCAGGACGGACCGCTGTCCGAGCTGGTCGGGCAGTACGACCGCTACGCCGCCTCCGGCGAGATCAACAGCACCGTCGCCGACCAGACCGCACGCGCCGAGGCGGTCAGGGCCGCGTACGAGGGCCGCGAGGGCGTCACCCTCGACGAGCTGGACGGGCTGACGGTCACCGCCGCCGACTGGTGGTTCAACCTCCGCCCCTCCAACACCGAGCCCCTGCTGCGGCTCAACGTCGAGGCCCGCGACACCGAGACCGCCGACCGCGTCCGCGACGAGGTCCTCGCCCTCGTCCGCGCCTGACCCTTCCCCCGCCGCGCCGGGCCCCGTCCGCCGGGTGCCCGGGCGGCGGGGCCGGGCCGTCCGGTTCCGGCGGGGCGGCCGTCCCCGCCGGGGGGCCGCCCGGCGGTACGCTGACCACGCCGGAGTCGTATCCGGCCGGACCCACACCCGAAGGGACATCCCATGCCGCTCGAAGCCGGTCTCCTGGAGATCCTCGCCTGCCCGGCGTGCCACGCCCCGCTGCGTGAGGAGCAGACCCCGGAGAACCCCGAGCTGGTGTGCACGGGCGAGGGGTGCGCGCTCGCGTACCCGGTCCGGGACGGCATCCCCGTGCTGCTCGTCGACGAGGCGCGCCGCCCCGCCTGACGGCAGGCCCCGGCGGCGCCCCGACCGCGCCGCAGTCAGCCCAGTCCCGTCACGCCCGCGGTCCCTCGGTACCGCCCCGCCACCGGCGATCGGAGGCCGAAGCACCATGCTCGACGAATCCCTCCTGGATGCCCCGGAGGCCCTCGCACGGGCCGACACCCGGGGACTGCTCCGCGCAGCCGCCGAATCCGGGGCGCGGGTCCGTACCGCCGCCCGGCACGCCGCCGAGGCCGGGGTGGGGGATCTCAAACCGGACGGCAGACCGCGCACGGTCCTGGTCGCGGGGCCCGGGGCGGCCGGGAGTTGCACCGCCGACCTGCTCGGCGCGCTCAGCGGCGGCAACTGCCCGGTGAGTCTGATCGCCCCCACCGGGGTCGCGCCCGCGCCGGGCGCACTGCGCTGGACCCTGCCCGGCTGGGCGGGCCCGCTGGACCTGCTGGTGATCGCGACCCCGGACGGTACGGAACCGGGGCTGCCGCTGCTGGTGGAGCAGGCGTACCGGCGGGGCTGCGCGCTCGTCTCCGTCGCGCCGGGCCACTCACCGCTGGCGGACGCGGTCGCGCAGGCGCGCGGTCTGATGGTGCCGCTGGCCGCGAGTTCCAACTCCTCGGCCCCGTACACCACCAACCCGTACGCCACCGGCCCGTCCACCACGAGTCCGTACGCCGGCGACGAGGGCGGGGACGCCCCGCAGCCCCCGCGGCCGGAGGGCGCGCCGCCCGAGGGCGCCATCGGTGAGCCCCCGCCGCACGACACCACCGCCGTCCCGCAGCACCAGCACACCGAACCGCCGGGCACCGCACCCGACGAGGTGACCGGCCCGGCCCTGCCCGGCACGCTCTGGGCGCTGCTCACCCCGCTGCTGGTGCTCGTGGACCGGATCGGCCTGGTGTCCGCGCCGCCCGCGGCGCTCCAGCAGGTCGCCGACCGGCTGGACAAGGTCGCCGAGCGCTGCGGCCCGGCGATCGCCACCTACACCAACCCGGCCAAGACGCTCGCGGCCGAGCTGGCCGGCGCGCTGCCGCTGCTGTGGACCGAGGGCCCGCTCGCGGCCGCGACCGGACGGCGCTTCGCCGGGCTGATCGCGGCGCTCGCCGGGCGGCCCGCGCTGGTCTCCGAGCTGCCGGGGGCGCTGGCCGCCCACGGCACGCTGCTGGCCGGGTCGTTCGCGGGCGGTGCCGACCCCGACGACTTCTTCCGCGACCGGGTCGACGAGCCCGAGGCGCTGCGGGCCCGGATCGTGCTGCTCCACGAGGAGCCGGTGAACCAGGTCTCGGCCGTGCCGAACGCCCGGGAGCTGGCGCTCGCCCATGACACGGCGTTCAGCGAGCTCGAACCGGCCGAGGGCAGCAGCCTGCTGGAGAGCGCCGCTGAGCTTCTCGCCATCACGGATTTCGCCGCCGTTTACCTCGCGCTCGCTTCCGCCGACAGATCATGAGGCCGTAACGCGCGAACGGGTCGCCGCCGCCGTCCGGCACCGTCCCGTCCGCCACCGGATCCCTTCGCAGCAGTCAGGAACGACACCACATGGACCGCCTCGTCAACACCGTGCGCCCCTACGCATGGGGCTCCACCACCGCCATCCCCGAGCTGCTGGGGGTCAGGCCGACCGGTGAGCCGCAGGCCGAGCTGTGGATGGGGGCGCACCCGGGGGCGCCGTCCCGGGTCGACCGGGGCACGGGCGCGGTCGCGCTCTCGGAGGTGATCGCGGCCGATCCGGAGGGTGAGCTGGGCGCCGCCGCCGTGGGCCGTTTCGGGCCGCGGCTGCCGTTCCTGCTGAAGGTGCTCGCCTCCGCCTCCCCGCTCTCCCTCCAGGTGCACCCGGATCTGACCCAGGCGGGGGAGGGGTTCGCGGCCGAGGAGGAACGCGGTGTTCCGGTCGATGCCCCGCACCGCAACTACAAGGACACCAACCACAAGCCCGAATTGATATGCGCACTGACGCCGTTCGACGGGATGTGCGGCTTCCGGGACCCGGATGAGACCGCCGAACTGCTGGCCGCGCTGGAGGTCGACTCCCTCAAGCCGTACGTCGACATCCTGCACGCCCACCCGGAGTCGCACGCGCTGCGCGAGGTGCTCACCGCCGTGCTGACCGCCGACCCGGAGGCGATGGCCGAGACCGTGCACCAGGCCGCCCTCGCGGCGGAACGGCTCAGCGCGCTCGACGGCCCGCACGCCCCGGCGTACGCGGCGTACGCCTCACTGGCCCGCCACTTCCCGGGCGACCCCGGTGTGATCGCGTCGATGCTGCTCAACTTCGTCCGGCTCCAGCCGGGCGAGGCGCTCTACCTCGGCGCGGGGGTGCCGCACGCCTACCTCGACGGGATGGGCGTCGAGATCATGGCCAACTCCGACAATGTGCTGCGCTGCGGTCTGACCCCCAAGCACGTCGACGTCCCGGAGCTGCTGCGGGTGGTCCGCTTCGAGAGCGAGGCCCCCGGCGTACTGCGCCCGGAGGCCGATTCCTCCGGCGAGGAGCTGTACGCGACGCCGATCGACGAGTTCCGGCTGTCGCGCTACGTGCTCGCGGAGGGCGCCGAGCCGCGCGCCCTGTCCGCCGCCACCCCGCAGGTCCTGCTCTGCGTCTCGGGCGCGATCACCCTGCGCGGCGGGGCGGAGGGCGACACGGCCGGTGAACTGCGCCTGGCGCGCGGCGAGTCGGCATTCGTCCGCGCGGGCGAACGGATCGCACTGACCGGTGAGGGGACTGTGTTCCGGGCCACACTGGTCGCCTGAGGTACCGCTCGCGTGAACGGCTGGAACAATGGCCCGCCGACGCAGTAAAGCACGGGCAAAACTGCCTTCAGGCGGAAGGGACATCCAGCACATATGAGTGCATCTGGCGGAACCAAGGCGATCGTTGCCGCGCTGGGCGCAAACCTGGCCATCGCCGCAGCAAAGTTCGTGGCGTTCGCCTTCAGCGGCTCGTCGTCGATGCTCGCCGAAGGCGTGCACTCGCTGGCCGACTCGGGCAACCAGGGACTGCTGCTGCTCGGCGGCAAGAAGGCCAAGCGCGAGGCCACCCCCGAGCACCCCTTCGGCTTCGGCCGAGAGCGCTACATCTACGGCTTCCTCGTCTCCATCGTGCTGTTCACCATCGGTGGTGTCTTCGCGCTGTACGAGGGCTACGAGAAGATCAAGCACCCGCATGAGCTGGAGAACTGGTACTGGCCGGTCGGGGTGCTGGTGTTCGCGATCATCGCGGAGAGCTTCTCGTTCCGTACGGCCATCAAGGAGTCCAACGAGGTCCGCGGCAAGCTCACCTGGTCGCAGTTCGTCCGCCGGGCCAAGGCGCCCGAGCTGCCCGTCGTCCTCCTGGAGGACCTCGGTGCGCTGGTCGGTCTGTTCCTCGCGCTCGGCGGCGTCGGGCTCACCCTGGCGACCGGCGACAGCGTCTGGGACGGCATCGGCACCATGTGCATCGGTGTCCTTCTCGTCGTCATCGCCCTGGTGCTCGCGGCCGAGACCAAGTCGCTGCTGCTCGGGGAGGCGGCCGACGCCGACCAGGTCGCGAGGATCCGCGAGGCGCTGGTCGACGGTGAGACCGTCACCAGCCTGATCCACATGCGGACGCTCCACCTCGGCCCCGAGGAGCTGCTGGTCGCCGCCAAGATCGCGGTGCAGCACGACGACATGGCGGCGGAGGTGGCCCGGGCCATCGACGCGGCCGAGGCACGGATCCGCGAGGCGGTGCCCATCGCCCGGGTGATCTACCTGGAGCCGGACATCCTCCGCACCTCCGCCTGACCCTCCCGTCCTCGCCGCCCGGCCGTCCTGGCCGCCTTCGGCCGCGAGGACGGCCGACGGCCTTCCGGACCACACCGGTCCGGAAGGCCGTTCGCGTGTCCCGGGCAATCCGGGGGCGGCGCGGGGCGTGGAGCTACTGGATCTCGCCCAGGATCCCCAGGATCGACGGCTTGTCCGGAGCGGTGAGCAGCCGTTCCCGGAATTCCGGGGACATCAGCTTCCGCGACAGCAGGGCCAGGATCCGCAGGTGCTCATCGCCCGCGGCGGCCTCCGGCACCGCGATCATGAAGATCAGCCGGGCCTTGGTGCCGTCCGGAGCACCCCATTCCACGCCTTCCTCGGACCGGGCGAACCCCACGAGCGGAGCGGTCACCGCGTCCGTCTTGGCGTGCGGGATCGCGATCTCCTCACCGAGACCGGTGGTGCCCTGCTCCTCACGAGCGAGCGCGGCCGTGACCAGCCCGTCCGCGTCGGTGACCTGGCCGGTACCGGTGAGCAGGGCGGCCATCGCGCGGATGGCGGCGTCCTTGCCGTCGGCGGTCAGCCGCTCGGCGACCGTCCGCTCGGTGAGATAGCCGGACAACACCGACCCGCCGCCGGAGCCCGCCGTCCCGCGGGTCGCGGCCGAAGCGGCGTCGCCGGTGCCCGGTGTCCCGCCCGCCCCGACGTCGCTGCCAGAATCACTCCCGCTCGCGGTCTCGGCGTCGCCGCCGCCCGGTGTCCCGCCCGCCCCGGCGTCGCCGCCGGAGCCACTTCCGTCTGCGGCGTCGGCAACGCTGCCGACCGGTGTCCGGCCCGCCCCGCCGGAGCCGACGTGGTCGTCCGCCCCGCCTCCGCCCCCGGACGCGGTCCCGCCCTTCGGCGGGGACTTCTGCGCGGGGACGGCGCCAAGGCCCGCACCATCCTTCACGGCGGTCGCGACCGGATCCGCATTCGCCCCGACCGCCACGGCGGCGCCCACGCGCCCACGGTCGGCCACCCCTGCCGCGACCGCTTCCCCGGCAGAGGCGGGCACGGGAACGCGCCCGCCCACCCCGACGCCGCCGCCCGCGCCGGCACCCGTGTCCCGGCCCAGGGACATCAGCGCGATCGTCCCCAGCCCGGTGACCGCCGTACCGACGATCACGGCGACGAAGAACATCGCCACACCGTCGACCGCGCCCAGCACCGCCACGATCGGCCCGCCGTGCGGCACGTTGTCCTCGACGGACGCCAGTCCCGCTATGGCACCGGCGACCGCGCCGCCGAGCATGTTCGCCGGGATGACCCGGGCCGGACGCGCCGCCGCGAACGGGATCGCGCCCTCGGTGATCCCGAAGAAGCCCATGAACAGCGCCGCGAGCCCGGTCTCCCGCTCCTGGTCGTCGAACATCCGGCGACGGATCAGCGTGGCCAGTCCCTGGCCCAGCGGCGGAACCGGAATGGCCGCCGCACACATGCCCATGACCTCGGGGTTCTTGGAGACCAGCCCGGCGCCGAAGAGGAACGCCGTCTTGTTGACCGGCCCGCCCATATCGAACGCGATCATCAGTCCGAGGATGATCCCGAGCAGCGCCGCGCTGGTGCCGGTCAGTCCGCCCAGCCAGTCGGTGAGGTGCTCGAAGACCCAGGCGATCGGTTCGCCGAGCACATAGATGAAGAAGAGTCCGAGCGCCGTGGTCGCCACGATTGGGATCACGATGATCGGCATGATCGGCTGGACGAACTTGGGGACCTTGACCTTCTTGATCCACCGCACCAGATAACCGGCGAGGAAGCCGGTGACGATCGCCCCGATGAACCCGGCGCCCGCCTCGCTGTCGTACAGCTCACCGTGGGCGGCGATCCAGCCGCCCACCATGCCCGGCACCAGCGCGGGCCGGTCGGCGATCGCGTAGGCGATATAGCCGGACAGGATCGGGATCATCAGCTGGAAGCCGATGACGCCGATGTCGTTGACCGACTTCCAGAAGGAGTCGTCGGGGATGACGATCCCCTTGGACGTCGTGTCACCGCCCAGCGCGAGCGAGACCGCGATCAGCAGTCCGCCGACCACGACGAACGGGATCATGTACGAGACGCCGTTCATGAGCGCCTTATAGGTGACGCCGCGCCCCGTGCCGCCGGAGCCACCGGACGCCCGGCCCGCCGCTCCGGACGTCCCCTTGCCGTCACCGTTGCCGTCGCCCTCGCCCTGGTGGACCGGCGCGCTGCGCACCCGCTCGATCAGCCGCTCCGGGTGGTGGATGCCCTCGGCGACCCCGACGACCAGCACCCGCTTACCCGCGAACCGGCTGCGGTCGACGTCCTTGTCGGCGGCGATGATGATGCCGTCCGCCTCTCTGACATCGTTGTCAGACAGTACGTTCTCGGCCCCGATGGATCCCTGGGTCTCGACCTTCATGCTATGGCCGAGCGACTCCGCGGCCCGGGCCAGCTTCTCGGCGGCCATATAGGTGTGGGCGATGCCCGTCGGACAGGCGGTCACCGCGAGCAGCTTGAGCCCCGGACCTCTGGCCCCGGCACCGCTCGGGGGTTCGGCTGTACTGGTCACGTCGTTCTCCTTACGGCGTTCGAGCGGGCGCGGGAATGTGCAAGCGTCCCCGTGCTCGCGGCATCCTGCAACAGATGTGGACGGGAGCAAAGAGGCCGGTCACCCGGCCGGGTACACCGCCCTCGCCGGATCCGCGGCCGAAGAACGCCCGTGCGGGCTGGGGCTCACCGCGCTGATCGGTGTAGATTCGTGACCGAGCCAGACGTCGCTGCTGATGGCGGTCGGGCGGTCCGTTCCGCGGACCGGCCGAGGGAGAGAGGGCCTCCGACGGACTGCGCAGTGCGAATCCAGGGGACAGGTGTGTCCGGCCTCGTGACGCCGACACCCCCTGTCCGTCGACTCGCATGCCCAGCCGAAAACTCTCGCTCGCAACCGATCGACTTCCGATGAGGAGCAGCAACCATGACGACAGCCGTATCCGGTCAGGACTTCAAGGTCGCCGACCTGTCCCTGGCCGCCTTCGGCCGCAAGGAGATCACCCTCGCCGAGCACGAGATGCCCGGTCTGATGGCGATCCGCGAGGAGTACGCCGCCTCGCAGCCGCTGGCGGGCGCGCGAATCACCGGCTCGCTGCACATGACGGTGCAGACGGCGGTCCTGATCGAGACCCTGGTCTCGCTCGGCGCCGAGGTCCGGTGGGCCTCCTGCAACATCTTCTCGACCCAGGACCACGCGGCCGCCGCCATCGCCGTCGGCCCGAACGGCACCCCGGAGAACCCGCAGGGCATCCCGGTCTTCGCCTGGAAGGGCGAGACGCTGGAGGAGTACTGGTGGTGCACCGAGCAGGCGCTGACCTGGCCGGGCACCCCCACCGGCGGCCCGAACATGATCCTGGACGACGGCGGTGACGCCACCCTCCTGGTGCACAAGGGCGTCGAGTACGAGAAGGCGGGTGCCGCCCCGGACGTCTCCACCGCGGAGAACGAGGAGCACCGGGTCATCCTCGAACTGCTCAACCGCACCATCGCCGAGGCCCCGCAGAAGTGGACCCAGCTGGCCTCCGAGATCCGCGGCGTCACCGAGGAGACCACCACCGGTGTCCACCGCCTCTACGAGATGCAGCGCGACGGTTCGCTGCTCTTCCCGGCGATCAACGTCAACGACGCGGTGACCAAGTCGAAGTTCGACAACAAGTACGGCTGCCGCCACTCCCTGATCGACGGCATCAACCGCGCCACCGACGTCCTGATCGGCGGCAAGGTCGCGGTCGTCTTCGGCTACGGCGATGTGGGCAAGGGCTGCGCCGAGTCGCTGCGCGGCCAGGGCGCCCGGGTGATCATCACCGAGATCGACCCGATCTGCGCGCTCCAGGCGGCGATGGACGGCTACCAGGTCGCCACCCTCGAGGACGTGGTGGAGACGGCCGACATCTTCATCACCACGACCGGCAACAAGGACATCATCCTGGCCTCCGACATGGCCCGGATGAAGCACCAGGCGATCGTCGGGAACATCGGCCACTTCGACAACGAGATCGACATGGCCGGTCTCGCCGCGCTCCCGGGCATCGTCAAGGACGAGGTCAAGCCGCAGGTCCACACCTGGACCTTCCCCGAGGGCAAGACCATCATCGTGCTGTCCGAGGGCCGGCTGCTGAACCTGGGCAACGCCACGGGCCACCCGTCGTTCGTGATGTCCAACTCCTTCGCGAACCAGACGATCGCCCAGATCGAGCTGTTCACGAAGCCGGAGTCGTACCCGACCGACGTCTACGTGCTGCCCAAGCACCTGGACGAGAAGGTGGCCCGGCTGCACCTGGACGCCCTCGGCGTCAAGCTCACCACGCTCCGCCCGGAGCAGGCGTCGTACATCGGCGTCCCGGTCGAGGGCCCGTACAAGCCGGACCACTACCGCTACTGATCCGCCCGCACCGGTCCGCATCCGCACAGCGGTGCGGACCGGTCACCGGCCCCCGCCTCCGCGGCGGGGGCCACAGGGCCCGCCCGGCGTCCCCGTGGCGACCGGGCGGCGGCCCGCGTTCCGCCAAGGACCACACCATGCCCCGCGGCCGCTACTCCCTCCACGATCCGCACGACGGCACGCCCCTCGGTGAGGAGCACTTCCAGTGCGCACCGGGCCCCAGTGGCTGGCGTTACGTCGCTCAGCGCACCGCGCCCTCGGGCGATCACGCCGGATCCGTGGACCTCACCCTCGACGAGCTCGGCCGCCCGCTCCGGCTGGAGCTGCACGCCGCGAGCTGGCAGGTGCGGGGCGCCGCACTGGACGGGGTGACCTGGGTCCGGATGGACCCGACCGGAGAGCACGCCACCGAGGGCAATGTCGCCGCCCACGGTTTCACCGGCGCCTCCCCGGCCTTCCTCGTCGCGGTCTCCCGGCTGCTGCGGCTCGTCCCCGGGGCTCCGGCGACCCGCGTCCGGCTGGTCGCCCTGACCGATCCGGTGCTCGCCCCGCGCACACTCGACCAGTCCTGGGCGCTCACCGGCCGGACCGAGCACACCACCGACACCGGCCCGCTGACCGTGGACGAGTACCAGGTCGCCGAGGTGGACACCGGGGAACAGCACACGGTCCACCTCGCGGGAGACGTGGTGCTGTCCGCTCCCGGCATCGAGCTGGAGGAGCTGGAGAGCCCGCCGTCCGGCTTCGTGGCCTGACGCTGCCCGACCCGGGACAAGCGGGGTGGGGCGGGGCTCCGGCCCATGGGCCGGCGGATGTGCATCCACCCCTGCTGAGCTGCTACGGTGTGCATCTCCCCGAAACCTGTTGACACGGGTGGCATGGGGAGGTAGATTTTAACGGTTGCGAAGAGCAGGGTATGCCCGTCAGCAGCCGTTGGCATCTCAATCGTCCGTCCGTGATATCCATGAATGGAATTCCGGCGGACACTTTTGACCCCGTGGGTAACGCAAGAGCCGATTAGGTCGGCCCGAGCGAGTCTGCTAAAGTCAAAACACGCCGAAAGGCAGCCGAAAGGCAAAGGCCCTCCAACGGCCACTGGAAACGGAATTCGGACCGGAAACGGAACGGAAAACGGATCTGGTAAGGTTGGAAACACGAAAGACCGAAGGGAAAAGCCCGGAGGAGCCGGTGA